>JACQZT010000144.1 GCA_016213755.1 Acidobacteriota bacterium | reverse complement strand
GCTTCTGGCTCAGGCTGCGGAGGATATGCAGCGCAGTGGACCAGTAGAAGTGCCCCTTGACCGGATCGGCCAGCAGGCGGGAGAGGCGCAGCAGACCGGCGGCGGCGATGGCTCCGGCGGAAGTGTCCAGCAGGCGGCGGCTTTCGAGCGGGGCCGAAAAATCCCAGGGCGGAACGCCGTCGCCGGGGGCGTGGGTGATGTAGAAATCGGCACAGGCGGTGGCGGTGTCCAGGAAGCGCGGGTCGCGGCTGTATTCGTAGCAGGTCGAGAAGCCGTACATGGCCCAGGCCAGGCCGCGCGACCAGCAGGAATCCGAGCGCCAGCCCTGGTGCGTGGCCTCGCGCAGAAACTCGCCGGTATCGAGGTCGAAGATGCCTTCGTGCGCCACCGATCCGTCGCCGCGCACCAGGCAGCGGCGCGTGGTCAGGGCGTGGCGCAGCGCGATGTCGCGCAGACGGCGGTCGCCGGTTTCGCGCGCGGCGTAGAAGATCAGCCCGACGTTCATCATGATGTCGATGAACAGCGAGTTCTCGGCCACGAACGAGCGCAGGTACTGGCCCTTCTCGCGGAAGCGCAAGGCCAGCGTGCGGCCGGCCTCCACCAGCACCTCGTTCAGCGCCGGGTCCTTGGTTTTCTGATACCAGCGATAGTAAGTGGGCAGGAAGACGAAACCCAGGTCGTGAATATCCCGGTCCTGCTTGCGCGCCTCGAGCGGCTTCGAGTAACGGATGGCCTGTTCGAGCCAGTAGGACGACTCGTCGCCGGACGGGTCGGCGCGGCGGTGGAAGAGCCACATCATGCCGGGCAGGAAACCGTCGCACCAGTGGGTCCAGGCGGGCCCCTCGTGCTTCCACTTGCCGCCCTTGGTATAAACCGGGCAGTAATCGGGATGCCGCTCGATGAGCCGCTTCACCTGCTCCCGCGCGAAGGCCAGCGCGCTTTCAAACAGCTTGCGATCGGATTCGATTTCAAATTGGATCACTGATTCACCCCCCGGGTCCGCCGATGACCCGCCAGATCATCCGAAAACCGCGGCCAAGTTTGATCGTATCGCCTTTCAGCATGAACATGCCAACGCCCGGACGCAACGGCGAACCCCATCCGTTCTGCCCGGTAATCACCGGCCGCGACGAATCGGTGCGCATGCCCGGCACGGCCACCGGACCGATCTCTTCCAGACGTGCGGAAAAATCGGCCCGTCCGGCGGATGACTCGACAGTCTTGAACTCAATTCCCACGACCATGACGGACACCTCGCCGCGGCCCAAAAAAGCGTGGCGCCGTTCCAGGTGCACCAGGCGGCCGGATAGCAGCGCGCCTTTGGGAACCACGGTCCGGCCCTTGAGACGGGCGTCCCGGAACAAAACCGCCGTCACGCGGTCCCCAATCGCGCTCTGTCCGGATTCGATGGGCGAGGTCAGCTCGATTTCCAGCGGCAGGTCCGCGGGCATCTCGAAAACCCGGGGAGAAACGGGAGCGGGCGTGGCCGCCGGTGCCGCGTCCGGGGGATCGCCGAAGCGCACCACGCTCTCGCCCGTGTACTGCTGACAATTGGAGAAGCGAATCCGGTTGCGGCTCTCGTTGGCGCGCAAGTCGATCATGGTCATCTCGCTCGACACCGGCAGCAGGAACTCGCCTCCGCCGATCGGCACGCGCGCATAGTGCATCACGTCGCTCACCGAGGCCAGCCGCAGCACGGGCGGAAGATCTTCGGCGCGGATCTCGAAACGCACCAGGTCGAAGGTCTCCTCGCCGGCCCAAAAAGAGCCGTGATAGCCCACGATGGCCGTCGCGTCGCCGGAACGCACCTGGAAGCCGCTGAACGGCTGTGCCACCTCGAAGTCGTACCGCGCCAGCGTTCGGCCGTCGATGGTCTCCCGGCCCGCAAACCGGAAAACCGGAGCCGAACCCAAGAACACGGCGCGGGCATGCAGGGCGAAGCTGCCGTTGCCGATGGCGCCGCCGGGGGCGGCGAAATCCTCGAGCCTGCGGTCCTCGAAGCGCCCCGCGCCGGGCCAGGCGAAGAGTTCCTTGCCGCCCACCAGGCCCACTTCCAGGCGCATGGTATCCAGCAACTGGTACTTGCGCGAGCCGGTGCGCCGCGTGGCGCGCTCGATGGTTTGCAGACAGGTATAGTTGGGCAGGCGCGCAAGGTTTTCCGCCATTCTCCGCTTGACGCGCGCCAGCGTCAGAACCGCCGGCTCGACCTCGTTTTGCGCCCTGCCGGCGGCCGCCGCAACCACCACGACGAATACCGCCCAGCGTCCCATTTCGACCATTATGCTACGATCTCGGACATGGCTGCTGCCAAGATCACGATCAGAAACGACGGTCCCCTTCGCGTGGAGGGCGACTTCACCGTGGTGGATGCGGAAGGCAAGGAGTTCGGGCTCGGCGGGCGCACTCTTGTCTCGCTGTGCCGCTGCGGGCTTTCCCAGAACAAGCCCTTCTGCGACGGCGCGCACCGCAGGGGCGGCTTCCAAAGCGCCTGCCAGGCCTTCGATCTGCCGCCGGCGGGAAATTAGCCCTGGCCGGCCGCCTGGCCCATGCTGCGCTCGCCCGCATCCTGAGGCTCGGCCGCAGGCGGCCACTGGGTCGACGGTGCGACGCCCGTTAGCGACCTGTATCTTTGCGCGTCGCGGGCCACCGCGATCCGGCGCACGATCTCATACACCGGGAATGAGACCAGGTAGAGGGTCAGGGCCAGGACCGCCGCCACCGACAGGATCCCGGAGAGAACCTCGACCAGGCGGGACAGCTTGGGCATGGCCAGGTAGTTGAGAACCCAGTCCGCTCCCTGCAAGATCGGCAGCGGGATCAGCCCGGTGATGTTCTGGCCAATCCACTTCTGCCCCAGGCGCAGCATTTCGGGAGCGCGGTACAAAGTGCCGCCCAGCAGCCCGATGCCGGCCAGGCCGCCACCGGCCAGCAGGGGCCAGACGCGAGCCGGGTGCTTGTGCGCGCTGCGCGCCAGGAAGACGTTCTGCCGTCCCGCTCCCAGATCCCGGAGCAGCTCTTGCCGGGCACCGGCCTTGGCCTGCACGTCGCGGCGGAACAGCGGAGGGACGCGCTGCGGCGCGCCGCTCACCAGGTAAGAATCCAGCGCCGGGCGGCAATACTCCTGCAATTGGGCGTCGATCAGGGTGTAGCCGTGGTACATCAGCGCCTCGCGCTCGACATGGCTGAACTGATCCAGATCGGTCCGGATCTGCGCGATGCCGGGGATGTACTCCGACGGCGTGCGATGAACCACCGCGGCGCGGTCCTTCAGGTTCAGATACAGGTGAATGAAGCCGAAGAAGCGCCTGGCCGGATCGATCTGGCGCCAGCCCACCAGGACGTCGATCAGCTTGGAGCGCACCTGGAACTGGAGGATGCTGTTGACGCGCAGCAACACGGACAGGTCGGCGGCGCTCATCGTGTCGACCGCCTCCATTTGCCCCGATGCGTCGCTGACCAGCAGGACGTCGCAGGGAGGGTTCTCCCGCATCAGGGCTTCGATTCCCTGGTTGTCGCAGACGCCGCCGTCCACCAGCATGTCGCCCTGGATGACGGTAGGCGGAAACACGCCCGGCACCGCGCTGGAGGCCCCCACCACGCGGGACAGGCGCAGGATGTTGCGGTTCACGCGCGACATCTGTTTGATGCCGGCCACCGGCACGCGCGAGAACGGCACCCGTTCGCCGCTCAGCAGCGAGGTGGTGTTGAGGATCAGTTTGGGGCCGAAGACCGCGTCGGGATGGGCGCCGGCGGCGCGGTCGGGCGTCAGGCTGGGCAGTTGATCCAGCGTGTTCTTGTCGTAGAACCACTTGTCGTACTCGCTCTGGATCAGCACCGCCCGGGCGCCGGCGCGGAAGGGGGCCGAGAGCAGCGACTTCACGAACAGCCAAGGGTGGTAGAACGGAGTGTACACCAGCGCCCGCGAGCGGAGATTCTCATCCAGCGCAGCCAGGAAATCTTGCGCGATGCGCTCGAAGATCGCGACGCGCGTGCCAATTTCGGTGCGGCTCGCCGGCTCGGCTTCGCGCAGGTGGCG
>JACQZT010000153.1 GCA_016213755.1 Acidobacteriota bacterium | reverse complement strand
TTTTTCGTCGCCGAGGAAGCTCAGGCCGCCCCCGGCGCCGCAACAGAAGGAGCGCTGGCGGGTGCGTTTCGGCGCCACCAAGTCCGCCACCGCGCGCGGGGCGTCGTAAATGCCGCGGTAGCGGCCGAGATAGCAGGGGTCGTGGAAGACGATCTTCCCGCCGCCCGGCGCCTTCACTGCGTGGCGCGCGAGGAACTCGCTGTGATGCTCGATCTCCACCGCCGCGCCGAACTCGCGCCAGTCTTCGGCGATGGTGCGCACGCAGTGGGGACAAATGGAAAGCAGCTTCTTCACCCCGGCCAGGCGAAACTGTTCGAGGTTGAATTCGGTCAGTTGACCGAAGAGCAGGTCGTTGCCCAATCGGCGCACGGCGTCGCCTGTGCAGTGTTCCTTCTTGAGCACTCCGTAACTCACGCCCAGGCGATCGAGCACGCTCTTCAGCGCCAGCACCACTTCCCTGCCCCGCGGATCGTAGGCCCCCATGCAGCCCAGCCACAGACAGTATTTCTGCGAGCCGTCAAAGACCGGCAGCCCGGCCTTCCGGACGAACTTCTCGCGCTCGGCTGCGGCCATGCCCAGCGGGTTGCCGTAGCGCTCCAGGTTGCGGAACAGGCGGCTGCCGTGGTCGTCTTCCCACGCGCCGGTGTTCACCGCTCCGCGCCGCAGGCCGAGGATCATGGGCAGGTGCTGGATTCCCACCGGACACTGGTACTCGCAAGCGCCGCAGGTGGTGCACTGGAACACCGCTTCCTGCGAGACATGCCGGTCGAGCAGCGCTTCTTCGGCTCCGGGGCCGTTGTCGCGCAAATAAGCGCGCAGACCGAGAACGACCTCTTTCGGATTCAGCGCCTTTCCGGTATTATGGGCCGGGCAATGTTCGGTGCATCGCCCGCACTCGACGCAGGAGAAAACCTGCAAGGCGTCGATGCGCGAGAGATCCTTGCCCGCCACCAAGCCGAAGTCCTCGTCGCCATCGAGCGGCGGCAGGCGGCTGAACCCGTCGCGGCGGAAGAACACCGCGAACGGGCTCAACAACAGATGCAGGTGCTTGGTGCCCGGAATCAGGGGCAAGAAAATCAGCAGCGCGACGGTGTGCGCCCACCACTGGCCGGCCAAGTAGGTGACCATCAGCGCGAAAATGAGAAACGCGACGAGTCCCGACTCGGGCGACACCGCGCCCAGCCAGCGCGGACGCACAAGGAACCGCCGCACCGCCAGCCCGGCGATGGCCGCCGCCACGATCATGGCTAAGACGCGCGCCACGGCATGATACAAACTGTCCGGCGACAGGAACGAGAAGAAGTGGTTCGCGGTCACGACCACGAAAGCGCAGAAGCCCCAGAAGACCATCGCATGGGCCAGCCCGGGCAGGGGGCGCTCGCGGATGACGCGAGCTTGCAGCAGGACGCCGCGGACGAAAGCGCCCAGGCGCGGACCCAGAGGCTTCAGCGTCCAGCCGGGCTCCGGACGGGAGTTGAGGATGGCCCGCAACACGGGTTGCAGGCGCCGCCGGAAGGCCGCCGCCGACAGCACGGTAAGGGCCGCGAGAACGGCGGTCTCGGCCGCCGACAGATGCACCATCTCCCGTTTAGTATGTCACGCCAGATCCTGGGCCAGCTCGGCAAGCTGCGCGGCGCTGAGCACGGTTTCGGCCGGATACTCGGGATGGTCGATGACGATTTTGGCTCCCCGAGGGAAAGCTCGCACCTGAGCGGCGGTAAGGGGGAACTTCACGTACTGCACCGCGCTGATGCGGTCGGTGGCGATCTGGCGGTCGTCGAAGCGGGCCTGGGCGCGGCCGGCGCCCTCGATTTCGATCCGGACGTGGCGTTCCAGCCCCAGCAGCTTGCGCAGCCAGACGGCGCGCAGTCCGGGCGATTCGTATTCGATCAGCAGGCAGGCGGAGAGCTCGCCGGCGGCCGGGATCAACTCGTTGTAAGTCTCGACTTCGTGCCGGATCTCCTCGGGCTTCACCAGCCGCTCGATGCGCAGCATCTCCTGAATCTGGTACCAGACCGTGTCGCGATTCTCAAACAGGAAGGTGAGGCTGCCGCCCGCGCGCACGCGGCGGCGGTCTTTCACCGCCATCAGGCGCGGGCGCACTTCGGCGCGCATCAACTCGTAGTCGCCCAGGCTCTTTATTTCGTCGTTGCGAATGGGTTTCATGGTTCCTTTTTTTCCTCGAGCGGCGCCACCTTCGCGGGAAAACCGTCTTCCCGGTAGGCCCGGTCGAGCACCTGGATGGGGTGCATCGGGCGCGTACCGAGGGCCTGGTCGAACTGCACGGCGGCCAGCGGGCAGTCGGTGGTCATTACGTCCGCCTGCTGCTCGCGCATCTCGTCGAAGGCCTTCTTGCCGGCCAGCAGGGAGAGCGGGAAGAATTCCTTCTTCATGGCCCAGGTGCCGTCGTGACCGCAGCACTGTTCCACGAGCTTTACGGTGGCGCCCGGAATCAGGCGCAGCATGTCGCGCGAGCGGAAGCCGATGTTCTGCGCCTTCAAGTGGCAGGGCAGGTGGCAGGCCACTTTGCCGGGCGTCGAGCGGAAGTCGCGGTTGAACCCGCCTTCCTGCTTGAGCAGGAACAGGTACTCGCACAAATCGTGCGTGGCCGCGGCGACCTCGGCCGCTTCGGGCGTCCCCACCAATTCGGCGTACTCCTTGCGAATGGTGTAGGAGCAGGTGGGGTTGATGGCCACCACCTTCTTGCCCGCGCGCACGGCGGGCAGCAGCGCCGCGACGTTGTTGCGGGCCATGGTCCGGGCCAGCTCGATGTCGCCGGCCTCCAGCGCCGGCATGCCGCAGCAATTCTGTTTGGGCGAGCCGAGCGCAATGCCGTTCTTCTCGAACACGCGGATGGCCGCCTTGCCCACCTCGGGGTTGTTGTAGTTGATAAAGCAGGTATGAAACAGCACGGCGCGCGAAGCGTCGCCCGCGGGCTGGTTCTTCTTGCGCCAGTCCTCGAAGGTTTCGCCGTGAAAATCCGGCAGCATCTTCTCGCGGTGGATGCCCAGCACCTGCTCCAGCGCCACGCGGACCACCGGCTGGCGGTTGACCCAATTGGTCAGCCCGGCGGTAGGCCTGGCCATCCGGCCCAAAAACTCGGGCCGGGACAGCATGGCCGAGCGGAGCGAACCGCCCTGCTCCTTGCGGCGCAGGGCCACGTAGCGGCCCAAAAGGCGCGGGAAGTCGAGCTGGAATTCGTGCCGGTCGTCCGGCGTGTAGGGGCACTTCACGTAGCACAGCTTGCACTGAAAACAGGTATCCACGACGCGGCCGGTTTCGGCCGCGGTGAGTTTGCGCACGTCGCCGTCGTGGCGGTCCACGGCGTTGAACAGTTCCGGAAACGAAGGGCAGAGGTTGAAGCACAGCCGGCAACCGTGGCAGATCTCGAAGATGCGTTCGATTTCCGGTTCCAGCCCCGCGCGGAGCCAATAAATCGGGTCGTTGGGGTTGTAGCTCAAGCCGGGAGTTGGAGCGCCTTTGATGTGCGACATGATGGCAGTATCGCAGATGGCGGGACGGAGGGGGCGGGAACGCCCGCCCCGTTCTTACGAAATGCTCTTGAGACCGCTTTCGAAGCGGCCGGCGTGGGACTTCTCGGCTTTGGCGAGAGTCTCAAACCAGTCGGCAATCTCGGCGAAGCCCTCTTCGCGGGCCGATTTGGCCATGCCGGGGTACATGTCGGTATATTCGTGGGTTTCGCCGGCGATGGCGGCGGTGAGGTTCTCCGCGGTGTCGCCAATGGGCAGGTCCGTGGCGGGGTCGCCGACGGCCTTCAGGTAGTCCAGGTGGCCGTGCGCGTGGCCGGTCTCGCCCTCGGCCGTGTCACGAAACAGTCCGGCGATGTCCGGATAGCCTTCCACGTCGGCCTTCTTGGCGAAGTACAGGTAGCGGCGGTTGGCCTGCGACTCGCCGGCGAAGGCGTCCTTCAGGTTCTGATGGGTTTTGGTTCCTTTGAGGTTAGGCATAGATTTTTCCTGACAACCAGGTAGATGCAGGCCGGGCGCGGATGGATGCCGGATTCCGCACGCCGGCTGGAGATTGGACTATAACCCGGTGCTGTATTCGAGCGTCCGCTTCGCAGTGAAATTCGTGCGCGCGCAGGACGCCCCGGACCCCTTCGGAGGACCGCTGTCGGCCAGCCAGTGGATCGCGCTGGGAATGGCGGTATTGGGCGTGTGGATCCTGGGGCGGCGGCCGGCGGCCACCCAAGGAGACAATCAACATGCGCGGGACGCTCGACTTGATCGGCCGGGAACCGCTATGTTACCAAATTGGATAGAATCGCGTCTCCGGGAAACGCCAGGAGAAGCCTGGGGTTCACGCATTCGTCAAGGAGGATGCGCATTCCTTCATCTGCTCGCCCGCAAGTTCAATAAAACGCTGAGCTTGGGCCCGCTCCAGGGACGGGACGGTTTCCAGGAACTCGTCCAGCGAAAATCCCGCCGTGAGGTGGTCCATCAGCATCTGTACGGGAATCCGAGTCCCCCTGAAGCAGGGCACTCCGGACAGCCGGCCGGCGTCCACCCAAACCACCTCCTCCAATCGTCGAAGGAGTTCCGGTCTCATAGATCCAACGTACGGCAAACTGTCTTCGCATGCAAAGCTGCTGAGAGCGCGACTCCGGGGAGGCCCAGCGGGGTAGAATACGAGCTATGCAGCATCTCACTCGCAGGGACTTCGCGCGCTTGGCCGCGGCCGCGCCTGTGGCGGCGCGCGGGGCCGGTTCGATACCCACGCGCCGGCTGGGCAAGATCAACTTTCAGGCCGGGATTCTTGGGATCGGCGCGCAATACCTGGGCGATCTCGACGCGCAACAATCCACCGTGGATCGGGTCATTGCCGAGGCCATCGACAACGGCGTCAACTACGTCGATACCGCGCCGCCCTACAACGTTTCGGAAGAGCGCCTGGGCAAGGCGCTCAAGGGCAAGCGCGACAGAGTTTTTCTGGTTTCCAAGGTCGAGACCAACGCCAAGGGCGACGCGCTGTACCAGATCCACGACAGCCTGCGGAAGTTGCGGACCGACCGCCTGGACTGCGTGCACATCCACAACATCAGCCGCCACGACCGTTACCCCAGGCTCGAACAGGCGCTGGCCATGGACGGCACGCTCGGCGCGCTGCTGGAGGCCAAGAAGCAGGGGCTCATCCGCCATATCGGCTGCACCAGCCACCAGCGGCCGGCGCGCGTGCTGACGGCCTTCGAAACCGGCGAGTTCGAGCTGTTCATGTGTACCGTCAACTTCGTCGAGCGGCATATCTACGCTTACGAAGAGAAGGTCCTGCCCGAGGCGCGCAAGCGCAACATCGGCGTCATCGCCATGAAGGTTCTGGGCGGACCCACGGGCAAGAGCGGCGCGCGCCTGACCTCGCCCGAGGACTACAGCGCCACGCTGCGCTACACCTGGGGCGTGCAGGGCGTCTCGGTGGCCATCCTGGGCCTGCGCACGCCCGAGGAACTGCGCCAGGCGCTGGCCGCGGCGCGGTCGTTCAAACCGCTGGAGCCGGCCGAAATGGCGGCCGTGACCGAACGAGGAAAGCAGTTGGCGGCCCAATGGGGACCGCTGAGAGGACCCGTAGCTTAATGCGAGACAAGCGGCGCATTCTATCCATTCACGCGCATCCCGACGACGCCGAGATCATGGCCGGTGGAACCTTGGCCCTTCTGGCCGGGCAAGGCCATTCCATCACCATCGTGAGCATGACCCCGGGCGATTGCGGCACCGCCGAATATCCTCCGGAAGAGATCTCCCGCCTGCGCCGCGAGGAGGCGCGCAGCGCCGCGGCCCTCATCGGGGCGGATTACGTTTGCGCCGAGTTTCGCGACCTGGCCATCTTCAACGACGACGCCGCGCGGCGGCGCGTCACCGAGATCCTGCGCCGGGTGCGGCCCGAAATCATTCTCACCGCCGCGCCGGTCGATTACCTGTGCGACCACGAGAACACCAGCCTCCTGGTGCGCGACGCCTGCTTCGCCGCTCCGGCGCCCAACTATTGCACCGGCGCCGCCGACCCCGCGCCGGCGCTGAAGGCAATCCCTCATCTCTACTACATGGACCCCGCCGGAGGAGTGGACCGCGACGGAGTCGTGGTCCGGCCGCAGTTCATCGTGAATGTCGAGCCGGTCTTTCAGACCAAGTGGGACATGCTGGCCTGCCACGCCAGCCAGCGCAACTGGCTGATCCGGCAGCACGGCATGGACGACTACATGGAAACCATGAAGGCCTGGACCACGGCGCGCGCGCAACTGGCCGGCCTCAACCGCGGCGAAGGGTTCCGCCAGTACCGCGGCCACCCGTACCCCGAATCTCCGCTGCTCCAGGAACTGCTTGCCGGGCAAGTGGTGCGGCTATAGTAGTAGTCGATGCGCGCGATTTCGCTTTTGCTCCTGGCCGCGACGCTCCCGCTGTGGGCCCAGGAGTTTCGCTCCCGCCGGGAGGCGTTGAAAAAGGCCCTGCCCGACGCGGTGGTGGTCCTGTTCGGCCGCACCGAAAAAGAGTCGGGCGACGACCGCAACGGTTTCTTCCAGGAAGCCAACTTCCAGTACCTTACAGGCTGGACCCAGCCGGACGCGGTGGCGCTGCTCTCGCCGCAGGGCGACACGCTGTTCCTCCCCAAGCGGGACGAGCGCTGGCGGCGCTACAACGGCCCGGCGCCGGACCCGGACGACGCCGCCGTGCGCGAGTCCAGCGGCTTCGATGCGGTGGCGCCCATGGCGGCGTT
>JACQZT010000139.1 GCA_016213755.1 Acidobacteriota bacterium | reverse complement strand
CGACCCGGCGGGCCACTTCTTCGCGCTGACGCGCGAGCCGATCGACACGCGCGCGCTGATCGAGCGCCTCCAGCGGGGCGAGGACGGCGCGGTGGTGGTATTCGAGGGCGTGGTGCGGAACAACAGCAAGGGCCGCGCCACCGAGTGCCTCGACTACGAGTGCTACGAGGCGATGGCGGTGAAGATCATGGCGCGCATCGGGCGCGAGATCGCCGGGGCGGCGGCCATCGGCCGCATCGGGATGGTGCACCGGCTGGGGCGCATGGAGATCGGCGAGGCGAGCGTGGCGATCGTGGTCACGGCGCCGCACCGCAAGCCGGCTTTCGAGGCGGCGCTGGAAGGCATTGACCGCTTGAAGAAGCTGGTTCCCATCTGGAAGAAAGAGCATTTCGCCGATGGCGAGGTGTGGGTCGAGGGCGAGTGGGACGAAACGCTGGCAAGCCGCTGATCGCCGCGGCGGTTTTGGTGCCGCTGGCCGGCCTGCTGTTCCCGCAGGATCCCGTCATCCGCGTCGAGGTGCGCCTGGTTCGATTGCTGGTGACGGTGAAGGACGCCGCCGGACAACTGATCGGCTCGCTGGATAAGTCCGACTTCCACATTCAGGACACCGGCGTGCGGCAGGATCTGGCGGTCTTCGAGCGGCACACCGAACAGCCCTTGCAGATCAGCCTGCTGGTGGACATCAGCGCTTCGACGGCGAAAGACCTGCGCTACGAAACCGAGTCGGTGGCACGGTTTCTGAAGGCCGTGTTCCGGGAAGGCAACCCGGGCGACGAGGTGGCGCTGTACGCCTTCAACTACAACGTCACGCGGAGATCGGGCTTCACGCGGCGGCTGGAGCGCCTCGAGCGGGAGTTAAAACAGTTGAAAGCGGAGGGCAGCACAGCGCTCTACGACGCGATCTACCTGGCGGGCCGCGACCTGGAAGAGCGCGGCGGCCGGCACGTGATGGTGGTGGTCACCGACGGCGGCGACACCGACAGCGCCAAGCGCTTCCAGGACGCGTTGAAGGCCGCGCATCGCGCCGACGCGGTGTTCTACTCCATCCTGGTGATGCCCATCCTCAACGACGCGGGGCGCAACATCGGGGGCGAAAACGCCCTGGCGACGCTGGCCGCGGGCACTGGCGGGAGGGTCTTCTATCCCAGCCTGGGGCCGGGACTGGACCAAGCCTTCGACGAAATCCTGAAGGACCTGCGCACCCAGTACCTGCTGGCCTTCTATCCCAGGAATGTCCCGCCCGCCAAGGACGGTTTCCATCCGCTGCGCATCTCACTGAGCCGTCCCGGTTTGCGCGCGGTTGCGCGCAACGGCTATTATGGGGATTCGGATCCGGGCGGCGGACGCCCGCCCCAGGGACAAGGACCCTCTTCAAGCCGGTGAATGATAACAAGTCGACAGGAAGACCAGAGGGCAAGCCGCGGGTCACGGAAAGCACGCTGGAAGAGATCCGCTACCTGCGGCGTCTGATCGAGAACCGCACCGCGGTGCGCGTGCGGCTGACCAGCAACGAGGAAGTGGAAGGCACGGTGGAGTACTACGACGCGGCCTTCATCCGGCTGACCCGCTCGGGCGCGCCGAACCTGTTCATCTACAAGCACGACATCAAGTATCTGTACGAGATCTGAGCGCCGCGGCGTGTCCTGAACCTATCGCATGCAAAGCTATCTGGAAGCCGCAGTCGATATCGCCCGCGAAGCGGGCGCGCTGTTAGCCCATTACTTCGAGCGGCGCGTGGGCTTCGAACTCAAAGGCGATTTCGACTTGGTGACGGAAGCCGACCGGGCCAGCGAAAAGCTGGTGGTGGAGCGGTTGCGCTCTCACTTCCGGACCCATAGCGTGGTGGGCGAGGAGGGCGGCAGCCACGAGGGATCGAGCGAGTACCGCTGGTACGTCGATCCGCTCGATGGCACCACCAACTTTGCGCACGGATACCCGGTTTACAACGTCACGCTGGGACTGGCGCGGGCGGGCGAAATGGTTTGCGGCGTCATCTACGACCCGGCGCGGCAGGAGCTGTTCTCGGGCGAACTCGGTTCGGGCGCGTGGCTCAACAACCGGCGCCTGCGGGTGTCCAAGCCGGCGCGGCTGGCCGATTCGCTGGTGGCTACCGGGTTTCCGAGCCGCAAGCGCCACCTCAACATCAACGTGCACTTCTACCACCAACTGGCCATGGCGACGCACGGCGTGCGGCGCGGCGGGTCGGCGGCCATCGACCTGGCGTACGTGGCCTGCGGGCGGCTGGAAGCGTTCTGGGAATTCGGGCTGAATCCGTGGGACATGGCCGCGGGCATGCTGCTGGTGAGCGAGGCCGGCGGCCGGGTCACGGACATGCACGGGGGGCCGGCGAAGATCGGCGAGGCGCGGCTGCTGGCGGACAACGGGGCGATCCACGACGAGATCCTGGCGCTTTTCGCGGAGATCTTCGCCGGGCGCTTTCGCGTGCCGATGCCCGAGATCCAGCCGGTTTAGCTGCCGGAACCACACATGGCGGATTCCGTTCTCACGTTCCGGCCCTCGGCGAGCTACGACGAGGCGCTGGCACGGGCGTCCGAAACCTGGGGCATCGAACCCGAGTATTGGGACATCTGGGGCCGGCATCACGTGCCGTCGCCGGAGGCGCAACGGGCCGTGCTGCGCTCGTTCGGCGTGGCCTCGGATACGCGGGAACAGCTCGACGGCGCGCTCGAAGAGAGGCTGTGGGCGGCCTGGTCGCGGCTGGCGCCGCCGACGGTGGTGGCGGGAGCGGAACGGGCGGTCGAGATCGAAGTTCACATCCCCGCGGAGCTGGCCGGCGGCGTCTTATCCGCCGAGCTGGTTTGGGAGAGCGGCGAGAGCGCCGCGGTGGAAACGCCCGCCGCTTCGCCGCCCCTGGTGCAAGAAGCGGAGCTGCGGGGACGGCGCTTCGTGGGGAAGAAACTGGCCCTGCCCTTTGCCCCGCGGCTGGGCTATCACGAGCTGCGCCTGGCGGTGCGCGAGAGAGGACGGGAAGCGTTCTCCGTCACGCGCCTGATTCTGGCGCCCGGCCAGGCCTGGCTGCCGCCGCGGCTGGAGCAGGGCGGCCGGGCGGCGGGACT
>JACQZT010000024.1 GCA_016213755.1 Acidobacteriota bacterium | reverse complement strand
GTACCTGGGCGGAGGCGCCGTGCTGGAAGCCGGGTACGCCTTCAATCGCACGACCTACCACGAGCAGCCGCAGGGCTGGGAGCCGCTCTACTACACCGCGGCCGGCAAGCGCGGCAACTGGTTCCGCGACGCGCGTCAGAGCTCGGTGCGCCACCAGTTTCTGGTCAACGCCTTTGCGCGCACGCTGAACTGGCGCGGGTCGCACCTGGTCAAAGGCGGCGCCGACGTCTCCTACATCGACTACAGCCAGGGCATCGAGCGCAACACGTACTACCACCTCCGCGTGGACGGCTCGCCCATCCGCAAGACCGAGTTCCTCGGGCCCGGCGCTCTGTCACGCACCAGCCTGATGACGTCTTACTACGTGCAGGACTCCTGGCGTCCGCGGCCGAACCTGCAAGTGGAAGGCGGGCTGCGTTGGGACTATGACCGGCTCGTCCGCCGTATCAACTTCGCGCCGCGCCTGAGCGCCGCGTACTCCCCCGCGCGGCGGCCGAATATGAAAATCAGCGGCGGGTTCGGGCTGATCTACGACGTGCCCAACCTGCAACTGTTCGTCCGCCCGCTGGACCAGATCCCGGTGGTGACTTACTTTGCTGGCGACGGCTCGGTGGCGCGCGGACCGGTGGCGGCGCTGTTCGACCTGGTCAACCTCGGCCTGAACTCGCCGGCGTTTTGGACATACACGGTGGGATGGGAGCAGCGGTTCGCGTCGAACCTCAGCTTCGCCATGAACTACCTGGGCAAGCGCGGCCTCAGCGGCCTCGCCTTCATCCCGACCTTCGAGCCCAACGACTCCAGCTACCAACTGGCCAACCAGCGCCAGGACCGCGTCGATTCGGCCGAGTTCACGGTGCGCCAGACGTTCCGGCGCCAGTACGCCTGGATGGCGTCGTACGTGCGCTCCTCGGCCCGTTCCAACGCCGCGGTCGATATCACGGTGGACGATCCGCAGAACATCGCCAACAACTCCGGCCCCTTGAGCTGGGACGCGCCGCACCGTCTGTTGAGCTGGGGCTACCTGCCGACGTTCTGGAAGAGTTGGGCCGTGGCCTACCTGGTGGAATACCGCAGCGGGTTCCCCTTCTCCATCGTGCAGGAGGACGGCTTCCTGGCCGGCCCGGCCAACTCGCGCCGCTTTCCGAATTTTCTGGAGGCCAACATCCACGCCGAGTTGAAGGTCAGCCTCTTCCACCACCGCTGGGCGCTCCGCGGCGGCTTCAACAACCTGACCGGCCGCCGCAATCCGACGGTGGTCAACCCGATGATGGGCGCGCCGCAGTTCATGACGTTCTATGGCGGCTACGGCCGCGCCGCCAACTTTCGCATCCGCTGGCTGGGCCACGACTGAGGCGTCTGCTGCACGACCCCGCTGAGATTGGTTTGGCCGATGACGAGAGCGGTGGCCGAGCTCAACATAGCGCGAAGGGCCGCAGCGGCGAACCGGTGGCGCCCAGGATCTTCATGGGCGAGGCCAGGAAGGCGAATTCGTAGACGCCGGCGGCGGCCAGTTCCTCCAGATTCAGAACTTCGATGATGTGGATGCCGCGTTCCACCAGGAAGTGTACGTGCACCTCCATGGCGGGAGAGGGCGAGAATTCGAAGGCCAGCGTATCGCTGCCGGCCGCGAAGATGCCCCGGCCGGAGAGCCACCCCGCAGCCTCGCGTTTCGGCCCGGGCGTGCGCAGATCGTTCGTGTAGCGTTTCGGCTCACTGAAGTACCGCGCCCAGCCGGTGCGCAACAGCACGACGTCGCCGGCCTCGATGCGGACGCCCGCGCGCGCTTCCGCCGACTCGCATTCGCGCGCCGTCACCACGTGATCCTCGGCCAGGACGTCCACGCCGTGCAGGGCGGCGATATCGAGCAGCACGCCGCGCCGGGCGATGGGCTCCACCTCGGCGATGGAGTTCCGCGCCAGGCCGCCCGCGTAGGACTGGTGGGCGGCGGCCTCGTGGCCGCCGTACAGGCGCCCCATGCACGAGAAGTGACCCAGCGCGTCGATGTGGGTGCCCGTGTGCGTGCCCAGCGCGATGGCGTCGGCGGCGGAGGTGACCCCGCCGGCATACATCGACTCGCCGTGCAGCCGCGTCAGCGAATAAAGGAACGGCGGGTGGGTGGGCCAGTGCGGCATGCCCACGAACCAGGGCTGCGCCAGGTCAATGCGCCGGGCCCGTCCCAGGCGCTGGAGCCACTCCTGCATGCGAACCTCCCTCGGGCAGAAAGTAGAACGCGAAGGCGATGATCAGGTAGACGCCCAGCAGCAGCGCGCCCTCCAGCCAGTCCGACTGTCCGTCGTCGGCCACCTGGCCCATGATCCACACCGACACCACCACGGCCAGCACCTCGGCCGGGGTGAACACCAGGTCCATCGGCCGCGGCCCGAGGAAGTGGCTGACCACCACCAGCACGGGCGCGACAAACAGCGCCACCTGCACGCTGGAGCCGATGGCGATGCCGAGGCTGAGGTCCATGCGGTTCTTCAGCGCCACCAGCACGGCGGTGGAATGCTCGGCGGCGTTGCCGACGACGGCCACCACCACCACGCCGACAAAGAGGCTGGTCATGCCGAAGGTGTGCGCGGCGGCCTCGACGCTGCCGACCAGGATCTCGCTCATCCATGCGATCAGGGCCGTGGCCAGCGTCAACATGGCAAACGACCGGCTCTTGCTCCAAGTCGCGCCGTGCTCTGCCACGGCTTCGGCCGCTTCGCCCTCGCCGCGGAAATAGTCCTTGTGAGTACGCAGCGAGAACCACAGGCTGGCGAAATAGAGCAGCAATAGGACCGCCGCGATTTCCAGCGACAGGTCGTTTTCCTGCTGCCAGCCCGCCGGCCCGGAGAGGTGGTGGAAGGCCGCCGGAATGACGAGACTGACCGCGGCCAGCGTCAGCAGAGTGGATTG
>JACQZT010000152.1 GCA_016213755.1 Acidobacteriota bacterium | reverse complement strand
TCACTGTCAACTGAAAACCGGGACAGGCAGCACTTTCCCCTTTTTCCGGCGCCGGAAAAAGGGGAAAGTGCTGCCTGTCCCGGTTTTCAGTTGACAGTGAGTTGCAGGAGACGCTATAGTTTTCTCTTGATGCAAATGAATTGCATCCGAGGAGAAACGAGGGAGGAGTATGCGTTTTCCCGCGCTGTCTTGCTTATTGTCTTTTCTTGTCGTCTCGGACCTGGGCGCCGCCAGCGGCGTTCTGCGCGGCCGGGTGACCGATCCCAACCACCGCGGCGTGCCGCGGGCACAGGTGCGGATTGAGCCGGGCGGGCGGTTGACGATCACCGGTGACAATGGCGAGTTCGAGGTTTCCGGCCTGCCCGCGGGCGAGTACACGCTGACCGCCGAAGAACGGAATTTCGAACCAGTCACGGTTTCGGTTCTACGGGTGGAGGCGGGCGGAGTGGCCTCCGCAACCCTTGGGGTCGTCCAACTAAAGGCAACTCATATGCAAGTAGATGTCATCGGCACGAATCCCGAGGCGGCGCTCCAGGAGATCCCCGGTTCCGCCTACCTGGTCGAGTACCAGGACTTGGCCGCGAGCCGGCCGGCGGACGCCAACGAAGTCCTGCGACAGGCGCCCGGAGTTCACGTTCGCGAGGACTCGGGACCGGTGGGCATGCGTCTGAACATTGGCATCCGGGGACTCAACCCCGACCGCAGCCGCACGCTGCTGGTTCTGGAGGACGGGCTGCCGGTGGCGCTGGCGCCCTACGGCGAGCCGGAGATGTACTACAGCCCGCCGATCGACCGCATGCGGCGCATAGAGATCCTGAAGGGTTCGGGCTCCATTCTGCACGGCCCGCAGACCATCGGAGGGGTATTGAACTTCATCACGCCGGATCCGCCGCCGCGGCAGGAAGGCACACTCGATCTCACCGGCGGCCAGTACGGCCTGTTCACCGGGCAGGCCTCGTATGGGGGTTCCCGCGACGGCACCGGCTGGTATCTTAGCGCTTTGCGCAAGCAGGGCGACGGCTGGCGGGACTTCCGCTTCGGCATCCAAGACCTCATCGCCAAGTTCAACTTCACCCTCTCCGAAAGGAACCGCCTGGGAGTAAAGCTCGGCTTCTACGACGAGAATTCCAATTCGACGTACTTAGGGTTGACGGAGGCGATGTACCGGGCCGATCCGGCCCAGAACCCCGTTTCGGACGACCTTCTGCGCGTTCGCCGCTACTCGGCTTCGCTGACCGAGCAATTCTTCCCGATCCCCCGCGCGGTTCTGGCGACCACGCTGTTCGCTTACACCACGACGCGCAACTGGCGGCGGCAGGATTTCAGCCGCGGGGCGGGGGACGCCTTGTACCTGCGCGACAGCTCGGGCAACAACAACCGCGAGTTTGACGTGGCCGGCGCCGAGTCGCGCCTGAGCCTGGAGCACTCGCTGTTCGGCCTGCGCCAGCGCCTGGACACCGGCGTGCGCTACGTTTACGAGCAGCACCGCGACCGGCGCATCGACGGCGCGACCCGCACCTTGCTTTCCGGTGTCCTCCGCGAGGACGAGGTCCGGGACGGAAAGGCGGTGTCCGGATTTGTGCAGAATCGCATCTTCTTTTCGTCGCGCCTGGTGGTGAGTCCGGGCCTGCGCATTGAAACTTACGAATATACGCGCCACATTCTGCGGCAGCCCGTCAACGGCACGCCTTCCGACGCCAACATCCGGCGCGGCGATTCGGTGTGGAAGCCGATTCCGGGGCTGGGCGTCTCCTACCTGGCGGCCTCTCCGCTTACGCTCTTTGCCGGCGTGCACCGCGGCTTCGCGCCGCCACGCATCAAGGACGCCATCACGCGCGCCGGTGTCTCGCTCCAACTGGACGCCGAACTGAGCTGGAACTACGAAGCCGGCGCGCGCTTCCACCTGGTGCGCGGCCTGCGCGCGGAGGGGACTTGGTTTGCAACCGATTTTCAAAACCAAATCGTTCCGGCGGCGGTTTCCGGAGGCGCCACGACAACCCTGGTGAACGGCGGACGGACGCTGCATCGCGGCGTCGAACTGCTGCTGTCGGCCACACGCAAGGGACTCTACGTCGATGTGCGCCACACCTGGATTCCGACGGCGCGCTTTTCCTCGGGCGTCAACGAGGGCTTCCGGCTTCCCTATGCGCCGGAAAACGCCTTCGGCGTGCGGGCCGGATGGCGCCACCGAAGCGGATTCGCGCTGCACATCGACGGCACCCGCGCGGGGCGCCAGTTCACCGACAACCGCCAAACCGTGCCGGGTTCGGCCGACGGCACGGTGGGGCTGCTCGACGGCTACTGGGTCTGGAACGCCTCGGCGGGACACGAGTTCCAGCGCGAGCGCGTCACGGTAAGTCCGTTTGTTACCACCAAAAACCTGGCCGACGAACGCTACATCTCCTCGCGCGCGCCCCAGGGCATCCAGCCCGGCATGTTCCGGCAGGTGACCGGCGGGGTCAAGCTCCGGTTCTGAAGCCGCGGCGCATGCTAAACTGGAGTTTATATGCCGGGCGGTTTCGCGACAGGCCTGAAGCGGTTCATTCTGTGGGACTATCCTCGGGCCGGATGGCAGTACGACCTGATGGTCGGACTGATTCTCGCCTTCATCTTCTTCACTCCGAGGGGCCTGTTTCGGGACCAGGCGCGGTCGTTCAGCGTGGTGATGCTGCCGGCGACCAATGGCGCCAGCGTGTATTGGATCGAGCCGGAGCTGCTCGACCCGCAGCCGGAAGCCCGGCGCGTGGCGGTGGCCGCCGAACTGGTGAAGGGCCGGACCGGCAAGACCATTAGCGTGGTCCGCCTGGAACCGATATTCAATTCCGAAGAAGAAACCAAAGGCTATATGGCGTTCACACACCCGTAGAACGTCCGTTTCACGATTAACCCATGCGCAGATATTTTCCAGTGGTTTGGCTCACGCTGGCGGCCGCGACCTCGGCCCAGGTATCGCGAGATGCGGTGCTGGCGAAAATGGACGACTCCGCCGCTTCGTTCCGTTCCCTCACCGGCAAGATCCGCAAGCTCACCCACACCGCCGTAATCAACGACGACAGCACCGAAAGCGGAACCGTTTGTCTCAAGCGCCAGGGCAAGGGCGAGCTGCACCTGCTGGTGGAGATCGGCGGACAGGATCCGAAATCGTACTCGCTCCGCGGCCGCAAGGCCGAGATTTTCTATCCGAAGATCCAGACCGTCCAGGAGTACAATCTCGGCCAGCAGGGCCAGTTGCTCGATCAGTTCCTGCTGCTCGGGTTTGGGACTCCCACGCGCGAGATGTTGCGCAGCTACACGCTGCGCGTTCAAGACGAGGAAACCGTGGCGGGAGAGAAGACGGTGCGCGTGGAACTGGTCCCCAAAGCGTCCAAGGTCCGCCAGCATTTGAGCAAAGCGGAACTGTGGATTTCGCTGGCCGACGGGCACACGGTCCAGCAGAAGTTCTACGAGCCGTCGGGCGATTACCGGCTGGCGACCTATTCCGAGATCAAATGGAACCCAAGTCTGCCGGATAGCGCGCTGGCTCTCAAACTGCCGGCGAATGTCAAAAGGGAGTTTCCGCAGCGCTGATTTCGTTCGGACGCATTTAAGTCATGGCATCATCGGTACAATCTTCTTCTTCTCGTTTGGCATTCCTGGACTGGACTCGCGGCGCGGCCGCGCTGATCATGCTCCACGGCCACGTTTATCATGCGTTTGCCGAAAAGAGCGCCCATGAGAGCGGCGCCTACGTGCTGTCGCAATTCGTGGGCGGCATGGCCCCGGCCGCGTTCCTGTTTCTCACCGGCATCACGCTCGCCTTTCTGATGGCCGGCCGGGAACGGCGCGGCGTGAGCGCGGGGGGCAGGGTCCTGGCGGCGCTGCGGCGATCGGGGTATCTGTTCGGCATCGCCGTCCTGTTCCGCCTCGAGCTCTTTGCCACCGGCTTGCCGGACAACCGCTGGACCGATCTCTTCAAGGTCGACATTCTGAACTGCATGGGGCTGGCGATCCTGCTCTTCTCGCCCCTGGCCGCGCTGGCCGCCGAGCAGAGGGTCCGCTGGGGGGCGATCCTGGGAACGGCCGTGGCCGGCGGGGCGCCGCTGATTTCCGCGCTGAACTGGAACTGGCTGCATCCCTTCCTGCGCGACTACGTCGTTCCGGACTACAACTACTTCGCCTTCTTCCCCTGGGCGGCATTCGTGGCCTTCGGAATCAGCGCCGGCACCATCGTGCGCTTGTCGGGGCCGATGAACCTGCCGCGCTTGATGCAGTGGAGCGCGCTGGCGGGCCTGGCCTTGATTGCCGGCGGGCGTTACTTCTCCGAGCTGCCGTACTCGCTGTACGATAAATCCGAGTTCTGGCTGAACAGCCCGATGCTGATCCTCATCAAGCTGGGCGTGCTTCTGCTGGCGCTTTCGTTCGCCTACCTGTGGACCGCGCACGGAGCGGGCCGGCGCTGGAGTTTTGTGCGCCAGTTGGGCACCACTTCGCTGCTGGTGTACTGGGTGCACATCGAACTGGTGTACGGGCGCTGGTTCGGGGCCTGGAAAGAGAGCCTGCCGGTGGTCCTGTGCGCGGCCACGGCGGTGTTGCTGATCGCGGCCATGGTGGGACTTTCGCTCCTGCGGACGCGCTGGCCGAGCGTGCGAGCCTGGCTGGCCGCGCAGTCCTTCCGCCCGCCGCTCACCCCCGAACGAGTCTCCGGCGACTGAGACCGCTCCCAGGGAGCGGTTGAAACAACTATTGGAGTTTGGCGTGGAGGGCGCGGAGGCGTTCGGCTTCGCCGGGGGCTGCCAGGCGCGCGCGGAGCAGCAGGAAGCGCGGCATGATCAGCGAGGCGAAGGCCGGATCGCCCTGCGCTGCGGGCAGGGGATAGAGCGCCAGCAGCGGGCGCGCTTCTTCGATCTGGCCGGTCTCCAACAGTGCCCAGCCCGCCAGCGCGCGCAGGTCGCCGGCCGCCAGGGGCGAAGTTTCGCGCAACATTTGCCGTAACAGGACCGCCGCCTCGTGAAAGTGCTTCTCCCCTAACAGCGCGTACGCCAGCGCGTAGCGCTTGACCGGTGTGCCGGCAGGTTGCGGGAAGGCGCGTTCGGCCCGCAGCGCCCATTCGCCGGCCGTGGCGGGGGGCTGTGTGACGAATTGCAGCACGACTGCTTGCCGGGAGGCGCCGGCGGCCAGTTGGCGCGCCGCCGCGCGGTCGCCGGTCTGCCATTTCCACACCCCGAGTTGGGTGGCGGCGCGGGCGGCCAGCTCGCCCTGGTTGGCTGCGCGGAACGCTTCCAGCCGGGCCATCGCCTGTTTGCGGCGGCCGGTCGAGAACTCCCATTGCGCCTGGGTGAAGACGGCCAGAGGATCTTTCAGGCTCGCGCGGAATTCCAGGTACTGTCCCAGGAGGCCGTCGGCGCCCGCCACGTCGCCGCTCATCAGGCGGGCGTGCGCGGCCTTCAGAAGCGGCGCGCCGCCCTGCCACGCGGGGCTCTTCTGGCGCGCGGCGAGAAAATCCTTCTCCGCGGCGGCGAAATCGCCCGCCAGGTACTCGATCTCGCCTCGCGAATCGAGCGGATTGGGGTTGTCCGGCGCCAGCCGGATATACTCGCCCGCGCTCTTGCGGGCATTCTCGAAGTCGCCCGCGTAGGCCTGCGCATAGGCCATCTCGTTCCACAGCTCGGCGTTGTCGGGTTCGATCTGGGCCGCGCGGCGCAGCCACAGGATGGCCGGCTCGAACCGCGACTGGGCGAGTTCGGCGGCGCCGATGCCGCGCGCCAGGCGCGCGTCGGAGGGCGTCAACTGGGCGAGTTCGCGCAGGGCGCGCAACTGCGATTCCCGGTCGCCTCGCAGGCTGGCCGCCAATGCCGATAACTCGGCGCGCTCGATGGGGGCGACGCGGCCGCCGCGCGCCAGTGCGGTCTCCAGAACTTTGCGCGCGTCCTCCCGGTCTCCGCGAGATGCGAGCCAGCGCGCCCAGGCGAGATAAGACAGGCCACAGTCGGGGTCGGCTTCGACAGCCTGCTGGTAATCTCCGGCGCCGCTGGCCTGAGCTAGCCGGCGGAGAGACTCCTCGCTCTGGGAGGGATAGGGCCGGGCCCGGTCGGACAGCGCGCGCGCCACGTCGTTCAGAAGCGGCAATATGCCGCCGCCGGCGGGAGCGGCTGCCGCGATGCTCTTCACCACGCGCTTTCGCTCCAGGTCTTCCAGCACGCAGAAAACTCGCAGGCGGCCCGCGGTCAGGGTCAGGTAACCGCGCAAAGCCTGCTGGGCGCGCTCGGCGGCCGGTGCCGCGTGCAGGCCGGGCGCGGGAGCCAACAGGGAGGCCAGCACGCCGGGCGCGGCGCCCGAAACCCAGTCCCAGGATGGGTCGCCGGTCTGGTTCTCGATGGGCAGCAGGGCCAGGCGCGTAACGCCAGGCGGATTCGAACGCCGGCAGGCGACGGGCAAGACGGCCAGCAAGAGCAGCGCGGCGGCTGCCGTGCGCCTACAAAACACGCGGCTCCAGCAGCAACAGCTCTTTAAACTCGGGCATTTCGCGCAGGCTCGCGAACTCGGGATCCTCTTTGAATTTGTCCCGCTCCCGGAATCCTTCCTCGATGGCCTTGCGCATGTACAACAGCGCCCGGTCCGCGACGCCCGCCTTGGCATACGTCTTGGCCAGATAGAAGTGGAACTTGGCGCGCTCCTCGACGCTGCGTTCTTGCAGCAGCACGCCCTGGGTGCTGCGATGTTCGAAGACGTCGGCATCGAGGGCCAGCGCCTGCTGGTAGATCTCGAAAGCCTCCTTATATTTCTTCCGGGCGAAATAGGCCGTGCCGAGGTTGCTCAGAATGGAAGCGGAATTGGGGGCGATCTTCAGCGCCTTGTTGTACTGGCTGACCGCCCGGCGGTAGCTCTTCTTGGCATAGTAGACCGTGCCGATATTGTTGAGTGCCTCGGCGTACTTCGGATTCAGCTTGACCGACCGGTCGTACTGCCGCTTGGCTTGGTCCAGCATGGTCATCTGGTGGTAAGCGATGCCGATCTTGTTGGCAGTCACGTACGATTCGGGGATCTGGCGATACATGTCGATCGCCTCGCGATACATCTTGCGGGCCATGAAAATATCGCCGCGCATTTCGGGCGTAAGCTCTCCGGCGCCGCCGGCGAGCAGAACTGCGAACATGAAAATGGAAACCATAACGGCCTCCCGGGCTCTACTCCAACTATATCGCGAGTTTCGCGCGACAGGCTGCGAAACCCCGAAACTCAAACTCAGCGGAACAGGTCGCGGATGCGGGAGAAGAATCCCTTTTTCTTTTCGGGTTCCGGGGGGGCCGCCTTCGGCCGCGCCGGGGCGGCCGGGGCGGCCGGGGGGCTGCGGCGCGCCACGGTGGGAGCGGGCTCCGGCTCGGGCACGTCCCAGCCGGCCACCTGGGTCACTCCCGCGCGGCCGCCGTGCAGTCGGCAGGTTTCCAGCGGCTGCGTGCCGGCCAGAAAGACCTCCGGGCGGGCGTTGGGACAGTTGGCGGCCAGTTGCCCGGTGGCCGGGTCGATGAGCACGCTGACGATGCCGTTGGGAGCCTCGAACGGTTTCACGTTGCGGTACTCGCGGAACTCGTGCGCGCGCTTCATGAACTCGGTCCAGATGGGAAGCGCCGAGCGGGCGCCTTCCAGGTGCAGCTCCTTGTTGTCGTCGAAGCCCACCCACACCACGCAGATCAGCTTGGAGGTGAAGCCCGCGAACCAGCCGTCGTGGGAGGTGCCCGTCTTGCCCGCGGCCGGCAGCCCAAACCCGCGCGCCCGGACCGCGGCGCCCGTGCCGCTGCGCAACACCTCTTCCATCAGATCGACCATCAGGTAGGAGACCCGCGGATCCAGCACCGGCTTCGGCGCCGGCTTGTAGTCGTAAATGCCGGTTCCCTTCTCGTCGCGAATGAACTTGATGAAGTTGGGCCTCAAGAAGACGCCGCCGTCGGCGAAGATACTGTAAGCGCCGGCGACCTCGACGGGAGTCACTTCGTAGGCGCCCAGCGCCACCGCCGGAGTGGCCTGGATGTTCAGGTTCATCCCGGCCTGGCGCGCCAGCTCGACTACGTTGTCGTATCCGATCATCTCGGCCACCTTCACGGTGGGGACGTTCATGGATTTTGAAAGGGCCTGGCGGACGTTCACCAGGCCGTGGAACTCGCTCTTGTAGTTGTTGGGCTCGTACGGCTTGTTGTCGAACCAGAAGGTGGTCGGCTCATCCATGACCGTGGTGGTGGTGGTGACCAGCCGGGGGCCGCCCAGCACGGCCGTGTTCAGCGCCGCGGCGTAGACGAAAGGCTTGAAGACGCTGCCCGGCTGGCGTTTGGCCAGCGCGCGGTTCAACTGGCTCAGGCCATAATTGCGGCCGCCAATCAGGGCCTTCACCTCGCCGGTTTGCGGATCCAGAGCGACCAGCGCCACTTGCGCTTCCGGAATGTTGACGGCGCCCTTGCGGTAGCGGGCGCGGATCTGAGTGTCCACCTCCTGCATGCCAATGCGGACCGCTTCGGCGGCGGCGCGCTGCAAGTTCAGGTCCAGGGTAGTGTACACGCGATAGGAACGCGACTGGAAGTCGTGGGCCTGGAAGCGCTCCTGCAAGTCGTCGTTCACCATGTCGACGAAGTAAGGGGCGTCGAGCGATTCGCCGCCGGTGCGCGCCAGGGCGAGAGGAGAAGCCGAAGCCTCGGCATAGTCGCGGTCGGCGATGTATCCGTTGTCGCGCATCATCAGAAGCACGACGTTGCGCCGCGCGCGCGCCCGGTCGGGCCAGCGCAGCGGATTGAGCCAGCTCGGCTGGTTGACCAGGCCCGCCAGCGTGGCGGCCTCGGCCAGCGTCAGCTCGCGCAGGTCCTTGCCGAAATAGGCCTGGGCCGCCTCGCCGAAGCCGCGGATGGCAAAGCTCCCGCGCCGTCCGACGTCGATGGTGTTGGCGTAATACTCGAAGATCTCTTCCTTGGTCAGCTTCTGTTCCAGGTGCAGCGTGATCAGGACCTCGGGGATCTTGCGCCTCCAGGTGCGCTCGTTGGTCAGCCACAGGCTGCGCGCCAGTTGCATGCTTAAGGTCGAGGCGCCCTGGGCATGCCGGCGCTCCCGGATGTCGACGTAGGCCGATTTGAGAATTCGCAGCGGGTCGAAGCCGGCGTGCTGGAAAAAGCGCTTGTCTTCCACTGAAACCACCGCGTTCACCAGCACCTTCGGGATGTCGGGAAACCGGACGATGCGGCGCTTCTCGCGCTTGCGGTCGAACAGGTTGGTGATCAGCTCCGGCTCCAGCAGGTATTGCGTGCGTTCGGAGTTGTCGCGCAGCGAGATGACTTGCACCACCCGGCCGCCATCGAGCTTGATGACGCCCGCTTCCTGGTCGAAGAAAGAGTCGGGCCCCGGAAAGACCTCCACGGCGTCCGGGCGCAGGTGGTACCAGCCCATGCGGTTGGTCTTCGACTCTCCGTAGCCCGAGCGGCGCAGTTGGCCGACGATCTCCTCGGCCGTGGTCTCGTCGCCCACCCTCACCGTTTTGGGCGCCGAAAACAGCATCGAGGTGGTCGGGAACGGCCCCTCGGCGAGCTTCTCGTCGATCATGCGCGAGAACTTGACGTAATAAAAGGTGAAGGTGAGCAGCCCCAGCGTAAACAGGGCGACCGAGGTTGCCAGGATGAGTTTGCCGGCCGGGTGCAGGAAGAAGCGCACCAAAACCGCTTTGCGAGGAATCTGAACTCTCACGCCCACAGATGTGATCCGGAAGTCTTCGTCCCATTCTCTCACGATTGCCGCCCGGAGGGCGGACTTCAGTCCGCGCGAGGCTTTAGCCCCGCGCTGGATAGTGTCTTGCGGGACTGAAGTCCCGCGCGGGTTGAAACCCGCCCTCCGGTTCGGCGGTGCGGGACAAGCGGCGCTGAAACTTGATATCGTAGTGGACACTTCGGAGTTTCGGGTGATGAGAAATTTTCTACTTATTCTCCTTCTGGCGGGATCCGTTTTGGCCCAGGAATTTCGGGCCACGCTCACGGGCCGGGTCGTCGATCCGAGCGATGCGCCCGTGGCGGGAGCGGCGGTCCAGGTGACCAATCTCGGCACCGGCGCGATCAACGCCACCAAGACCGACTCCCAGGGCAACTACACGGCACTGTTCCTGCAACCCGGCGCCTATTCGGTGCTGGTGGATGCCGCCGGCTTCCGGAAGGCTTTGCGGGAGTCCCTGCAACTGACGGTCAACCAGGTGGCGACCGTGAACTTCAAGCTCGAACTCGGCACCGTCACGCAGGAAGTCACCATCACTGCCGAAGCTCCGATTCTGGAGGAGAGCACCGCCGACCGCGGCGGGTTGATCGACGAGGAGGCGGTGAAGGAGTACCCGCTCAACGGGCGCAACCCGTTCATGCTGTCCATGCTCGTGCCGGGCGTGGACTACAACGGGAGCCTGGCATATCAGCGTCCGTTCGACAACGGGGCCATCGCGGAATGGGGCATCGGCGGCACCAACCGCAACACGGAGTTCCTGCTCGATGGCGCGCCCAACAACGCCCAGGCGGGCGGCAACAACGTGGGCTATGTGCCGCCGGTGGATTCGGTGCTGGAATTCAAAATCCAGACCAACTCCTACGACGCGCAGTACGGCCGTTCCGGCGGCGGTTCGGTAAACGTGGTTCTGAAGAGCGGCACCAACCGCGTGCACGGCACGGTTTACGAGTACCTGCGCCGCAACTGGCTGGACGCCAATTCCTTCCAGAACAACTCGCGCGGAGCACCGAAGGACGGGCACTACCTCGATCAGTACGGCGTGCAACTCGACGGGCCGGTTTCCATTCCGAAGCTTTACAACGGCCGGAACAAGACGTTCTTCCTGTTCAACTACGAAGGGTATCGCGAAGGATCGCCGCAGCCGCTGGTGCTGAGTGTGCCCGAGCCGGAGATGCGGGACGGCGATTTCTCGAAACTGGTGGACGCCCGCAACCGCAGGATCACCATCTACGACCCAGGCACGGGACGCAACGTCGCGAGCACCTGGACCCGCGATCCGTTTCCCGGCAACATCCTCCCCAAGGACCGTATCCACCCCATCGCCCGCAGGATTGTCAATTACTATCCGCGGCCCAACACCAGAACCGACGGGGCCGACTATTCGCAGTCGAACTACTTCGCCTCCGGCGGCCTCAACCCGGCGCAGGACCGCTTCTATAACCTGGTGTTCAAGTTCGACCAGAACTTCGGTTCGCGAAACCACGTCTTCTTCCGGCACGCGAGCAACGACCGCACCGAACTGCGCGGCACCAACGGCGTCCGGGGTCCCGGCGAGGAAGGGCAGTTCCCGCTGAAACGGGTGAACGACGCGTACGTCGCCGACTGGGTTTCGACCCTGTCGCCCGCCATGATCTTCAACC
Organism: Acidobacteriota bacterium; assembly: GCA_016213755.1. GTDB lineage: Bacteria > Acidobacteriota > Terriglobia > Bryobacterales > Bryobacteraceae > JACQZT01. Next base: position 36,673 of record JACQZT010000152.1, on the reverse strand, counting down.
TGCGCGCTTCGTTCAGCCGCTACATCGAAGGATCGCGCAGCGACGCCAATCTGGCCTTCGACCTCACCTCGCTGGGCTTCCCGGCGTCCCTGGTGCCGGAACTGGGCGCCAAGTTCGGCTTCGGCATGTACCGTCTGGATGGCTACATCAACCTGGGCCGGGGCTTCTCCAACAACGTGACCAACACGTTCGCGCTGCACCCTACGGTGACGCGGGTGAGCGGCTCGCGCACCATCAAGGCGGGATTCGACGTGCGCTGGATCCAGTACTCGACGCAGAGCTCGGGCGACGTGTTCCGGCTCAACCAGAGCGCCGCGTTCACGCAGCAGGTGTACAACCGCGCCGACGCGCTCAGCGGCGACTCGCTGGCGAGCTGGCTGCTGGGCACCCCCAGCAGCGGGACCGCGAATTATCCGGTCTTCCCCTTCTTCAGCTACCGCTACATGGCGCCGTATGTGCAACAGGACTGGAAGATCCTGCCCCGCGTGACCGTCAACCTCGGGCTGCGCATGGATTTCAACTTCGCGCCCACCGAGCGCTATGACCGCATGAACCGCGGCTTCGACGCCGAGGTTCTGAATCCGGTGAACACGATGATCGACCGGGAGGCTTTCGCGGACTTCCCGGCCATGTACGGAGGCCTGCTGTTCGCCGGCGTCAACGGCGCCCCGCGGCGGGCCGCCAACGTGTTCCAGCGCAGTTGGCAGCCGCGCATCGGCGTGGCCTGGGCGCTCACCGGGCGAACCGTCCTTCGCGGCGGCTGGGGGCGCTACTACCTGAATCCGAACAACGATTTCCAGCAGACCTACGGGTTCAGTAACTCGACGTCTCTCACTTACACCAACGACAGCGGCCGCACCGGCATGGCCAACCTGATCGAGAATCCGTTTCCCGTGGTGCGGAAACCGGAGGGCGCGTCGCAGGGATTGCTCACTTTTGCCGGCCGCGGTTTCAACTTCGTCAACGCCGATTTCCGTCTGCCGCACATCGACCAGTTCTCGGTGGGTATACAGCGGGCCGTCACCTCGCGCGCCAAGTTCGAAGTGACCTACAGCGCCAGCCGGGGGAACGACCTGCAGAACTCCAAGGGGTTCAACGAAGTGGACGACGCCAGTTTCCGCGACCAGTGCAATTTCATGCTGGGCGGCAACCCCAGCTACTGCGACGCCGGGCAGGCCAATCCCTTCCGCGGGCTCGCGCCGTTCCAGGGCACTACTTACTACACCAACACCAACATCGCGCGCTCGAACCTGCTGCGCCCGTTTCCGCAATTCGCGGCCTTCACCGAGCTGATGCGAAACGACGGAAAGAGCTGGTACAACTCGCTCCAGTCGCTGTTCACCGCCCGCACGCGCAACGGCATTAACCTCAACGTGAACTACACGTTTTCGAAAAACATCTCGCGCAACGGATACCTGGACGCGCAGCGCGGCGTCATGCAGCAGGGCATAAGCGCCCTAGACAAACCGCACCGCTTCACCGCCAGCATGATCTCGCAGCTTCCCTTCGGCCGCGGCAAGCGCTGGCTGAAGTCGCATAAAGGCTGGATCGACCGGCTGGTGAGCGGATGGGAGAACACTCTCATCTTTTCCATGAGTTCAGGCCGGCCGTGGACCCTGCCCACCACCGTCGTCATCCTCAAAGACCCGAAGCTGAACTACGACTGGACCGGTTCCGTCATCCAGGCGGCGAGCCCCTGCGTGCAGCGGTGGAACGAGAACAACACCATCACCATGCAGGCTTACAGCCTGGACCACGGCTGCACGGAAGCCACCTGGCTCATCGTGCCGCGCTTCAACCCGCGCTATCACCCCACCTACGACAGCCACATCCGGCTCCAGGCGGTCCGCATGGCCGACGTATCGCTGAACAAAACCACCCGCATCAGCGAGCGCTACCGCTTGCAGATCCGCCTCGAGTGCTTCAACGTCGCCAACTCGTTCTTTATCGTGCAACAGCAGTTCAACAACAACCCGGAGAACGTGCAGTTCGGGTCGCTGATCAAGGCGGCGGTGAGCGCGCCCAATTCCAACTACCCGAGGCAGATGCAGTTGGGCCTGAAGCTCATGTGGTAACCCCAGCGCCCGGAGGGCGGATTTTAGTCCGCGCGGAACTTTAGCCCCGCCTGGGCCGGACTGAAGTCCGGCGCGGACTCATCTGAGACCCCGTTCTCCTCGCGTGCACGCGGCGGCCATGCTAAAGTCCGCCCTCCGGGTGTGCGTTTCAGGCGCGGCGGCGAAAAATCAGCACCGCTAGTGGCGGCAGGGTGATCGAAATCGACTGCGGCCGGCCGTGCATCTCCACGTCGTCGCTGGAGACCATTCCGCCGTTCCCCAGATTCGAGCCGCCGAACAAGGCCGCGTCGGTGTTCAGCACCTCTTCATAAAAGCCCGCCTCGGGGACGCCGATCCGGTAGCCCTGGCGGGGCGCCGGGGTGAAATTACAGACGAACAGCAGGAAATCCGCGGCGTTCTCGCCGCGGCGGAGGAAGGCGACGATGGAGTGCTCCACGTCGTGGAAGTCCACCCACTCAAAGCCCGAGTAGTGGAAGTCCACCTGGTGCATCGCGGGGAGTTCGCGATAGAGGCGGTTGAGTTCCCGAGCCAGGGTCTGCAAGCCGTTGTGGCATCTGAACTCCAGCAGTTCCCAGTGCACCTGCGCGGCGTGGTTCCACTCCTCGTACTGGCCGATCTCCTGGCCCATGAAGAGCAGTTTTTTGCCCGGGTGGCCGTACATGAAGGCCAGGAACGCCCGCGCGTTGGCGAAGCGCTGCCACTCGTCGCCGGGCATTTTCCCCAGCAGGGAGCCTTTGCCGTGCACCACTTCGTCGTGGGAAATGGGCAGCATGAAATTCTCGGTGAAGGCATAGAGCAGGCTGAAGGTGATGTGCTGGTGGTGGTACTTGCGGTAGATGGGCTCGAGCGAGAAGTAGCTGAGCATGTCGTGCATCCAGCCCATGTTCCACTTCATGGTGAAGCCCAGGCCGTTGAGGTATACCGGGCGAGAGACGCCCGGAAAGGCGGTGGATTCCTCGGCGATGGTGATCGCGCCCGGCTCCCGGTGGGCCAGTTCGTTGAAGCGCTTGATGAACTCGATGGCTTCCAGGTTCTCGTTGCCGCCGTATTCGTTGGGCACCCAATCGCCCGGCTCGCGCGAATAGTCGAGATACAGCATGGAGGCCACGGCGTCCACGCGCAAGCCGTCGACGTGGTACCTCTTCAGCCAGAACAGCGCGTTCGAGATCAAGAACTCGCGCACCTCGTTGCGGCCGTAATTGAAAATCAGAGTGCCCCAGTCGCGGTGTTCGCCCTTGCGCGGGTAGGCGTGCTCGTAGAGCGCCGTGCCGTCGAAGTAGACCAGCCCGTGCGCGTCCTTGGGGAAGTGCGCCGGCACCCAGTCGACGAGGACGCCGATGCCGGCCTGGTGGCAGCGGTCGACGAAATACATGAAGTCCTGCGGCGGGCCGAAGCGCGAGGTGGGCGCGTAATAGCCGATCACCTGGTAGCCCCAGGAGCCGGAGAACGGGTGTTCCATGACGGGCAGCAGCTCGATGTGCGTGTAGCCCATGCGCTTCACGTATTCGATCAGCGTGCCGGCCATCTCGCGGTAGGTTAGCGCCTGGCCCCGGGGCCCCCGCATCCAGGACTCCAGGTGCAGCTCGTAAATGGAGACGGGTTCCCGGAGCCAGTCGCGGTGCGCTCGCCGCTCCATCCATTCGAAGTCGCTCCACTGATAGGAATCCAGGTCGCACACCACGGAGGCGGATTTGGGCGGCGCTTCGGAGGCGAAGGCGTAGGGGTCGGCCTTCAACTGCCGGTAGCCCTGGTGCTTCGACCGGACGAAGAACTTGTAGCCCATGCCCGCGCCCGCGCCGGGCAGGAAGATCTCCCACACGCCGGCGTTGCGCAGGCGCATGGTGTGGCGGCGGGTGTCCCAGTCGTTGAATTCACCCACGATCGAGACCACTTCGGCGTTGGGCGCCCAGACCGCGAAGCGCACGCCCTGGACGCCCTCGCATTCCACCCGGTGCGCACCCAGCGAGCGGTAACTCTCGAAGTTGGTGCCCTCGGCGTGCAGGTGCAGTTCGTAGTCGGTCAGCAGGGGAGGGAAGCGGTAGGGGTCGTCGATTTCGGCGGCCTCGCCGCTCCAGAGCTTCAGGCGCAGCCGGTAGGGCCGCGCGGTTCCCTTCAGAGAGGCGGCGAAGAAACCCTGCCAGTGGCGCTTCTCCATCGGCACGGCGGCGCCGCCGGTCAGCACTTCGGCCGATTCGGCCTGAGGCAGGAAGGCGCGCACTTCCCACGCTCTTGCACGGCCCGAGGCGGTCGCGTGCGATCCCAGAATGTGGAACGCGTCGCCGTGATAGCCACCCACAATGGCTTCGATCTCTTCGTGCTTCATCACCGTAACCGCTATTATTACAGGAAATGAACGACTTCCTGGCGCGTTTGCCAAAAGCCGAACTGCACGTCCACCTGGAAGGCTCGGTGGAGCCGGAGACACTGGTCGAACTCGAGCCTTCGCTGACGCGCGATTGGATCGAGGAGGTGTACACCTACGGCGATTTCCCCGCATTCATGCGCGCCTACGAATGGGTGAACCGGTTCCTGCGCACGCCGGACGACTATGCGCTCATCACGCGGCGCCTGTTGCGGCGCCTGGAGTCGGAAAACGTGCGCTACGCCGAGATCAACCTTTCGGCGGGAGTGATTCTGTGGAAGAAGCAGGACCTGGCGGCCATCGACGCGGCCGTGCGCCGCGCCGCCGCCGAGTCGCCGGTCGTGGTGCGCTGGATCTGGGATGCCGTGCGGCAGTGGTCCGCCGAGGAGGCGCTGCGGGTGGCCGAGATGGCCGCCGAGCGGTTGGACGAGGGTGTGGCCGGGTTCGGTCTGGGCGGGGACGAGATGCGCGGGCCGGCGGAAAAGTTCGCCTCGGTGTTTGCCTTCGCCCGCTCGAAGGGACTGCACCTGGCGCCGCACGCGGGCGAAATCACGGGCCCGGAAGCCGTCTGGGCGGCCCTCGAACTGGGCGCCGAGCGCATCGGTCACGGCATCGCCGCGGCGCGCGACCCGCGGCTGCTCGATACCTTGCGCGAGCGCGACATCCCGCTTGAAATCTCGATCACCAGCAACGTCCTGCTGGGCGCCGTGCCGAGCTTGCGGGAGCATCCCGTGCGCCGGATCTTCGACGCCGGAGTGCCCATCACCCTCAACACCGACGACCCGGGCCTGTTCCGCACAACGCTCACCCGCGAGTACGAAATCGCCGCCCGCGCCTTCGGCTTTACCGAATCCGAACTGAAACAAATCGCCGCCAACGCCTTCCGCTACGCCTTCTTCCAGTACACCGTGTAGCGCTGGTTCAGGATCCTGTAAAAGGGCGTGAGCGTGCGGATCCCGGCCCGGAAGCTCAGCGGCTTTCCGGGCACGGGCTGGACGGGTTCCGCTGGCAGCGCCGGCAGCGGGTTCTCGTGGGTTTTGGCGGTGGGACCCATGGGGCCGAACATTTTTTCCTTCGCCGGGTCCGCGATCCCCATTTCGCCCACCAGCACCAGCGGACCGTAGAGCACGGCCAGCACGCTCGCGTCGTCCGGCATGGTTTCCACGTACAGGTGCATGGGCAGACGGACGTCCACGCGGTCGCCGTTTTTCCAGACCCGCGAAATCACGAGATAACTGCCGGGTCCGGCGAAGGCTTCCAGCGGCTTGCCATTGAGCGCGACCGAGCCGCCTCGAGTGGCCCACCAGGGCACCCGGATGCGGAGGTCCATTTGCACCGGCTTGCCGGTCTGGATGGTGAGCGAAGTTCCTTCCTCTTCCGGAAAGCGCGTGGCCTGGCGGAGGCGCACGCCCTTTTCGGCCCAGTTCACCTCGGAGGCGATGAACAGGTTGACGAAGAAGCCCCGCTCGTCGTGATAGTAAATGCTGTCGTTGAGCTTGGAATACTCCTCGACTCCCGAGCCCGTGCAGCACCAGAACGAGTCGAACTCGGTGCTGAAGGTCTTCCAGGAGCCCGGGTTGAGCCCCAGATAGTAAATCGTGCCCCCGGTTTCGGGATGGATGGTTCCCAGGCGGTGGTTGAACAGGGTTCGCTCGTAGTAGTCGAAATAGCGCGGGTCGGCGTCCCACTGATACAGGCGCCGCGTGAGCCGCATGAGGTTGTAGGCCTTGCAGCACTCGTTGGTGGTAGTGGCCATGCGCAGCTCCGCCGCCAGGCGGCGGGGATCGGTGAGCCATTGCTCGCGGTTGCTGGTGCCGCCGTTCACATAACAGCGGGAGCCGGTGACCTCGTGCCAGAAGAAATCGGCGATATCGCGATAGCGCGGTTCCCGGGTGAGTTCATAGCGCCGCGCGGCGCCGATCACCTGGGGGATGTGTGTGTTGACGTGCAGCCCCTTGAGCTCGTCGCGGCGCAGCGCCAGCGGGCCGAAGAAGTGCTGGTGATCGAAACGCTGCGCGATCTCGCCGTAGCGCGCCTTGCCGGTGGCCGCCCAGAGGTTGTAGAGCACCTCGCCCATACCGCCGTACTCTACGTCCAGCACCCGCTGCATGTGCTCTTCGCCCAGCGGTTCGGTCCAGCGGTCCACCCATCCGGCCAGGTTTTCGACCACCGCCAGGGCCTGCTGGTTGCCGCAGTGCTGGTGCATGTCCAGCAATCCCGCCATGATCTTGTGCAGGGTATAGAAGGGTGCCCAGACTTTCTTGCCGTTCTGCAGGCGGTCCCAGAACTCGCGCGGATAGGCGCTCAGATAGCCGTCTTTCAGCGCCTCTTGGCATTGGGCCAGCGCGGCGACCATGCCGTCGGCTTTCTTTTTGAGATCGGCGTCGCCGGTGGAGGAAAACATGAGCGCGCAGGCGGTCAGGTAGTGCCCGGTGAAGTGGCCGCGCAGCTCGCCGTCCGGTTTCTCCCAGCCGCCCAACGGCTGCGCGGCGGAGGGCAGACCGGCGGTGACGCGGAAGTTGTGCAGGAGCCGGTCGGCGGGCAAGCGGTGGAGGTACTTTCGGTTGACCTCCTGAGCGTCCTTGCACGGCCCATCCAGCAGCCGGACCGCGGTCATCGGGAACGGCCGCGCCTTCAACGGCAGGTCGCCGCGGACCATCCGCACCGGCGGCCAGGGCAGCGCCGCAAAGGAAGCCGCGCTCAGAAACTCTCTGCGATTCATAAAACCTCGATTCTCTGCCAGTGTATTCCAAAATTGGGGACAGCCTGACCTGCCCGGGTTTTCGAAAACCCGGGCAGGTCAGGCTGTCCCGGTTTTCGGTGGTACTATCGGGGGGATGGGTAAGTTCAAGCCCGCCAAGCCGAAGGGGAAGAAGCTTCCGGGCAAGCCGGGGGCCGTGCCCTGCGTGGTTGTGGTGCTATCGGGCATGGTGCTGCTGTCGCTGCTGTTCTACCTGGTGATGTCCTCGTTCCAGAAATGAGACCCGATCAACGACTCCCCGACGAACTGCGCCCCGTGCGCTTTGAAACCGACTACCTGCTGACCGCCGAAGGCTCCGTGCTGATCGAAATCGGCAACACGCGGGTGCTGTGCGCCGCGTCGGTGGAGGAGAACGTGCCGCAATGGCTGCGCGGCTCGGGGAGGGGGTGGGTGACCGCCGAGTACTCCATGCTGCCCCGGTCCACCGCCACGCGCACGGCGCGCGAGATCGTGCGCGGACGGCCCTCGGGACGGACCCAGGAGATCCAGCGGCTCATCGGACGCACCCTGCGCGCCGTGGTCGACCTGGCCGCGCTGGGCGAGCGCAGCGTGATCCTCGACTGCGACGTCTTGCAGGCCGACGGCGGCACGCGCACGGCCTCCATCACCGGCGCCTACGTGGCGCTGACCCTGGCGCTCCAGCGCATGGTCGATTTCGGAACGCTGAAGCGGCTGCCCATCCGCGAAGCGGTGGCGGCGGCCAGCGTGGGCATCGTGGACGGCGAACCGCTCCTCGACCTGTGCTACGAGGAGGACTCCCGCGCCGAGGTGGACATGAACGTGGTGATGACCTCCTCGGGCCGCTTCGTCGAGATCCAGGCAACCGCCGAGCAGACGCCCTTCGAAGACGAGCAAATGACGCGCCTGCTCGCGCTGGCGCGGCGCGGCATCGCCGAACTGCTCCGGCTCCAGCAAGACGTTCTGAAACACTCGTGAAGCTCTACTGCGCCACCACCAACCCGGGAAAACTGCGCGAATTCCGCCTGGCCGCGCAGGGCCATGTCGAGATCGAACCCGTCGAGGAACTCGGCCGGCTTCCCGAGTGCGTGGAGGACGGCGCGACGTTCGAGGAGAACGCCGCGAAGAAAGCGCTGCACTACAGCGCCTGGGCGCCGGGGCCGCTGTTCGCCGACGATTCGGGCCTGGTCGTGGACGCCCTGGGCGGCGCTCCCGGCGTCGTCTCGGCGCGCTTCTCGGGGCCCGGCGCGACGGACGCCTCCAACAACGCGCTGCTGCTGGAGAAACTGCGGGGCATCGGCAACCGCACCGCACGTTTCGTCTGCGTGATCGCGGTGGCCGAGCAGGGATGCCTGGCGGGGACCTTCCGCGGCGAAGTCGAGGGCCGCATCCTCGACCAAGCGCGCGGCGCGCAAGGGTTCGGCTACGACCCGCTGTTCTTCTTCGAGCCTTACGGCTGCACCTTCGGCGAAGTGGAAGGACCGCGCAAGTTCGAGGTCAGCCACCGCGGGCGCGCGCTGCGCGCCATGCTCGACTACTTCGACCGCGCCGCCTTCCAGAGCAGGTAGCCCAGCATGGTCTTGGCGTCGGCAATCTCGCCGCCGCGGATCATTCGCTCGATCTGGCGCGGTGTGAACCAGCGCGTTTCAATGCGTTCGTCGTCCATGGGCTGAGCCTCGCCGGCCGCCAAATCGGTGGCCACGTAGATCGTCATCTTTTCGGACACGTACCCGGGGCTGGGCCAGAACGAGGTCAGCTTCTTCCACTGGCGCGCGCGCAGGCCGGTCTCTTCCCGAAGCTCGCGTTTGGCCGCCCGTAGGGGCGTTTCGCCGGGATCCAGACGCCCCGCCGCGAGTTCCCACAGGCAGCGCCGCGCCGGCAGACGGTACTGCCGGACGAGCAGAATGCGCCCTTTCTCGTCCACCGGCAGCATGACCGCCGAACCGCGATGCCGCACGATGACGCGGCGAATCTCGAAACCGTCCGGCTCCAGGGCGTGATCCTCCGTCACCCAAAAGATGGGCGTGCGGAAGCGCTCCTCGGAAGAGATCAGTTTCATTGCTTCGCTTTTTCGATGCTCACCGGTCCGAACTTCTCCAGCGGCTTGGCCAGCTTCTGGGCGTCGCCGACCACCACGATGGCGGCGTCCTCCGGCGTTACGTACTTCTTGGCCGCGCCCTGGATCTGGTCCGGCTCCACCGAGCGGATGCGCGTGACGTAGGTTTCCAGGTAGGATTCGGGCAGTCCCATGGTGCGCGTCATCGCAAGCTGGTTCGCGAGTCCGTCCTGCGTCTCCAGGCGCAGGACGAACACGCCGTTCAGATAGTTTTTGACCTCGCTCAACTCCTGCGCCGACACCCGCTCTTGGCCCATGCGGTCCAGCTCGTGCAGCACGGCCTCCACCGCCTCGCCAATCACCTCATTGCGGACCTGCGTGACGGCGGCGAACAGCGAGGCGTCCTTGCGGGCTTGCAGTTCGCTGTGCGCGTCATAGGCGAAGCCCTTCTCTTCGCGGATGTTCAGAAACATGCGCGAGTTCGCGCCTCCGCCCAGAATGCTGTTGCCCACCATCAGCGGGAAGTAGTCCGGGTGCGGGCGCGGCACGGCGAACTGGCCCACGCGGATGTCGGCCTGCACGGAATCCGGCCGGTCGATCAGGATCAGCGAGCGTTTTGCTTCCGGGAACTTCGCCGCGGGCGGGGCCGGCACGGGCTTGCGGGCCCAATCGCCGAACTTCGATTCCACGAGCTTGAGCGCGGCAGCGGGGGACGGCAGCGCACCCAGCAGAATGAGAACGGCGTTGTTGGGCGCCAGCATCCGGTCGCGGAAGCCGGCCAGCGCGGCGCGGTCGATGCGCGCGATGGATTCGGCGGTGGGCAAGAACCGCCCGTAGGGATGCGCGCCGAACACCAGGGCGGTGAAGCGCTCCTCGGCCAGGGTGTCCGATTGCGCGCGCGCGGCCGCCAGTTCCTGCTCACGGTTCTGTTTGCGCAGCGCGACCTCCTCTTCCGGGAAGACGGCGTTGCGCGCCACGTCGGCCACCAGGTCCAGCAAACCGGGCATATTCTCGGCCAGGACATTGGCGGCAAGCGAGAGGTTGTCCGCCGACGCGGAGGTATTCAGGCTGGCGCCCAGCGTGGCCAGTTCTTCGGCGATTTGCTGCGATTTCCGCTTGGGCGTGCCTTCCTTGAGCACGGCCGCGACGGTCTCGGCCAGCCCGGACTTCTCCGGCGGATCGAATTTCGATCCGGCCGAAAAGGCCAGGCGCAGTGTGACCATCGGGAAACGGCGGTCTTCCAGCATCACCACGCGCAGCCCGTTGGGGAGCGTTTTCTCGGTCACCGGCGGCAGCTTGTAGGGGGCCAGCGGCGGCGTCTCGGGCGGCTTCCTCCGGTCGATGGGCGATGCGCCCGCCGCCGCGGCGGCCAGGATCGAGCTAACCATGGTCCGGCGCGTCATGTTACTTTCCCTCCGGCTGGATTTCCAGCACATTGCGTCTGGCGGGTATCAGATACGTCCTCGCCGCCGCCTGGATGGCCTCCGGCGTCACCTCCAAGAAGCCCGCCAGTTCGGTGTTGATCCAGTCCGGGTTGGCGTCGAACAGCTCGTACTGGCCGAGCAGGGTGGCGCGCTGGATGGAGCTTTGAAGCTGGCCCATGCGCTGCGCGCGCAGGAAGGTGCGGGCACGCTGGAGTTCCGCGGCCGGCACGCCGTCTTTTTGGATGCGCGCGATCTCCGCCTCCACCTGAGCCAGGATCTGGGCCCCGGTGAAGTTGGGTTTGTGGACCAGGCTCAAAGCGTACAGGCCGGGATCCTTGTAGTCCGGCGGCGACGCGAAAGGCCATCCTAGATTGGCTTCGAACTGGACCACGGACTGTTTGCCCTTCACCAGGTTGAGATACAGGCGTGAGCTGTCTCCGCCTGTGAGCAGCAGGTCCAGCATCACCAGGGCGCGATAGTCCGCCGAGCGGCGCTGGGGCGCTCCCGAGTAGCCCGCCACCAGCATGGGCACGCGCGCCAGCTTGTCCTTGTACACCTCGCGGCGCGCGGCGGTCTGCTCGGGTTCGGTCAGGTCGGGGTGCTTGGGTTGGGGTTGCCCGGGGATGCCGGCGAAGTACGTCTCGATCCACTTTTTTGCCTCGGCGGGCTGGATGTCTCCGACGATCGCCAGCACCGCGTTGTTGGGCGCGTAGTAGGTCTTAAAGAACCGGGCGACATCGTCCACCGTGGCCGCTTCCAGGTCCTCGAAGGAGCCGATGAGGGAGTGCGAACTGCCCCAGTTGCGGAAGGCCAAGGCGGGCCAGTTGTCGACGATGGCCGTGACGTAGGGCTGGTTGTCGGCGCGCAGACGGCGCTCCTGCTTCACCGCCTCCCGCTGGTTGTCGAGGTTCTCCTTGGTGATCTTGAGGCCGCGCATGCGGTCGGCCTCCAACCACAGCGCCACCGGCAGCTTGTTGGAGGGCAGCACCTCGAAGTAGTCGGTGAAATCGGGGTGCGTGGAGCCGTTCATGATGCCGCCGTTGCCTTCGACGAGCTTGTCCAGGACGCCCTTGGGAGCGTTCTCGGAGCCTTGAAACATCATGTGCTCAAACAGGTGGGCGAAGCCTGTGCGGCCCTTCTCCTCCGAACGCGCGCCCACGCCGTAGATGAGGTACACGGCCACCACCGGGGCCGCGTTGTCGGCGGAAAGCACCACGCGCATCCCGTTCGGCAGCGTGTAGCGTTCGATGGGAATTTTCAGGCCGGCGGCCGGGAGATCGGCAAGAGGTTTAGGATTCATCGCGTACGTCCATTCTATGACGAAGCGGCCTGTCGGGACTACTTTTCGGCGACCAGGCGGGCGATGCGCTCCGGTCGCCAGGACCAGTCGGCTTCGGCCCGCAGGTCTTCATAGCGCAGGATCCGGAGAGGGCTAAAGACGCGCAGGAGTTCGTTCGGCCGGGGAAGCCAGGGCGCGGCGCGCTCGCTGCCCGACTGATCCATCAAGTGCTCGAAAACGACCAGGCCTCCGGGTTTGAGCGACTCGAGTATCCGTTCGATATAGGGGTTCCGGAGCGGCACCCAGGTGTAGCACATGACCACCAGGTTCCACTGCGCGCGGCCGAACTCGAAGTCCTCGTGACGCCGCACCAGGGCCGTCACGGTCACGCCGGCCCGGGCGGCGGCCTCGCGCGCCGCGCGCACGCCTTCGGCCGAGAAATCGAAACCGGTGACGTCCCAGCCCTGCGAGGCGAGGAAGACGGCGTTCCTTCCCTGTCCCATGTGAATGTCGAGCGCGCGCCCCGGCTTCAACTCGCGGACGGACTCCACCAGCAGAGCGTTCGGTCCGGTGTGGAAGCGCGGCGCGGCGCTCGAGTAGGTCCGGTCGAAGAACAGGGGATGCAACTCATCGCGGCGCTCCCGGGACAGGCGCTCGACGATCACTGATCGTTCCCGCGCCTCGGCCTCGCCCAGGCCGGAGCGCTTGAGGTGATCGAGATACGATTGGCGCAGGTCGGAAACGGCGATGGGCTGCCGCCGGTACCATTCGAGGTACGCCTTCCAGATCCGCCCTTCGTCCGTTCCGCACCAGGCGATGCAGATTGCGGCCACCCAGCCGAGCAGGAAGCGCCGTCGTACCACTCACGCTACCAAGCCAGCCGTCCCGCAAGCTGGATCTGGCGCGCCGGATTGGCGCGGTTGGCCATGGCGCTGATCCGCCCGAAGGAGGCGGTGCCGAAGCTCGTGCCGGGATTAGCGAAGGCCGGATGGTTCCAGACGTTGAACGCCTCGACACGAATCTGAAAGCGCAGCCTCTCGCCGATGCGGGTGTCCTTGATCAGCGAGACGTCCCAGTTGTGCATTCCCGGTCCAAGCACGTCGGACAGAGTGCCGGCGAGATTGCCGAACTGGTACGGCGGTGGACTGACGAACTGCGACGTATCGAAGAAGCGGCCCAGCCGGTTCTTGACCGGACCCTCCAACCGGGCGGAGCGCCCGGTGCTGTTCGGCCGCTGGCCGCCGCCCTGCGATTGTGTGGTGTTCACGCTGCTGGTGACCGTCAGGGTATTTCCCGTCTGCAAGGTGCCGATCCAGTTGAGCTGCCACCCTTCCAGGAGCTTCCGCGAAACGGCGTTGCCGCCGGCCAGCCATTGGCGGCCGGGCCCGAAGGGAAGCTCCCACACGCCGGTCAGCGAAAGCCGCTGCGGAGAATGAATGGACGACAGCGACCGCTCGGCGGCGAGATCGTAGTTATTCTGGCGAGAGCCCATGTTGTCGATCAGCTTCGAGTTCGTGTAGGCGCCAAGGAAAGTGAAACCCCTGGCGAAACGGCGCTCGACCTTGAGGAAGAAAGCATGGTAGGTGGAACTGCCGTCAGTGAACTCACGCAGCGTGACGCCGGTGAAATGCGGATACGGACGCATCAGTTGGGCCGCGATCACCGTCGAACTGGCAAGCGTGCCGGTAGAAATCCGGCCGTAGAACGGATTGGGAACCCGGACCAGAAGGGCATCCTGGAGGCGCATCTGCTCGGTGGTGAGCTGGTTGACGTTGAGGTTGTTGTTTTGCAGGTGGAGGCCCCGGTTTCCCGAGTAAGTGGCCTCGATCAGGAGATCGCGCAGCGGCGAGTATTGAAAGCCGAGGCTGTACTGCTGCGAATAGGAGATGGGGCGGGACACCTCGGTGAAAGAGACTCCCTGGCCCACTAACGTCAGGAGCCCTTGGGAAGATCCGATCGGAGCCAACAGCCCGGACGGGAAGGGATTGCTGAGCCGATCCGTCGGGTTGACGCCGTCCAGACTGGCAACCATCGGCGTGGCGACGCTGAAACCGGGGGAGGCGCCGGTGCCGCGGCCCGCGGTGGTGGTCCCGGAGAAGAAGACTCCGTAGCCGGCGCGCATGACCAGCTTGGGGTGGAGCTGGTAAGCGATGCCCAGCCGGGGCGAGAAGTTCTTCCAGACCACATCGGTCTGCCCGCGCGGCTGGCCGCCAACATTGGCAAACAGCAAGCCGCCGTTCACTTTCAGATTTGGCGCCTGGGCCTGCAAAGGACTGGGGGTGTTGTAGGCGAAGCCGCGCGTCATCTGGTTGTAGCGCTCGGTGCGCGGTCCTTCATACTCCCAGCGGAAGCCCAGGTTCACGGTGAGCTTGGAGGTTGGCCGGAAGTCGTCCTGGACATAGGCCCCATAGAAGAGGTTCTGAAAAGCCGTGGCGACGTTCGAATCGACGCTGCCGCTGTTGGGCGTTCCCAGCAGGTAAGACGCCACGGAGTGACCGCTGACCAGGTTGCGGACCGGGTCGGGGCCGCGCGTGCGTGCGTCGTTGAAGGAGTAACTGCCCGATGCGTTGCCGACGCTGTTGCCGACATCCCGAGTGACCCGCGACTCGAAGCCGAACTTCAGTGCGTGGCGGCTGCCGATGCGGGTCGCGCTGGCCTGTAAGGTGTGCACGTCGCTGAAGTCCTCGGCGTCGCCCGAACGTCCTATGCCGGCGATTCCGCTGATGGAGACGACCGGGAACGAATGCCGGACCACCTGGGAGTCCAGGGCCTTCGGAAATCCGAGGGAACTCAGAAGGAAATCGCGCGGGCGATACTCGGTGACATTGCCGAACCGCGAGACGCCGTAGCGCAGATTCAGCAGCAGCGTGGGCGTCATAGTGTAGACGTAATCCAGCGCCGCGCCCCGGCTGAGCCGGTTCAAAAACCTGGATTGCGTCGCAAATGTGCCGAAGATGTCGTCGTCGCCCAAACGCGGCCGCTTGCTCGCGGAGGCACGCACAAACAGGCGCTGAAGATCGGTGAAGTTGTGGTCGGTCCGGACGATGAAGGCGTCGTAGTTGTCTTCGGAAGCTCCGGACCAGAAGAAATTGTTTACCGCGGTCGGCCCCGCGCCCGGCTTGTTGGGCTTGCCGTACTGCTCCAGGATCTTGACCGCCACCGGGTCCATTCCGGCGCGCGGAATGCGATTGCCGGGGAACGGGTCGCGCAGGAAGCCGCCGGCCAGCGCCGGATTCGCGCGCCCGGAAAACGGGTTGTAGATCGTCAGCGGCCGGCCCTGGGGATCCAGGGTCGTCGAAAAGTCGCCCTCGCGCTGCGCAACCGTCGGCACCGTGGTGAGCGTCGAGGTCGGATCCGCCTGGCGGATGCTCTCCCAGCTTCCGAAAACGAAGGTTCGGTTGCGGCCGTCGTAGACCTTCGGAATGTAAACCGGGCCGCCGGCGCTGGCGCCGAACAGGTTGTAGCGCTGACGCGGATTGCCTTCGCTGACGCTGTTGTTGATGAAACTGTTGGCCTCGAGAATGTCGTTGCGCCAGAATTCGTACAGTGAGCCGTGGAACTGGTTGGTGCCGGACTTGACGATGGCGTTCAGCACGCCGCCGGCGGCGCGGCCGAACTCGGCGTCATAGGTGTTGATCTGCACCTTCATCTCCTGGATGGCGTCCGGCGAGGGGACGAAGGCCACCTGGCTGGAGACATTCATGTTCGAGATGCCGTCCAGCAGGATGTTGTTGCTGTTGGCCCGGCCACCGCCCATGGACACGTTCGAGACGGCGCCATTGTCGAACGGGCGCGTGAACAGCCGCGTGTCGGTGGGAACCATTCCGGGAACGATTCGCGCCATCAGATAAACGGCCCGGCCGTTCATGGGCAGATTGACGATGCTGGCCTGGTCCACCACCTGTCCGATGGAGCCGCTGGCGGTTTCCAGCAGGGGCGGTTCGCCGCGCACGACCACCGTTTCGGTGACCTGGCCCGGCTCCAGCACCACGTCGATCTGGATGCGGTCCTGAATCTGCACGACGACATCTTGCCGCTGGAAAACGCGGAAACCCGGCGCCTGCACGGAAACCGTGTAGTTGCCGGGCAACAGGAACGGCATGGTGTAGGTTCCGGCTCCGCTCGTCGCGGTCTTAGCGACGGTGTTCGTAGCCTGGTTGGTGGCGCTGACGGCGCAATTGGCCACCACGCCGCCGCTGGAATCGGTCACGCGGCCGAGAATCGTGCCGCGAAATTCCTGGGCCTGCATCGCGCACGCCGTCAGTAGAAACCAACCGCCAACAATACCGCGTACTCGCATTACATCTCCCCTTTGGTCACACTGGGCCGGCGACGTCCCGCAGGTCCCACCCTCGCCGGTACTCGCGCGTCAGATACTGGTTCGCTTCGCGGCAGTTCGTAACCCGGAATGCCAGCGGATCCCATTCGATGCGATGGCCCACCCGCAAAGACACGTTGGCCAACTGGTAGGCTTCGGTGAACGGCCCGGCATAGCCGAAATGGCATGGCGCCGGTTTTCCCGCTTTGACGGCCGTAACCCAGTCCTTGTGCACTTCCTCGCGGCCCCAGTTTCTTTCGGGCGGGGTCGGATAAGGCTCTGTCTTCTGGCCCCGGAACGGGCCGCGGCCCTGCGGCAAACTGCCCTTCGTGCCGATCCACACCAGGCCCCCGCGCCCGCCGCCGGTGATCGCTTCGGGCGGCACTTGGCCGCCGTCGTACCAGTAGATCTTGAGCGGCGGATGGACGCCCCGCTGGGGCCACTCCCAACGCACGACGCTCCACTCCGGGTACATCTCGCGCCGCATGCCGCTGGTCTCGACTACTTCGACCGCCGAGGGCGCCCCCAAATCGAGCGCCAGGAAAATCACGTTCATGCTGTGCGGAGCGATGTCGCCCACCGCGCCGCTGCCGAACTCCACCCAGCCGCGCCAGGTGAAGGGATGATAAACGGGCAGTTCCGGGTCTTTCTGGTAGATGAAGCGCTTCCAGCTCTCGGGGCGGTAGACCGGATGGTCCTTGGGCCACTTGGACTGGAACGGCCGGGCCGCCGCGGGGCCGAGCCAGAGGTCCCAATCCAGGCTGGACGGCGCCGTCTCCTCGCCCGCCGGACGGTCGTAACCCTGCGGCCAGACGGGGCGGTCCGTTGCCAGGTGTATCTCCGTGATCTCGCCCAGCGCGCCCGATTGAATCAGCTCCGTCTGCCGGAGGTTGCGGGCGTCGGCGCTGGTTTGCGTTCCCATCTGCGTGGTGACCTTCGTCTCCGCCGCCACGCGCGCCATGACGCGGGCCTCGTGCACGGTCTGGCACAGCGGCTTCTGACAGTAAACGTGAAGGCCCCGCTTCATCGCCAGGATGCTGATGTAAGCGTGCAGGTGGTCCGGCGTGGCGATCGAGACTCCGTCCAGTTTCTCCTTCTCCATCATCTTCCGGAAGTCGGTGTAGCGGGCAGCTTTCGGGTATTGCGCTCCTCGCTTTTCCAGCACCGCGGAGTCCACGTCGCACAGGGCGGCGACATTCTCGCCCAGCTTGTGGAAAGTGGCCGCATCGCCCCCGCCCATTCCGGCGAGGCCGATGACACCGATGTTCAGCCGTTGGTTGGCCGCATAGCCGCGCGCCAGTCCCGCCGGCAGGATCAGGAAGGAGCCGGCGGTCTTTGTAAGGGCTGCTCGCCGCGTGAGTGTCATAACCCGGCCTCCTGTTACCGCCGCGGCACCGAGATGGTGATGTTCCGGTAGCGAATGCCGCCGTGGTGGTCGCCCTGGAAGTAGATCGGGCCGGGCTCGCCTTCGTTACTGTCGAGGGCGCCGCCGGTGATGCCCGGGATCTCCTGGTTATCGACCGTCGTGACACCGTTGAAAACGACGGTCACCCAGCGCCCGACCAGCGTGAAGTCGTAGGTCTGCCAATCCGGCCGGAAGGGGGGCGGGGTCTTGGGACCGAGCATGCCGTAGATGCAGCCCACGCCGCCGTATGGGTTCCTCGGCGGGCCGCCGGGACGCATCCGCACCGCCGCCGCGGGACGAGGCGCGGCCGGCGGCGGCGCAACCTGGGCTTCGTACCGCCCGCGGAGGTAGACGCCGCTATTCTCCTCGGGCGGGCAAAGATACTCGACGTGCAGCTTGAAATCATCGAACGTTCGCTTGGTGCGGATGTTGGGACCCTTCCCCTCGTTGGTCAGTTCGCCGTTCTTCACCGTCCAGTAACTGGTGAACGGCGCGGTCTGGTTGCCCGAGGTGTTGTTGATCGGTTCCCATCCGGTGAGGTCCTTCCCGTTGAAGAGCGGTTCGGGAGCGGTCCACGCTTTAGGTGCCGCGCGCCTCAGTTCCGGCGCGCGCACGCCGCTTAGCTGAAACACGGAGTTTCCCTGCTTCTGCGTTCCACTGAGCTTCCCGCCGGCGGCGCTGAGGTCCCACACGTGTTCGGGCCGGGCCTGCATGGCGGGGCGGCCGTCTTCGGCCGGGCGGGCCGGAGTGGCCGCCGAAACGGTGACGATCAACCGCGATCCGTCCATCTTCACCGCCGAAACCGGATTCACATTCCCGGTGCGTTGCTGGACGCGAGCCTGGAGGCGGCCGCCCTGGTCCGTAACTTCCAGCCAGCTTGGGAACCGGAGGTCTCCCCGCGTGACGGTCATGTCCCACCGGCCGGCAAACGGATTCTTGGTATTCTGCGGCAGGGCCGGAGTCAGGGCGGCCGCCGCGACGATCAGCGCGAAACAGAAGGGCTTCATGGCCATCCAGCTTAACTCAAGTCGAGCCCGGACGGGTGGGGCTCTTCACCGTAGCCGCGCCGCGTACTCCGCCAGCCGCGTCAGGTTGCGCGCGAAATCCGCCGAGCTGATGATCTTTCCGAGCGGCGGCTGCGCGCCCGCATATACCTCGATGGTGTCGTTCTCCTTGAGCGGGATCACCTGCGCTCGGGCGGCCCGGTCGCCGCCTCCCGCCGAGCCGTCCGCGGGCCCGCGCCCCAAGCGCAGTACCATGTCCTTGGCGGCGTAGACGAACACCAGCCGGTCGGCCTTGCCGATGGCGCCCGTCTTGGTCCAGGCCCCGCGCGCGTCCAGCGAATCGATCAGCTTGCGCGCCTCGGCGCCCAGTTCGGACGTCGAACCGGCCTTCGTGGTCCGTTCGCTCCACGGAGAAAGCCCGTGCAATATTTCCGGCCGCCGGATGGTATTTGGATTCGCCGCTGCCAACTGCCGGTAATCCTCTTCGATGGTGGCCAGTTCCCGCCCGCTGGTCAGCACGTTGTAGTGTGTGATCACCGAATCCGGCGCGTAGCTGATCTCGTAGCCGTCCACCATCCGGCTCCCCAATCCGGCCGCCGCCAGCCGCGATCCCTTGGTGATGTACAGCGGCTTGTTCGTCTTGAGCTCGTAGAAGCGCGCCAGCACCGGCCCGGGCGGAATCCGCCGGAACGACTCGGCGTTTCCTCGCGGCACTGCCGAGCCCTTGAGGTACTTGATCGCGCGCGGTATCGGTTCCAGGTACTTCCGGTCCCCGGTTTCCCGGTACAGCGCCATCAGCATGCGCATGACGCCCTGGCTTTCGCCCCCGGTCACCGAAGGCGGTTCGAATACCCGCGCCCAGGCCGGCTGCATCTCGGCGTTGTACTGCTGCGCCCAGGCGGGCTGAGGATCCGGCATCTGCGCCAGCAGGATGAACTGCCCGCCCTTCTCGGCCGAGGCCCGGTAGCGCGGATCCTTGTAGATCCTGGCCGCCTCCAGCATCATGTCGATGGCATCCAGGGTCGAGTTGTCGTTAAAGGTATAGTGGGTCTGGTAGTCCGGCCCCGGCCATTTGCGCGACCAGGTTTCCGGGTAGCTCGCCCGTTTCACCGGGAACTTGGAAAAGTCCGGCGGCGTGCGAAACCGCTGCGGCCAGGCGCCCACCGGATACTGCGCGGCCATTAGTTTGTCCAACGCGAACAACGCCGCTTCGTGAACCTTCGCGTCGGCGAAATTCAGCGCCCGGTCCACCCGCGCCAGCACTCGCACCGCGGCCTGTGTCACGTTGTCGTCCAGGTTGGTCACGCCGCGGCGGTCCCCGGCGCAGTTGTTGTCCGCGCGGTACTGATACTGTTTTCGCTTTTCCGGGTCGAATTCGATGAGGTAATCCCACCCGCCGCTGCTCAACTGCCCGCGCACCAGCGCGTGCGCCGCCGCGCGCGCGTACTCCAGGAACGCTTTTTCGCCGGTCTTCTCGAAGGCATCCAGATAGGCCAGCGCCACTATCGGTGTCGCCTCCCGCTGCACCTCCACCTGCGTGGGCCCTTCGGCCGACTCGCTCCGCCCGTAGCTCAGGTCGGCCGCATAGTAGAAGTGATACCCGCCCTCGGTGGACACCTGGCCGCGATAGAAGCCCGCGGCTTTGCGCATCGCCTGGAGCACGTCCTCCTTCGACGGCGCTTGCGCCCACAGCGCGGCCGGCAGGAGCGCCAACAGAACTCTATGAGTCGTTCGCATGGTCTATATCTTGTCACACCCGCCTTGCGCGCGCCTTCCAGTTCGTGTATAAACGAATCGAGTTTGGCAGTCTCGTGGCCACCAAGGGGGCGTGATGCGATTTCCAGCTTCTGTTTGTCTCTGCCTGTCGATTCCGGGCCTGCTTGTCGCGCAGGACACGCGAGGAAACATTTCCGGCACCGTGACCGACCAGTTGGCCGGAGTGATCTCCGGCGCCGCGGTGACCGTCGCCAATACCGGCACGAACACCACCACCCGGCTCGCCACCAACGCCAGCGGTTACTACGAAGCGCCGCTGCTCTTGCCGGGAAGTTACAGCATTACCGTCGAAGCGGCCGGCTTCAAGAAGGCGGTGCGGTCGGGTGTAACGCTGGTGCTGAGCGACCAGTTGCAGATTAACTTCCAGCTCGAGGTCGGCGGCACCACCGAGTCCGTGACGGTGACCGCGGAGGCGCCCATGCTCGACACCAGCACCGTCAGCACCGGCCGGGCGATCACCCACCGCGAGGTCATGGACCTGCCGGTGCTGGGCAACAACATCACCATGCTGACCCGGTTCGCGCCCGGCGTGCAGGTGCCGGGTACCACGCAGTTTCTGGTGCAAGGCCAGGTCGGCGGCGGCTCGGGGTACTACTCGCCGGGCAACGTGGGCGGCAACGAGTGGTCCATCGACGGGGCCTCGACGAATGGAACCGACCGCCGCGTATCGATCATGCCCAGCCCCGACATCATCGACGAGTTCAAAATCGAATCGTCGAACTTCGACGCCGCATTCGGACACTCCACCGGTTTGAACATCTCCATGTCCACCAAGTCGGGAGTCAACTCCTTCCACGGAACGGGCACGTACCAGTACATCAACCAGCGCTGGAACGCCGCGTCGTTCTTCGTCAAGCAGAGCCGGTATCAGCAGATCGCGGCCGCGCGGGCGGCCGGCAACGCCGCCGCGGCCGACGAGCTGGCCGGCCGTCCCATGCTGCCCGCCGGGCACACCAACAACTACCACGCCACCATCAGCGGGCCGGTTCGGATCCCCAAGGTGTTCGACGGGCGAAACAAGCTTTTCTTTTTCCTGGGCTTCTCGGAGCTCAAGAATCTCCAGTCGGCCCGGCCCAGCGAAATCAATTACACGGTGCCCACCGTGGCGATGCGCAACGGCGACTTCTCCCAGCTCTTGCAGGTCGACCCGGTCCGCTACCAGGTCTACGATCCGCTCACCACGCGTCCCGATCCGGCCCGGCCCGGCTTCTTCGTGCGCACTCCGTTGGCCGGCAATATCGTCTCGAAAAGCCGCATCACCCACCCGATGTACGACTTCTATTCGAAGCGTCTCCCGCTGCCCAATAACGACCCCACGGATCCGAAACGGGAGCCGGTCAACAACTACCTGGCATCCGGCATGCCGAACAACGTGTTCTACCGCTCCTGGAACAACCGCTTCGACTACCAGGCCAGCGAGAAACACCGCTTCTTCTTCCGCTGGCTGAAGACCCGCTTCATCGAGGACGCCCAGGATTATACCTACGAGACGGAAACCGGTCTGATGGCCTGGAACGAACGGCGGCCGGCGGCGAGCGGCGCGGCCGACTGGACTTTTGCGATGAGCCCCCGGACCGTGCTCAACGTGTCCGTCGACGGGAACTGGTTCCTGCTTCAGAACCAGCGGCTGGGCACCCGCAAGTACAAACCGGCGGATGTGGGACTTCCCGGCTACGTGGACGCCAAATGCGCCGACAACTGCGTCTTGCCGAGAGTCATCTGGCCCGGCATGACCGCCTGGTCCGGCGACATGGTTCTCAGCACCACCGTGGATGCCGGCCCGAAAGGCTGGCAGCGGAGCTTGAAATCCAACCTGACGCACATCCGAAACGCGCACTCCCTGCGCGCGGGGATCGATCTGAGGGAACACAACCGGACGCAGATTCGCAACGGCGGCTATACCTCCGGAAACTTCACTTTTGGCAATAACTACGTCCGAAAGGACGGCGATGGAAACACGCCGGCGGGCAGCCTCGGATTGGTCTGGGCGACGTTTCTGATGGGCATGCCCACCGGCATGTCCATCGACACCAACGACACCTACGCGCTGGTGAGCCCGTACTACGCATGGTACGCGCAGGATACCTGGCGCGTGACCCGCAACCTGACTCTCACCTTCGGCCTGCGGGCCGAATACGAGCAGGGGCCCAAGGAGCGCTACAACCGGGCGCTGTCCTATTTCGATCCGGAGCTGGCGCTGCCGATCGCGGCGGCGGCGCAGGCGGCCTATGCCCGCAACCCGCTCCCCGAGTTGCCGGCCAGCCAGTTCGCGATCAAGGGCGGCACGGTGTATGCCGGCCGAAACGGCGTTCCGGAGAGGCTGTGGCGCAACGAGCTGATGTGGCTGCCCAGGCTTTCGGCGGCCTGGCAGCCCGGCTCGAAGACCATCGTCCGCGGCGGCTACGGGATGTACTACGACACCTTGAACGTGATGAACCAGGCCGCGGATCAGTACGGTTTCTCGCGCGCCACCAACACGGTCCTCACGACCGATTTCGGGGTCAACTGGCTGGCGGGAGATCCGAAGAACGGCAAGTCGCCGCTCAGCGATCCGTTCCCGGTGCGCGGCGACGGCACGCGCTTCGACGTTCCCCTGCGGGATGCGCTCGGGTCCATGGCTCGCGCGGGACAGGGCTTCACTTTCACTGGCTTCAACCGGGAGCACCCGCGGGTCCAGCGCTGGCGGATCGGGGTGCAGCGCGAGCTGTCCGGCAACATGATGGTGGAAGCCGCCTACTGGGGCCAATGGGCCGATCGCATCGCGGTGACCAGCAGGCTGGATGCACTGTCCGAGAAATACTGGGCCACCGGCCTGGTCCGCAATAACGCCGTCGCCAACGACATGAACCGGAACGTGCCCAATCCGTTTCAGTTAAGCAACTTCGAGCCGCTTCGCACTTCCGCTCCGGTGCTCTACCAGCACTTGTCGACGCTGTCTCAGTTCACCAGCGCCACCATTCAGAAGAACCGCCTGCTGCGGCCGTTCCCGCACATGAACGGCGTGTACAACTCGGCCGCTCCGCTGGGGAAGGCGCGCACACATGCGCTCGAGCTGAATTTCCAGCGGAGACTCGCGCGCGGGCTGAGCCTGAACGCTTCGTACTCGCGCATGTTGCAGGAGAATCGCACCATCGTCGAAAACGAGTTCAACGCCGGACCGTCCGTCTGGTGGCCCAGCGACACGGCCCGGCCGCACCGCTTCACCGCCACGGGCATCTACGAGATCCCCTTCGGCAAAGGCCGGGCTTACTTGCAGAGCGGCGTTCTGAACCACATCCTCGGCGGATGGCAATTCGCCGCGACCTTCGAATTCCAGCCGGGCCCGCTGCTGAGCTGGGGAAATCTTTTCTATTACGGCGACATTGGCAAGTTCGAAGCCGACGCCACTTCCGGGACCCGAACCCTGGAGCGGTGGTTCAACACCGGGCTGCAATTCGAGCGCAACGCCTCGAACTTGCCTGCGGCGTACCACGTGCGTGTGTTTCCCCGCTACTTCAACGGCCTCCGCGCCGACGGGCTGAAGCAGTGGAACGGCAACCTCGTGCGCGAGTTCCGAATCGTGGAACGGCTCCGCTTGCAGATCCGCGCCGACGCGATGAACCTCCAAAACCGCTCCCAGATGAGCGGGCCCGACCTCTCCCCGACCTCGACCAACTTCGGCCGCATCACCAGCCAGACCTCGTCGCTGAACCGGTTCTACCAGATCCAGGGGCGGCTCCAGTTCTGAATCGCTTTGGAACCCCGCGCGCCTTGGCCGGGAGCTGTCTGGATGGATGGGAGTTTCGTAGGTTCTGACAGCCGCGCCTGCTTTCTCACCGCCAGCGTTCGCGCGGGACGGGTCTGAACAGTGAGGAACGCCCAGAGCCCGAAACCCAGGAAGGCAAGACCAACCAAGGCTGCTCTGATCCGGTTGTTCACGGCCGCCGCAAAGGGCGCGGAGAACACCACATCGACTGGAATGCGTTCGCCATTTCGTTCGACGACGAACCGGCGCGACTCTCCGGCTCGCGGAGCGAGCGATCGGGGCCACCGCGACTCCATGCCGAGTTTCTCGACCGGCCTCCCTTCGACGCCGATCACCCGGTCGCCGGGCTTGAATCCCGATTTGTCCGCCAGCCCGCCGCGCCTGACTCCGGGAACGCGGTACTCCGGGTCGTACAGGCCGCCGCTGAATCCGCTGTTCAGTCCCTCGTGCAGGCCGGCGGAACCCCACGCAACTATAATGACGGCGCTGGCAAGCAACCAGGCCCGCTGACGTCCAACGTTTGAAATCGGCATCCCGCACCTCGGGCTGCCTTCGCCTGAGCCGCACCGGCCAAGATGAGTTTCCCTCGAATTGCGATTCGTTGCGAGTTCAGGACCATAGTTCCTCCCGGATTATACGGCAATCGCCCGGCAGCTCCGCGCGTCCGTTGGATCGGGGCTGTCTCACGGCCGGGCAAGTTGCGACAGTTGCCGGGAGCTTGACGCCGCCTCCGTTTGCGAATAACTTTAGGAATTGAGATGGAGGAGGCGACCGGTTCCGGCTGCGGCGGGTTTCGCCGCGAATGTGAATGCAGCGATAGTACCGGCAGAACCCTGGTTATTCGGCGGATCGACTTGAGACCGGGCGAGGTGGCCGAAGCCCCGGAAGTCGGGTTGTGGAATCTTGGCCGGTGGCTGGCCGACACGTTCATAAGAACCGCTCTGGCGGAGATGATCCGCGCCATATCCCACGGGACCATCGGTTCGGCGGACGAGCTGCGAGCGAGGCTGGGAGCCGCCTTTCGGAGCCGAAGCCTGGTGGTGGTGCGGCCGTCGGAGACGGTCTCGGGACATACGCTGGAGCTTTCCGAAACCGCCGGCAGTGCCTTTGCGGACGCTGCAACTCGCGACGTTCCGCCGGATTTGCCGGTCGCCGAGGCCCAGGAGGCTCACCGCGGCTGGGAAATCAGCGGGCACGGCCAAAGGACGCTGGTCGCTAAGAAGGGCGACCTGCCGCCGGGCAAGCCGGCCGAAGAGCCGGCGGTACCTCTCGCACACCTCGATCGGTGGCTCGCCAATCCTGAAGAGAAGGCAAAGCTGGTTGAGATGTACAAGGCGGTCTACGGACTTGGGGATTTCGCCTGGGCAGAGCCGGGCACTCTGAAGGCGAAGCTCGCGGAAGCCTTCGAGAGCCGCGAACTGCTGATGCTGCGGCAGATCCGCCGCACGGTGTCGAGTGGCGGGAGTTCCGCGCCACGCAAACGGCACGACAAGCGCGACGAGTTCGTGCAGCAACCGCACCGCAGGTGGGAGCCATCGGCTGCCCCTGTGCGCAGGGTGGATCCGGCGACGTTCGGCCCGGCTGTGGATACGGCCGCAATCGCCGCCACCATGCGCCAGGCCGCCAATCTCGGCATCCCGTTTTGCGAGGAATGCCCCAAGCGCAGTCCGTAGGTTCGAACTGCTACCGGGGACTGCGTCAAGCCGCCTGGAGAGACAAGCCCGGTTTCTCACCAAGGACGGCCGTTCATCCCTCCTCATGGGGCTGATCGAAGACCCCGGAAGCGACCTGCTTTACTTCCGGCGGCTCGGCGGGCTGCGCCAGGTTCCGGCGCACCATGCGCACCATGCCCTTCTCGCGCACGAACTCCAGCGCCTTTTCCGGGTCTTCATCCTCCATTGCCCAGCGTTGAACGGGACCGAACAACTGGGCCAACTGCCTGGGTGTGCAGGTCGGAAGGAACGCACGCAGGACGCGCGGATCGTAGTAACGGAAGACCAGCCGCGTGTTCTTCTCGTCCAGGACGACCAGAAACTGCCGCAGGTGTTTGCGAAGGTTCACCAGACCCGCGTCGCACTCGAGAAACAGTCCCCAGGCCCGACCCCAGCCTTCCGTCAGCAGGAGTGCGGTGAATCGCGAGCCGGAATCGAGCTCGACCAGGTACGGCGCCGTCATCTCGAGCTCGGGCGCCAGCACGCCGCTGTAAAGGCAGGCCTTGTTGTCGTAAGTTGCCACGACAGCCCGGTAGATCCTGTCGTCCCGGGCGCCGTCCACCAGGGCATACATGCAGCTTCCGCCGGGCCGGTCGGGGTGCCAAAGCCGGGTGCGGATTCGATCAGCGAGTCGCTCTTTCTCCATCTGCTTCGATCCTGACATCGACAATCCCTTAGTACGATAGCGCGGGCGGGACGAGGTCCACCATCAGGACATCGGAATCCGGAGAGGTCACGTCCGGGTCCGTCAGGTGCGCCCGAACGATGAAATCCCGGGAGCCGGCTGGAATGTTCTTGTCCTTCCAGTCGATGACGTAGTTGCGGTCCAGCATGTTGCCGCGGATCGCCAGGCCGGTGAGCTTGTCGATCTCCGTCACCTGGCCGCCGTTGGTGGCGCAGATGGCGAGTTCCAGCGGCGCGCCGTCCGGCACGAAAGCCGTGCGCACCGCGATGATCACTTCCTCTTTGTGCCAGGCACGCTCGCGCGACCAACTGACGCGCACCGGCGGCGGGAGCGGCGCCGGATGGGAATGATCGTGAACCCCGTCGAATACCGGCATATCGGGCCACCTAACCGGGAAGCAGGCAGAGGCGAAGCGGACCGCCGGCTTCGAACTTAAGCCGGGTGTAGTCCACCCTCAGCAGTTCCACGCGCACCACCGTCCGTCCCCACGGTATTCTCGCATTGCCGGAGCCTTCGTTTGTGATGGCATAGGCCTTATCGCCGTCTGAAAGATGGAATTTGATGGCGATGTCCACGTTCTCCCCGTCCTGATCCAGGCAGCTCACCTCTTCCTTCTTGAACACCGGTAGGGGAGCGCTGAGGACCTCCTCCGACCCCACCTTGGCGCGGAACACGGCCTTGGAGGATATCAGGTTGCCCCGGAGGATCTTGTCCTTGGGTGTCCACGAGGCCTTCATGTAGCCCTCTTCGACGCGTCCGCCGACCTTGGTGGCAACCGTGTCTATGGTACGTCCCAGGCTAACCGCGTCCAGAATCTGAAACGTGGCGTCGGCGCCTGGGTCGAAGCCTGTTACGGTGGCGCTCATTTGGATGGCCTCGTCCGCTACCGCCTCTCCGGCCCCCCACTTCGGGTTCGAAACCGCCTTGATCACCAACTCGTAGGCGCCCTTGGGGGTGGGCTTGCGGTAGATCCGTCCATCTGGCTTGGTCTTGCCCTCCTCCAGTTTGGTCCACACGACGGGGGACTTTCCGGTCTTGCTGTGGTTGAGCTTATAGGGCACGTTGGGCAGGGGATGGTTCTTGCCGTCGTGGACCTTGTACTCCACCCAGTGGTAGGGCACTTCGAACAGATAGTGCTGATTCTCCGCGCTCTTCACCGTCTTGGTTTGGTCCGGCGGCTGAGGGTCTCCGTCGAAGCGCTCCAGCAAGGCTCCTTCGAGCCGCACCGAAACCGTGTAGGCGCCGGGATCCAGGCCGGGGTACTTTCGGGTACCGGCCTCATCGGTCTTGGCGCCCGCCGGTTTTGTGGGTCCGTTCACTTTGGTGCTGGCGCCCGCCACGGGAATGCGCTGGGGCTCGGGGTCGGTGTCGTTGACCGCCACGACCTCCACTTCCAGGCTGCCAACGGGGCATTTTGCTTTGGGATCGTCGACGTCCTTAGGCATGGGCCCGCATCCGCGCGGCGCGCGCATCCAGTTGCGATTTCAGGCGGTTGACCCTGGCATCTCCGGGGCGCGTACGATCAGTCAGGGTCTCGATCGCCCACTCCCACCCGGGAGCGGTCTCGAAGGACGCCCCGTGCTGGGCCATCAGTTCCACGAGATCATAGACGGCATCCTCCGAGCGAATGCCGTAGTGCCGGGCCTTGGCGATCCCCTGCTCGACAAACAACCCCACACCCTGCTCGCCGAGACTGGCGCAGAGCGCGGGGAACCGTTGCCGCAGACCGTCCGCGACGCGCGCTCTAAACGCGTCGAGAAAAGGACGGTTGAGAACCTCCATTTGGGCACGGCTAATGACCAGCATGGCGCCGATTCATTGTGGACGATTCAGGCCTGAAAATCAAGGTGCGTGCTCAAAGGTATTGACAGAGCGATACACAGGCGGCAAACTGCACTCATACGCCCTCTGGAGGACACGGAAGGCAGAGCCGCATGATCAAGCTCACGGTGGAGAAGTACGAACTCCAAAAGCCCTCCTGGTCCGCCGCGGAGGCCAACGCGGGCGATGAACTCACCTTGCAGGTGGAGGCGCCTTGGGTGACAGCCCCCCAGGTTGTAGAGTTTCGCATCTTTGAAAACCAGGAACTCATCGACGTGGCGCAGGCCAAACCGGGCAAGACCTGGGTCTACTGGACGGCGCCGAACTTGCTTGGCAAGCACGTACTCCAGTTTGAGGCCGTGGTGAGGGATAAGCCCAAATCCGCCAATGGGCATCTCGGCGTGGTGGCCATCCTGGGCGCCCGCTCCCCCAACCTCACACTGAAAGGATGCAACGTCACCATTACGGCTGTAAACGCCGCCTTCGTCCCCAAGCAGGAAAAGTTCATGGTCAACTACAGGGTGGACGATGCCGGCGAGAGCGCCGAGGCGGGCCGGTTCGAGATTTGGGGGGAGCGCTATCCGGGTAAGCCATCCGAGCCGCTCTACTATGAGAAGTTCAGTCCCAACAAGAACGCCGCGGCCCAATGGAACACCTGGGACGGCGAGGCGGAAGCGGGCCTTCTGGACGACAAGTACATCACCCCCGAGTTCAGCCCTTACCGGCTGCGCATCATCGTCGGTCCGGATTCCGGATCGGTCAAGGATCCCTACGGCGAAGGGGCGGGGAAAGTCGCCATCGCCGAAGCGCCGTTCGAAGTGGCAATCCAAAGCGTCCGCATCCGGGTGCAGCAGAATCTCGAGGAATCCACCGGCGAAGAGCGGTACAAGCTGGCCAGCGCGCTGAAAGTGGAGCCGGCCGGCGCCGACGGGGACTTCCCCGCGAACCAGTCCGGCCGCCTGCCTGCCGCCAGTGAGCATGGCCGCATCCGCATCCCGATGGCGCGGCACTATCGCAGCGGGGAAGCCCTGGATCAAGGCGGCTTGCTGATCACAAACGATTACCTCGAGGCGAACGGCGCCCCCCCGGCGGGTCCCGGCGGCGCCGGGCGCACCAAGCACGCCATCGACGCGGCGTATTACAGCCGCCCGGAAATCCCCATTGAGGTGGAACTGCGGCTGCGCAGCCAGGTGCAGGCGAAAAACACCGACCCCGCCACACTCGGGCTGTTCGAGCCGGAAGCCGTGGGACCCGCGCGCGTCGAGCCCCTGGCCGACGACTTCTGGAACGCCAACCTTGTTGGAGCCAGGGCCGGAGGCGGGCTGAACCCGCGCCAGATTTACTGGCGCAACGCAGTTCTCAAGGTCAAGCGCGGCGCGCACAACGCGCCCGCCAACGACGGCGCCAATCCGCAATTCCCCTACTGGCAGGCGTGCTTCGAGATCACTAACATCGCCGTCCAGGACTACGACGTCTCCGCCTTCGACCCGACCTTCGGCTACGTCCGGGGCAACAACGAACTGAGCGTCTATCTGAATCGCACCAAGCTCGTCTTGAGTGCGCGAACCGACGACAACGAACTGAACGACGAAACCCGGGACTACCGGGAACTCCCTCCAGCGGCGGGGGTCGCGGCCGCCTCCCAGATCCGCCTCCGCCCGGGGCTGGCCAGGGCCGGGGACGTGCTGTGGATCACGCGCATCGATTCCGCCGCCGCGGCGGCAGATCAAGTGGCCAACTGGAACCGCTACCCCCCGGGCATCAACTGCCACGCGCACTACGGCGGCATCCGGGGATCCGGCCCCAACCATCTCTTCCGCAGCGACTACTCCGCCGCGGGCGCCGGGACCGAGCCTATTGTCGGGAAAGCGGATTCCTTCCCATTCGCGGAGTGGGTGGTTTTGAGACCGGATGCGGCCGCCGATCCGGACCAGGAGCGGGTAGAGACCATTGCGATGCTCTCCGGGGACAAGCGGGGCTTGGCGGGCTTCCTGTTCTCGCCCTCCTTCATTGCGGGCGACGGGTACGTCCTGCGTGCGTGGGTGGAACGCGAAGCCTACCACCGCGGTTTCGGCTTCATAGACGAGACGCCCAGACGGGAGGCGGCGACC
This sequence comes from Acidobacteriota bacterium, assembly GCA_016213755.1. GTDB lineage: Bacteria > Acidobacteriota > Terriglobia > Bryobacterales > Bryobacteraceae > JACQZT01. The sequence continues at coordinate 6,181 of JACQZT010000152.1, read as the reverse complement.
GGCGACCTGACGGTCTGGCGCTGGATGGAGATCGCCGGCTCGTACCGCCTGCCGGACCCAGGCACGCAAGGCCTGCCGGCCGGTGTGGGATGCCCCGCGGAGGCGGCTGTTGGCACGGCCGCCAGGCGCTACCGCGGCGACGGCGTGAACATGGACATGACGGCCATGAACGCCCTCCTGCAACTGGCCTTCAACGAATGGACCGTGCCAGTCCCCCCCGCCGGCAAAGACTGTCACAAGGACGCGGACCTGGACAAGTACCGCACGGCCCACAATACCGCCGAGAATACCTGGCCCGGCCGGGTACCGCTCAACAACAGCGCCGCCATCACCAACTGTTTCGTGCAGTGGGACTCTTACCGCGAGCAACTGCCGGCGGGAATTCCGGCCAACCGCGTCAACGTGGCGACCAACACGATTCGCGCCTTGCCCGTCGGCACGCTCACGGCCGCCGCGGGAGCCGTGGTCGCCGCCGCCATTCAGGGGCACGACCTCACCCATGCTGGGGGGGCGGCAGCGGCGGACCAGGCCCTTCCCGCCGGCGTGGCAGCCATTCCGCGGTACACGGCCGGCGCGTACTCCGACTGGGTCGAAGGCTGGTGGGATCAGGCCGCCTACGCCATTCTAGATGCGCTCACTCCGCCGAACGCAGAACCACGCACGATGAACGTGGTGCGCTGGCCTTCTTATCACGAGCCCGGCTACTGGATCGGCTACAACGCGGGGTTTTACGCGCCGCAATTCTCGAACGTGGATACAGCGGGCTTCTGCAAGGGGAGCGGACAATCGTTTTTCCGCACTGCCGTGATTGGCAATACTTTCGCCCATGAGATGGGCCACTCCGTCCACCTGGTACATTTCGTTTCCGGCAACTTCGCCTGGAAGCACCACGATCTCAACCAGGACGCCTGCCTCATGAGCTACACCTTCACATCGGGCGCGATTCTGCGGCCCGCCGGCCCTCCGGCGCCCGTCGCCGCAGCCGGTGCGGGCGCCAGGGACACCGGCTGGCCGGACGTCGTCCCAGCGCCGCTGCCGAACCCGTTTCAGGCGGCCGCCGGGGCCGTCAACCCCAATCCCTGCATTCTCTTCCAGGCGCCTCGGGTGGTGGGCGATCCGTGCGCCAAGTGCATGCTCAAGCTGCGCGGTTGGAGGGAGGACGTGTTGCCATGCGCCTGGCAGCATCCGGACTTGTTCTGAACCTAGCCGCCGTGGTCGCGGCGGCGCTGGCGGCGGGTTACACCGCCGAGCGGAAAAGGGAGGTTAACTTGCCGGCAGATGCGAAGGATCTCGAACTGCGGATCGGCTGGAGAGACTGGCAGGGCGCGCCCCTCTATCCCGAGCAAAGCGCCGAGTTCCACCTGGAACTGGTCAACCGGAGCCAGGCGGCGCAAACCGTCGTAGATTTGCAGAACAACATCTTCACGCCGGTGCTTCAGCTTTACGACGCCCGCGGAGCGGCGCTGGGCAGATATGACCCGTACGCCCGAAAGCAGCGGCTGGTGGGAGATATGAGCCGCAGGTCCATCGGCCCGCCCCTCACCAGCACGCTGCCGCCGGGCAAAGCCATGTCCGACGACCACAATCTGTGGACCTACAGCCCTCCCCTGCCTGCCGGCAACTATGCCGTCGCAGCCACTCACAGGGTGGCCGAGGGAGTGGATGTAACCTCCAATCGGCTGCCGTTCTCCGTCGTGGATGCGCGGGTCGAGAGCGCCGCCGCGGGCTACGATTCCGCCCTGCGCTCGGCCACCGTGACCGCCTGGCTGGCGGCCGACGGCAGCCCCGGCAAATCCCCGCGCCTGCTGGTGCGCCAGTCCGCCTTGACCGGGTACGGCATGGCCGGGCAGGGCGCCACCCCTTGCGGCGACTTTCCTCACGGCGCACGGGTGGCGGTGGGCGGATATGCGCCCGGCGCCCCGCTCACGCGCCAAGGCTGGGTAGCGGTGGTCTGGGATGGGCGCGCGGAACTCATCCGTCATGCCTTCACCTCTCCGCAGTGGCGCAGCGGAGCCTTCGGATTTCCGCTGGCCGAACCCGTACCCGTACCAAGGTTCCCGGACCGCGGCCACGCGGTCTTCCTGGCCACCGGCAAGACCCGCGATGGTTTTGCGCTGGCCGGGGCGGTGGTACACGCGGGCGCGGCCGCTCCGCCCAAACCCTGGCTGGTCCGGCTGGCCGAAGAACCGAAGCTGGCCGCCTGCGCCTTCGGGATGGAACAGCCCATAGCGCTGCTGCTGGCGGCGGATAACGGCAAGCAAGCGCGGCTGATCCGGCTGGATGTCTGGGAGAACGGGAAAGTGGCCGTGGCGGCGCGCACGGTGTATACCACCCCAAACGAGGTGCTGGCTCTGGCGGTGACCAGCGAGGCGGATGTTTTCATGGCGCTCGAAGGCGGCCGCCGCCTTCCAGACCGATTGGCAATGGTGCGGTTACCGCTTCAGGGCCCTCCGGCCGCCGGCGAACCGCATCCCATGCCTGGGTGGCCGGTGGCGCCCGCCGCGCGAGCGCTCCGGGCGGTGCAACTGCAACTGGAGGCGGCCCCCGGCGGCGGGCTTTGGATCGCCCTGGTGGACGAGCAGGGTGCTTTTCGCGCCGGACCCGCCGGCGGGTCCCTGGCGAAGTTGCGCGATGGCGCGGGCTCGCCCGCTCTGTTCCCGCACGTCAGCGCCAACTTCAGGAACCTCACTCTAGCCTGCTTCACCTCCCGGGGACGGCTTTTCTTCGGCGGCCAGAGCGAGCGTTAAGGAGCGCGTATGGCAGCAGCCATCAAACGGCCCGCGGACCATGTCTACGGCGAACGCGAAATGCAACTGGTTCCCGAATGCAAGGGGCGCGATGTCTGGGAGTTGCAGATCAAGCTCATCGCCTGGGGCTCTGGGACGGATAGAGCCGGCATCGGCGCACCCTTGATGCCGGTGCGCGTCACCGGCAGCTTCGACCGCGCCACGCACGACGCAGTGAAGCGGTTTCAGGCGGCGGCGGGCCTGCCCCTTACCGGAGTGGTGGATGCGACTGTCTTCCGTGAACTCGACCGGGAGGCCGCGCGCTGGCCCGTGCTGGTGGAGACCATGCGCTGCCCGTGCGCCGCCGGCAAGAACAGGCCCCCGTTGCGGTGCCGTTGCACCGACCACGACCCCGACACCGGCCAGTGTACGGGCTTCGGCAAGGGCCGCCAGGCGGGCAATTTCCTTCTGTCCGGGAAGAAGCTGCCGGATGGGACGGTGCTCGATCCCGACAACCTGGACATCTACGACATGAAGGAGTACCCGGGAATAGACAAGGCCCTCCTCTGGGCCTTGCGCGGCATGATGCGCCGGCTGGCGCTGAATGCGATCCATGTGGAGTCCGGCTACCGCTGCTGGACGGACAACTACAACCACACCGACGCCCGCCGCTGGCGCCACCGCCGGGCCACATTCCATTTCGGCAAGTCCGTCGAGTTAGCCGGCGGGGCCTGTAACCATGCCGGGCTGGCCCCCAACACTCCCTGTGCGGTGTGCGCCGGTATCCGCGACAACGCCGTGCGCGTCTGCGGCTTCCAGTTGCGCTGGCAGGAGCCCGACCGGGTGACTGTGGCGGGCGCCGACTTCGATGGCCCCTCGCCCGCAACGCGGGCAGTGCATGTTAGCACGGTGCGGCGGCGGGGGCGCGAGGAGGACGAGTTCGTCCAGACGTTTACCGCCAGCGTCCGGCCGGTCTTTCCGGGAAAACTGCCCGTCTATTCCTTCCCCATGGACCTGGGCCAGGGACTGAACCCGAGGCTGGCGCCTACCGCACCTTTCTACCTCAACACCGAGAGCCACCGCGGAGGCCGCTACCCGGCAGGCGCGTCGAGAATCTGGCACGGCGGCATCCACCTCTATGCGGCGGCGGGCACGGAGGTGCGGGCCATCGCCGACGGAGAATTGGTGGGCTGCCGCCTGAATGAAGCCGAGACGGCCAAAGCTTTCGGTTCGCGCAATTTCGCGCTGCTGCGCCACAGTTGGAAGAACAGCCGCTTCTTCAGCCTCTACATGCACCTGGACAACGGTCCCGCGGCGGCGAACTCCGCCGTGCCTTGGCGCAGAAAGCTGTACCTCCGCACCAAGGACCACGCCATCGCCGTGTTTCCCTGCCCCTTCTTTCGCCGAGTCGTGGCGAACAACACGAGCCGGCTGGTTCCGGTGGCCGGGCACGACCAGGGCCTGGGGCCGAGGGACTGGGCGGAACTCCAGGCGGGGGCGGTGGCGGTGGACCCGAGGGCGGCCCCCGCCCCTCTCGACGACAGCGCGCTGGAGGATTCCGAGGTCCTGCCGCTGGCCGCGCCCGCCGATACGTATATCTACCGCATAAGAGCCAAGAACGTTCTCTCCCAGCGGTTCGCCCCGGATGCCGCCTTGGCCGGCCAGATCGCGGGCACGGATGTGATCGGGCTGGCCAATCCGATTCCCGTTCACGCGGGTGAATTGATAGGCCAGGTTGCGGCCCCCCCGACGGACGCCGCCGCGGGCGCCGAGGGCGCGTTTGTCCACCTCGAGACCTTCTCCGGGCAGCCTTTGCCGCTGGGGGGAGATTTGGCGGAACTGGCCGCCGCCGGTTTGACGCAGGTAGCCGACCGCAAGCTCATCACCCTCCGGTTAAAGGCGAACGATCTTTCCGGCGCCTTGCCCTCGGACGTGTGGCTCGACATGGACATAAAGAAGGACGGAGCGGATGTCTGCCAGGCGGCGTGGCGCAACACCATGTTAAGGGCGCCTTGCATGTGGGGAGTGAATTGGAAAGCCGCCTTGCGGACCGCCCAGGTGTTTTCATTCATGAAAGACGCCGACCGCGACAGACTCGGAGACGACATGAACGAGTACTGCTGGTGGGCCGGCGTAAACGCGGCGAGTCCCCTTCCCGGCCCGGACGCGGTCTGCCACTACCATCCCATTGTGCTGCTGATGCAACTGGCGCTGGGGTAGTGTTCAAAAGCCAGCCCAGCCGGTCGAGGTCGCAGAGACGGATGACGGGACTCGCGCTATGATGCCTTTGATATGACTGCACCGTTGCCGGCCGTTCGTGCCGCGTTATCCCCGGCGGGTGCGGGCGGGCCTGGCCCCAGATACGCTGGTGGACGCCGTGGACGTGATGCCGACCCTGTTGTCTCTGGCCGGTATTGCGCCCCCCAAGAGCGTCCAGGGACGCGACCTCTCCGGCGTGTTCGCGGGGCGCGCCGCGGCGGGCCGGGCATCGCTTATCGCGGGCTACATGCCTTTCGCGCGTCAGGCGTACGACTACCCCGAATGGCGCGGCGTCCGCAGCGCGACACATACGTACGTGGAAACGCTTCAGGGACCCTTGCACCTGTTCGACAACCGCCAGGACCCGTTCCAGACGACCGACCTCATCAACCGCCCCGCGCTGGCCGGACTTCAGGCCGGGCTCGCGCGCCAGCTTCGCTCGCTCCTGGCTCAAACGGGCGACCGCCTCGAGCCGCGCGAGGCGTACTGGAAAAGATACAACCTGGATATCGGAGATTTCGGTCAGGTCAGGTACACCACCGCTTCGCCGCGGGCGCCCGGAGGCTGAAGATCCGCCGCGGGTGTATAGTGGTCCTGGACAGATTGCGTTTCCGGAGATAGGTGCGCATGGCGGGTCACGTCCTTCACCGCGAGCTCGGCGTGATCTCCGTCTGTCCTTCCACAGTCGTCGCCATCCCAGGGAGTCAGCCATGAAAGTCGCAGCCCGTTGGGGAATTCTTCCGCTCGCTATCCTGCTTGCTTACGTTCTGGGCGCACAGGATTACCGGGCCAAGGTGCAGGGAACCATCACCGACTCAAGCCAGGCGTCGGTTGCCGGAGCCAAGGTGACTCTGGCGAATGCGGCCACCGGTGTGGAAACCGTCCGGCTTTCCAGCGCCACCGGCCAGTACATGTTCGATTTCGTCGAGCCCGGAACCTATAACCTCGCGGTCGAGCGCGCCGGATTCGGGAGTCACGTGGAAAAAGGCATCGTGGTGCAGGTGCGGGGAGACGTCACGGTGGACGTGGCGCTCCAGGTCGGTTCGTTGAGCCAGAGGGTTGAGGTTACGGGCGCCGCTGTCGCTCTCCAATTCAACACCAGCACGATGTCGGTGACGGTGGACCGAAAGATGCTGGACAACCTGCCCGTGCTGGCGCGGAACCCGTTTTCCCTGGCACTGCTCGATCCGGCCGTG
>JACQZT010000150.1 GCA_016213755.1 Acidobacteriota bacterium | reverse complement strand
GTGCCGACTTCCAGTTCGAGCTCAGCCCCAGCACCGTCGTGCAGATCGGCTACACCGGGCACCAGGGACGCAAGCTCGCGCTCAGCTACGGATTGAACGACAACCAGCTCGACCCCGCGCTGCTCAAGATGGGCGCGACGCTGGATCAGCAGGTGGCGAACCCCTTCTACGGCCAGATCTCGGCCGGCGTGCTGGCCGGAACCACGGTGCCGCGCCACCGCCTGTTGCGCGACTTCCCGCACTACAACTCGGTCAGCCGCAACGGCCAGACCCCCGGCGGAAGCTCCAGCTACAACGCCCTGGTGGCCCAGATCAGCAAGCAGTTCTCCGGCGGACTCATGATGCTGGTGAGCTACCAGCGCTCGAAGGGCATCGACAACATCCGCGAAACCGAGCCCTCGCTGGGCGGCGCCGACGACGGCATCCGCAACAACCGCGACATGAGCATCGAGCGCTCGCTCAGCGCGCACGACATCCCGCACAGCTTTGTCGCCAGCGCTGTGTACGAGCTGCCCGTCGGCCGGGGCAAACGCTTGGGCGGCTCCCTGCCGCGGGTGCTGGATTATCCGCTCGGCGGCTGGCAGCTCTCTTCCATCGTGAGGCTGCAAAGCGGGCTGCCCTCGCGCATGACCGCACCCAGCACCATCAGCGTCTACGGCTTTGGGACCCAGTTGCCGAACGTCACCAGCGGGCCGGACGTCAAACTGTCCGCACGCCGGCCCGAGCGCTGGTTCAACACGGCCGCCTTTTCGGCGCCCGCGCCGTTTACCATCGGCAGCGCGCCGCGCCGCATCAACGAACTCCGCGCGGACTTCGCGCGCCATGCCGACCTGGCCATCATGAAGAACTTCCGCTGGCGCGAACGGCTCCGCGCGCAGTTCCGCGCCGAGATGTTCAACCTGACCAACACGCCGCAATTCGGCTGGCCCGACACGGGCTTCGGCAGCACCACTTTTGGCGTGGTCAGCGGCACCATGAACGTGTCGTCGCGCAACGTTCAGTTCGGCCTGAAGCTCGACTTTTAATAAGGAGTCTCCTCATGTCCACACTGACGCGCAGGGAATGCGCCGGTTCCGTTCTCTTTGCTCTCGCAGCTCCGTCGGGCTGGTCCCGCGAATGGGACCAGGCGCTGATCCAGGCCGCCGTCGCGCGCCAGGATGCGGCATTCGACCCCGCCGAAACCATGCTCCGGCGCTCGGTCGGGGCCGAGTACCGCTACCACACCAACCTGCGCTCGAGGCAGGCGCACCCCACGCGCGACACGCTCGAGTACGCCTTCCTGCTGCTCGAAGCCGGCGGCGACCAGCGCCGCGAACGCTCCCTGGCGGTTATCGAGCGCATTCTCGCCATCCAGGAAACCGATCCCCAGAGCAAGTGGTACGGCATCTGGGGTTATTACCTCGAAGAGCCCGCGCCCAAGATGTCGCCGGCCGATTGGAACTGGGCCGACTTCAACGGCTCCATGCTGCTGCTCATCGAATACCGCCACGGCTCGCGGCTTCCCGCCGCCCTGCGCGAGAAGGTCCGCGCCGGCATCCATCACGCCGCCTACTCGGTACGCCGCCGCAACGTCGCCATGACTTACACCAATATCGCCGTGCAGGGCAGCTTCGTCACCCTCGCCGGCGCCCAGTTGCTCGGCGACGCGGACCTCGGCGGTTACGCCGCCGACCGGCTGCGCCGCTTCGCCCAAACCGTCGACGTCACCGGCAGCTTCGCCGAATACAACAGCCCCTCCTACGCCAACGTCACCATAGCCAATCTGACGCGCATGAAGAGGACGCTCAAGGATCCGGAGATCCTGGCGCGCGTGGACAAGATCCACCATCGCGCCTGGCTCCACCTGGCCCGGCACTGGCACGCCGCCACGCGCCAGTTGGCAGGGCCCTTGAGCCGCTGCTACTCCACCGACATCGGAGGCCCGCTGTGGATTCAGAAAGCGCTCGGCGGACGCCTCGCATTCACCACCCTCGCGGACGTGCGGCAGGGCCGCGCGTCAGGCTCGGGCGAAGTTGCCACTCTCGACTACCGCTGCCCGGAGGCCCTCGCCCCGCTGTTCCTGGAACCGGGACAACCCCGCCAACACCGCGAGACATTCCTCCCCGCCGAACCGCCGGTGCGCCCCGTGCAGGGAACCACGTGGCTCGATCGCGGTTTCTGTCTCGGCTCGGTCAACCGCGGCGACTTCTGGGTGCAGCGCCGCTCGCTGCTGGCCTACTGGGGCGGCGCGGCGCGGCCCGCGCGCTATCTTCAGATGCGCTTCATCAAGGACGACTACGACTTCACCTCCGCGCTGCTCTATGCCGTCCAGGAACGCAACTGCATCCTCGGCCTGATCAACTTCCGCACTCCCGGCGGCGACAAGCATCCCAGCCTGGACCCGATCCAGAACGGCGAATTCCAGGCCCGGCGGCTGCGCCTGTGCCTGGACCTGCCCGGCGTTCCCGAAAAGGCTCGCATCGTGAGCGACGCCTCCACGGCGGCCATCGATTTGGGCGGCGCGCGCCTGTGGTTTCGCGCGCAGCGGGCCGTTTTCGGCGAACGGACCGGACGCCTCTCGGTGGCCCGCGAAGAGGGCCGCCTGGTGGTCTCCGTCGATCTGCTGCGGGAGCCAGAGCCCCGGCTGGTCCGGTGGAGCGAAATCGGCCCGGCGTACATCGCCTTCACGCTGGCCATGGAGGAAGGCTCGGGCGCGCCCGAGGCGCTCGACCGGCGCTATCGCCGGCTGCGCTTTGAGGAGAGCCGCGAAGGTCCCACGGTGAAACTCGCCTGGCAGTCGCTCGCGCTGACGGGCGGGACGGCCGTCCGGTCTGTCGCCGAGCAGGACCGGGCGTTCAGCGAATCGATCAACGGTGCGCCCGTGCCCCTCGTGCGGCTAAGCGAGGAGCGGCTGGCATGAGATTGCTCGTCGCGCTGCTCGTCTTGACCTCGGCCGCGGCGCCCGCGCCGTTCACCATCATCCTCGGCAGCGGCGAAAAGGACCTTGCGCGCTATCGGGAGTACGGCTACAACGCCGCTGTCCTGGGCAGCTTCACCGAACTGGCCACCTACGCCGAGATCGCTCCGCGGGCCTTGCCCGCAGGCTCGCCGCTGCGCGCCCGGATCGAAGAGAACCGCACCCGCCTGCGCGGGCAGTTGGCCGAAGCGAAGCGCCTGGGCCTTGCGGCCTGCCTCAGCACCGACGAGATCCTGCTTCCGACCGCGGTTCTGGAATCGCTTGGCAAGCGCATCGCGCTGGACGACGACCCGCGCCGCGTCGATCTCGACAAAGAGGCTTTCTGGGAACTGTACCGCGCCAAGTACCGGGAAGTTCTGCGCGCCTTTCCCGAGATCGCCTACGTCATGGTGCGCACGGGCGAGAATTACTCTTACCTTCTCGACGGCTACTCGGGCCAGTTGATCGCCGAGCGCACCTCTTCCGCTACCCGCAGCGAGACCTACTTCCGCAACATGCAGCGGCTCATCAACGAGACGCGAAAGGTGGTGGTCGACGAGTTCCAGCGCACGCTGATCTGGCGCACCTGGGATCTGGGCAACCACGGCTTCCACGCCCGCCCGGAGGTCTACGACCGCGTGC
>JACQZT010000008.1 GCA_016213755.1 Acidobacteriota bacterium | reverse complement strand
GTCCTTGCCGTCCTTGTTGCGGTTCGTGCTGCGCAAAAACATCGGAAGCAGCAGAATGCCAGAATTCCTGCGGCATGAAAAGAGGGCAGGTCTTCACTCAGGCCATTTCCAAACCCCCGCGTTGCAGGCAAACGACTTTTGACCCGCGCCGCCCGCAAAACTCGCTGGAACTGCGAAAGTCGGGCTAAAGGCGGCCGTCGCCGCCTACGAATCCCGGCTGTCTCGATAACAGTCCCGCGGCCGGGCGGGTCATCCCAACTCGGCGTGCAGGGCCTGGGCAATGCGGCCGGCGAAGGACTCCACGCGTTCGAGGTCCGGGCCTTCCACCATGACGCGGACCAGCGGCTCGGTGCCGGAGAAGCGGACCAGCACGCGGCCCGCCGCGCCGAAGGCCTGCTCGGCGGCGCGGATCTCGGCGCCGGCCTGGGCCAGTTCGCCGAGCGGCTTGCGATTCCGCACCCGCACGTTGACCAGCCGCTGGGGATAGATCTCGAGATCGCGGACCAGGTCGTCGATCCCGGCTCCGGCCCGCTGCGCGATCTCGAGCACGCGCAGCGCGGTGAGCATGCCATCGCCGGTGGTGGCGTGGTCGTGGAAAATGACATGGCCGGACTGCTCGCCGCCCAGGTTGGCGCCGCAGCGCTTCATCTCTTCGAGCACGTACTTGTCGCCCACCGCGGTGCGCAACAGGCGGACGCCCAGCCCGGTGAAGGCGCGTTCGAGGCCCAGATTGGACATCACGGTAGCGACCACCGTCGGGCAGCCGTTGGGGCCGCGCAGCCGGCCGGCGCCGAGCAAGGCCCGCCCGGCGATGAGCAGGACGCAGTCGCCGTCGATGATGGCGCCGCGCTCGGAAACCAGGATGGCGCGGTCGGCGTCGCCGTCGAAGGCCACGCCGGCGTGGGCGCGCTCGGCCAGCACACGGAGGCGGAGAGCCTCGACATGCAGCGCGCCGCAATCCTCGTTAATGTTGCGTCCGTCGGGGGTGCAGGCGATGGGGGTGACGCGCGCGCCGAGTTTCTCGAACAGTTCCGGCGCCAGGTGCGCGGCGGCTCCGTTGGCGCAGTCCACCACCAGGCGCATCCCGTGCAGGTTGCCGGCGGCAGTGCCGGCCAGGTAATCGACGTAGGAGCGGTCGAGGCCTTCGTCGACCGCCAAGCCGGCGGCCTGGGGCTCGAGATCCTGGTCGAGCTGGGCGAAGATCTTCTCTTCCAGCGCGTGCTCGAGTTCGTCGGGGAGCTTGTAGCCGGAGTGGTCGAAGATTTTGATGCCGTTGTCCTGGAAAGGATTGTGCGAGGCCGAGATCATGACTCCGGCCACGAAGGGGCCGGAGCGGGTGAGCCAGGCCACCCCGGGAGTGGTAATGAGGCCGGCGAAGCGAACCGGGACCCCGCGGCGGCGCAAGCCGCCGGCGACTTGCGCGGCCAGCCACGGGCCGGACTCGCGGGTGTCCATGCCGATGACCACCTCCGCGCCGGGCTGGACCTGGCCGGCCCACTCGCCTAAGACCGCGCCGACGGCGTGGGCCGTGCGCGCGTCCAGCGGGTACTCGCCCGCCTGACCCCGAATTCCGTCGGTTCCGAAAAGTTGTCGTGCCATTCCTGTTCGCCGCCCGGGCGCCCTACGGCGCCCGCTCCAGGGTCACTCTGACCTTCACCATCGGCGAGACCGCGAAGCGCACCTGCGGGTCGGGGATATAAGCCGGGATCTCGAAGACCGACTCGCCCACCACGCCGCTCAAGTCGAGGGGATCGGTCTGCACTGCCTCGACGAGATGGGCCCGGCTTTCGGGGCCGATCACCCGCATGGCCGGGGGCGTCACCTCCTGGCGGACGATCCGGTAGCCGGGCGGCGGGGGGGCCGAGTAGCGCACGCGGACGGGAACCTCGCGGGTAATCCGGCTTTCGAATCGAAAGCGGAGCTGGGCGGGCACGGCTCGCGAGAGCGTGACTCCGGGCGGCAGGTTGAGGGTCCACGGCTCGATGGTAAAAGTCCGCTCGCCGGGGCGGAGGACCGAAGCCAGGTCCAGCACCACGGCAATGTTGGCCAGGTCGGTGGAACTCAGCCGGCTTGCGGGTCCGCGGATCTCCAGGTGCACGCGTTCCTGGACGTCGGAGGCCATTTCCAGGTCCGGGGGGATGTTCCGGTATTGAACCGGGGCGGAGACGGAAGTCGCCAGATCCGGACCGCCGGCGGTGGCGCCCCAAAACAGGATTGCGATGGCCAGCGAGAGCAGCTTCCAGCCGAAATTGTGGGTCAGCCGTCGGAGCATGATGGCTCACTCGCCTCCGCTCAGGCCGCGCGAGGTGGCCCGCAAGGCTTCGGTGGAGATCCGGGCCCGGCCCAGGGCGCTGCGTTCGCCGAAGTGGCGGTTTAAGCGGTCGCGAATCTGCTCGATGGTCAGGTTGTGCTCGATTTCGCCGAACGCCGCTGCGGACATCGAGCCGGTTTCTTCCGAGACGATCAGCGACAGGCAGTCGGCCTCTTCCGTGACGCCGATGCCGGCCCGATGGCGCGTGCCGTAGGTGCTCATCAGGGCCGGGTTCGTGCTGAGGGGCAGGAAGCAGGCCGCGGCGGCGATCCGGTCTCCTTGCAGGATGACGGCGCCGTCGTGCATCGCGCCGTCCTTCTGAAAGATGGCCAGCAACAGGTCGCGGGAGATGACTGCGTCCAGGGCCACGCCGCTTTCCACGAAGGTGCGCAGGCCAATGTCGCGCTCGACGACGATGAGAGAGCCGGTTTTCTTCTGCGAGAGCTGGGCCATGGCTTGCAGGATGTCGTCGGCCGATTCGCTGGTCTTGACCCGGCTGCCGAAAGCCGCCCAGCGGCGCCGCCCGATGCGCGCCAGCATGCGCCGGATGTCGGACTGGAACATAACGATCAGCGCGAAAGCCGTGTAAGGGGCCAGCGTGGTTAGCATCGTGCGCAGCAATTCCAGCTTGAGCCAGACCGAAGCCAGGTAGACCAGGACCAGGATCAAAATCCCGCTGAGGATGTTGCCCGCGCGCCGGCCGCGCACGATAGCGACGAACTGGTAAATGAGGAGCGCGACGACCAGGACGTCCAGAACGGCGGTGGCCGTGATCTTGGGGAGGATGGACCACAGGCGAATTGGAATGTCGGGCATCACTTGCAGCCGGTCGACCCGAAAGGCGGTTACTGGGAAGGCCGTTTAGGACGCCGCTCCGCGGCGTCGCAGGAGTTGCTCATTCAAGTGGGAACTCCGAAGCGCGGCAATACCCACTTCATCACCGCGAAGTAAGCCGCCACGGCCAGAACGATCTTGATCCACTCGGGCATCTTCTTCATTCTAGCCGAAATGGTGGATGGCCTGCGCCAGCGGCACGCCGCGCACTTCGATCTTTTTCAGGTCCGCCGAGCCGATGCCCAGGCTTTCGGCCACCAGGAGCGTGTTGTCGCAATCGCGGAACGGGGCGGCGCCGCGCGGCGCGCGGGGGTCGTAGCCCATCAGGGCGGTGGCGACCGAGTCGGTGGCGACCGCGTTGGTCCCCAGAATCAGCAGGTGCGGCGCGACCGGCCGGACGTTGCGGATCCACGGCCCCTCGCCGCCGGCGATGGTCTCGATGCCGTCGATGAAGGCGATGTCGATGGGCCGGGCGGCGGCGAGATCGGCGGTGATGCGCGGCATGCGGTGGCCCGGGTGGCGGCTGGATTGCGGGTCGCGCTCCCGCGGGGCGCTGCGCGCGGGCTGCCGCTTGCCGAGGTGGCAAACCTCGACGCGGCCCTTGCCCGGGCTCTCGTTGGGGGCGTCGCGTCCCGCGTCGTCTCCGTAGATCGAGGCCGGCGTGATGCCGAAGATGTTCTTCATGGCCAGCGTCACGCCGCAGGTTTCGTGGTTTTTGAGTTTGGCCATGGAGACGAAGACATCGGTGTCTTCATAGCTGTGGTTCAGGTCGTAGGCCGGGAAGACCAGGCCGCCGCCGGGCACTTTCAGGCGTGCGTAAGTCCTGCCTTTGCCGAGCGCGTTGGTGTTCTCGAATTCGACGCCGGGCGCGGCCGTGGCCAGCGAGCGGACGTTCCAGCCCGAATCCAGCAGGTACTCTTCGAGCGGACCTCCCGTGGCCCAGCAGCTTTCGACGAAGCGGATGCGGCGCGCGCCGGCGCGGCCCATCAGGTGCGCCAGTGCGCCGGCCGTGCGCGGGTGCGTGTAGTGTGTCACGCCGAGCGGCCGGCCTTGCACCCGCAGCGCGGGGCTGCCGGTGAGGTTGAGCTTGACGGTCACGGTCTTTCCGCGCACCAGGCGCTCGAGACCGCCGAGCTGGTCGAACATCTTGGAAAGGACGCCGGTGAGAGTGTCGTCGTAAGCCTGGCAGCGAGCCACGGACACCGGCGGCGCCGGCGTCTCAGCGGCGCGAATCCCGGCCGCCCCTCCCAGCAGGGCAAGCATTTCGCGTCGGTTCATTACTCCCAGTCTACAACGCCGGAACTTTTTCGCCCGATCGGCGTCTTCGATTTTGATGACCACACTTCGGACCGTTGTGCGCTCGCTGGCGCGCGCGCCTCTTTTCACGCTGGTCGCGGTGCTCTCGCTGGCCCTGGGCATCGGGGCCAACACGGCCATGTTCTCGCTGCTGGACCAGATCCTGCTGCGCACTCTTCCGGTGCGGAACCCCCACGAACTGGTGTATCTCTATCATCCCGGACCCACGCAGGGCAGCACTTCGAGCGACGAGGGGGGCGGGCCGTCCTTCAGCTATCCGATGTTCCTCGAACTGCGGAAGGAACAGACTCCCTTCGCGGGGCTGGCGGCCGCGCGCGCGCAGAGCGTCAGCCTGGCGTACCAGAACGAAGCGGCGCACGGCATCGCGCGGCTGGTGTCCGGCAACTATTTCGAGTTGCTGGGTGTGCGGCCGGCGATGGGGCGCCTCATCACCGAGGAGGACGACCGCGCCGCGGGCGGACACCCGGTGGCGGTTTTGAGCTACGGGTACTGGACCTCCCGCTTCGGGAACAACCCCGCGGTTCTGAACCAGACCCTGCACGTCAACGGCTATCCCCTCACCGTGGTGGGCGTGGCGCAAAAAGGATTCGCCGGCGAGAAAACGGCCGAAATGCCGGACATCTTTGTGCCGGTGCGCAGGAAGCCGGACATCGAACCGGATTGGAAGGGACTGGACAACCGGCAGTATTACTGGATCAGCCTGGTGGGGCGCTTGAAGCCGGGCGTGACGCGCCAGCAGGCCGAAACGGCCATCAACGTCAGCTACCGCGCGCAGCTCGATCAGGACCTCCAGCTTCTGAAGCAGCCGCGCCCGGATTTTCTGGAACGCTTCCGGGCCAAGAAGGTAATCCTCAAGCCCGGCGAGCACGGGCGCGGCTCTGTGCGCGACCATGCGCGCCAGCCGGTGCTGCTGATGATGGGCATGACCCTTCTGGTACTGTTGATAGCCTGCGCCAACATCGCCAACCTGCAATTGGCCCGAGCCGCCTCGCGCACCCGCGAGGTGGCGGTGCGGCTGGCGATGGGGGCCTCGCGGCTGCAACTCATCCGGCGCCTGCTCGTGGAATCCTGCCTGCTGGCGGTGGCCGGGGGCGCGTTAGGGCTGTTCTTCGCCCTGTGGACGGTGCGGGCGGTGGTGGCGATCATGCCGCCCGCCACCGGCATACAGAGCTTCTTGTCCACCAGTCTGGACGGCCGGGTGCTGCTGTTCTCGCTCGGGCTGTCCGTGGCGACGGGTGTGCTGTTCGGGCTGTTCCCGGCGCTGCAAGCGTCCAAGCCGGACCTGGTGGCGGCGCTCAAGAATCAGGCTGGGCAAATCTCCTCGGCCGGGTCGGCGAACTTCTTCCGCAAGGCGCTGGTGACGGCGCAGGTGGCCACCTCGCTGCTGCTGTTGATTTCGGCCGGGCTGTTCGGCAAGACGCTGGTGAACCTGTCGAAAGTGGACCTGGGGATGCGGCCGGACCACCTGCTGACCTTCTCCCTGCTGCCCAAGCTGAGCGGTTACTCCGACCAGCGGGTGGCGAGCTTCCACGAAAGGCTTCTCGAACGGCTGGCCGCTCTGCCGGGCGTGAAACTGGCGTCGGCGGCGCAGGTGCCGGCCATCGCCGGATCCAGTTCGTCGAGCAGCATCTCGGTGGAAGGCTACGTGGCGCCCAGCGACGCCGCGGCGCAGTCGAACTTCAACGTGGTTGGCGCGGACTACTTCCGCACGCTGGGGATTGCGCTGGTGGCGGGGCGCGAGTTCACCCCTGCCGACAACGCGACTGGTCCGAAAGTGGCGGTGGTCAACGAGGCGTTTGTGCGCCAGTTTCTGCCCGGCCGCGACCCGCTGGACCGCCGCATCGGCACCGGGCGGGAGCCGGACATCCGGATTGTAGGGGTGGTGAAGGACGCCCGCTACAGCGAACTGAAGGAGGCGCCTCCGGCGGTGTTCTGCACTCCTCTCGCCCAAGCCCGGCGCTGGAACATGGTTCACTACTACCTGCGCACGGCCGGCGAGCCGGAAGCCGCGGCCAACCTCGCGCGCCGCGAGGTGGCGGCGCTGGACCCGCACCTGCCCATCCGGCAGTTGAAGACCATGCAGGCGCAGATCGAGGAGAACATGTTTGTCGAGCGCCTTCTTTCGGGACTCACCGGCTCCTTCGCCGGTCTGGCCACTCTGCTGGCCGCGCTGGGGCTGTACGGCGTGCTGGCCTACAACGTGGCGCGGCGCACGCGCGAAATCGGCATCCGCATGGCGCTGGGCGCCGGCGGCGGCCGCGTGCGCGGCCTGGTGCTGCGGGAGGTGGGCCTGATGCTGGCGATCGGGACGGTGGCGGGCGTCGGCTCGGCGGCGGCGGTGGGGCGGCTGGTGCAAGCGGTTCTGTATGGGATGAAGCCCTGGGACGCGCTGGTATATGGAGGCTCGGTCGGGCTGCTGTGGCTAATCGCCCTCGCGGCGGCATACGTTCCGGCGCGGCGGGCGATCCGGGTCGACCCGATGGTGGCGCTGCGGTATGAGTAGGGGAACGCTGTTCCCATGTTACGATTGATGTCGGGATCACACGTGAAGGAGCGCCGCGCGGATGAAGACCTATACGGCAGTTGTCGAACGGTGTCCGGACACGGGCTTATTCGTCGGCTATGTTCCGGGGTTCCCCGGGGCTCACAGCCAGGGCAGCACGCTGGATGAACTGAACGGGAACCTGCGGGAGGTCGTCGAGATGCTCCTGGAGGAAGGCGAACCGGAACTGGAGACACAGTTCGTCGGAACGCAGACGGTCACCGTTGGCTGACAATGGGTAAGCCGCCGGTTCTCAAGCCTCGCGAGGTGATTTCGATTCTCGAAAAGCTGGGCTTCACGGAGGTTCGGCAGCGAGGTTCGCATAAACAGTTGCGGCGCCCGGACGGCGAGGGCACCACGATCCCGGTTCACCCAGGGCGGGACATCTCGCCCATCCTGCTGCGTCGGATCGCAGAGGACGTCGGTTTGACGGTTGAGGAACTGTTGCAGCGCGCGGGCCGCGCCTGAGCGAACGATAGGGGGACAGACGGAACGTTTCCCGGTTTTCGCCGCTCCCCCGCCGGCTTTGCCGGCCGGCGTATCATGTTCCTGTGACCCTCAACCGGAGAACCTTCCTGGGCGGCCTGGGCGCCGCGGCGCTGGCGGCGGCCGCGCCCCAGAAACGCCCCAACATCGTCATCCTGATGGCCGACGACATGGGCTTCGCGGACCTGGGCTGTTACGGC
>JACQZT010000151.1 GCA_016213755.1 Acidobacteriota bacterium | reverse complement strand
CCCGGGACCCTACGAGCTGACCAAAACCTCCGGCGCCGTGGTCGAGCAACTCCTCCGCCCCACCGGCCTGGTCGATCCCGAGGTCCGCGTCCGCCCCATCAAGGGTCAGGTCGACGACCTGCTGGCCGAAATCCGCGCCCGCGCCGAGCGCAACGAGCGGGTGCTGATCACCACCCTCACCAAGCGCATGGCCGAGGACCTGAGCGAGTACTACGGCGAGGTCGGCGTGCGCTGCCGATATTTGCACTCGGAAGTCAGCACGCTCGACCGGGTGAAAATCCTGCGCGATTTGCGCCGCGGGGAATTCGATGCCCTGATTGGCGTGAACCTGCTTCGCGAGGGCCTGGACCTGCCCGAAGTCTCCCTGGTCGCCATCCTGGACGCCGACAAGGAAGGCTTCCTGCGCTCCAGCGGGGCGCTCATTCAGACCATGGGGCGCGCCGCGCGCCATCTCAGCGGCTGCGCCATCCTCTATGCCGATCGCATGACCGACAGCATGCGCCGGGCCATCGGCGAGACCGAACGCCGCCGCCGCCTCCAGTGCGCCTACAACCAGGAGCACGGCATCATTCCCCAGTCCATAGTCAAGCCCATCGACATGAGCCTGGTGGCCATCGCCGAAGCCGATTACGTCACCGTGCCGCTGGAGCCCGCCGACCCGGCCGAAACCCTTTCTCTGGAGGAGCGCCAGCGGCTCTTCGCCGGCCTGGAACAGGCCATGAAAGAAGCGGCCCGAAAGTTCGAGTTTGAAAAAGCGGCCGGGTTCCGCGACCGTCTAAAGGCCCTCAAGACCACGTCGCTTTAGGCAGTGCACCTCGGCCCCCGTCAAGCAGGGAGGATCTATGGACATCGATCGCCGGGAGTTTCTCACTTTGCCCGCCGCCGCGGCCGTCGCGCTGCCGGCCGGCGTCCCCTGGCGCCAGAAGATCCGCCGCGTCGGCCAGGTCAATATGACCGAGCGCGACCCGGTGGAACTCAACGTCGGGGAGTGGGCCGATTACTGGGCCGGCCTCAAGACCGGCGTTGTCCTGGTCAGCGTCACAGGCATCCTGGCCTTCTATCCGTGTGATTGCGCGCATGAGCCCGGACCGCAATTGGGAGGACGCCGTCCAGGCCCATCCCGAGTGGTTCCGCCGCGACGCCGAAGGCCGCTTCGTCCCGCACGGCGAAGACCCGCGCCTGTTCGCCACCTGCATGTGCTCGAGCTACTTCACCGACTACATCCCGGCCATCATGCGCGAGGTCAACTCGCTCTACGACATCGACGGCATCTTCACCAACGCCTGGCCGCCGCTGGGCCGGCCCCCATCCTGTTCCTGCGATCAATGCCGCAAGCTCGCGCGGCCGGGGACGCCCGACTACTGGGAACAGTACAACCAGGGCCGCGGAGGCGACGACACGCCCATCTGGGGCTGCACCATGCAGGAGCGCGTGTGTCACGCCGTCATGAAGGGTAAGACCAGCACCAACGTCACGGCCGCGTATTCCACCGGCGCGCACCGCTGGCGCAACGTGGCCAAGTCGCCCGCCGAAGCCGGCATGTGGATGAACGAAACCGTCGCCAGCGGGATGGTCCCCTGGTATCACTTCATCGGCGGCCAGAACGGCCTGGGCGAGGACCGCCGCTGGCACGAGCCCGGGCGCCGGTACTACAACTGGCTGGCCCGCCACGACCGCCACTTCGTCAACCGGCGCTCGATCGCCAACCTCGGCGTGGTCATGGGCCAGCGCACGCACCTGTTCTACCGGCCGCCTCCGGCGGCTCGCTCCTGGCGACCTTTGAAACCAGCCTCTACACCGACCGCAACGAGCGCCGCGACGATTTCGGGCTGGCCGAGGTTTTCGGCATTCACAAAGCAGGCGAGATCGTCGGAACCAACGGCAATCCGTTCTACGCACGCATCGCCGGGAAGCACCCCATTCTGGACGGCTTCGCCGGCACGAACTGGCTTCCGGGGGCCGAGTACCGGCTGCCGGTCAAGCCGGTCGAACACCCGCTTCCGACTGTTGTGCCGGGCTACGTCGCCTACCCGCCCGAACTCTCCTATCCGCCCATTCCGCGCACGGACGAGCCGGCCATCGTGGTCCGCGAAGTGGGCTCCAGCCGCCGGGTCTATTTTCCGGGCGATATCGAGCGCACCTCGTGGCGCTCCGGGCACACCGGCCTCAGCCGTATGCTCCGGAACGCCATCCGCTGGCTGCTCGGCGACGACGCTCCGGTGCGCCTCGAAGGCGACGGCGTGGTCGAGTCGTTCGCGTGGGAAACCGAAGCCGGTTTTGCCCTGCACGTGCTGAACTACACCAATCCCGCCATGCACAAGGGCTGGATCCGCCGCTACTATCCCATCGGCGCGCAGAAGGTGCGCATGAATCTACCGCCGGGCCAAAAGGTGAGCCGCGTGGAGTTGCTGCGCGCCGAAAAGGACGTCCCATTTCGTCAGTCGGCCGGTGCCATCGAGTTCCCCATTCCCGGCGTCGCCGACTACGAAGTCGCCGCGCTCATCCGGTGACCCCCCGCGCCCCTTACCACAAACCGATCAGCTTCCACCACGCAAAGCCCACCTTGGACCAGATCAGGAAGCCCGCCTTCCACCAGCTTCCAACGTACCGTTCCCAGAACCGCGCGGAACAGAGAATTGATGGAGGTCAGCCTGAATCTTCGCGGCCAGCAGTCAGCTAACGTTTTGGGCGCCGTCTACCGGAACCTTAAGGCCAGGGGGCGTCCGTCCCACCAGGGAATCGGTGTGGAGCCCTGACCGAAGCCGGCCGCGAGCAACAAGGGATTGTGGACGCGCTTGGGCAAGGTAACTTCGGCGCGTTTGTCGGTGATCTCGACCTCGGCCGGGGTATTCAGGAAATGGCGGAAAAGTTGGCGGGATTGGGCGGATTCATATCCGGCGAGCCGGCGGCCCAGCATCCGATACAGTCCGCTGGCCACTTCGGTCAGCGTGACGTCGAAATCGATCTTCAGGCGGACCGCGGAGCTCAACGCATCCAGGTGAAAAAACTGGACGGCGTCGTCGCGCAAACTCACCTGCTGGTCGATGACTTTGGGCGTCTGATACATGCGGTGCGGCACATCCAGGTGTACGGTGCGCCAGGCCGACTGTGGCGTGTTGGCCACCTCGCGCAAAATCGCCGGGGATCGGCGCCGCAGGGTCATGAAGGTGATGCCCATCTGGTTCAGCTTGGCGTAGGTGGTCAGCTTGGAGTCGAAGACCAACTCGGGGGGCAGCTCGCCATAGGCCGTCTTCCAAAACTTGACGAAATCCAAGACTGCATCGGCTTGGTCCCGTTTGAGCAGATCGGCCTTGGAGTAGCAGAACACATGGCTTTCGGCATCCTGCGCCAGGAAGACCAAAATCGACTTCTGGCTCCGGCTGCGCTTGGAGAGGTAATGACGCTCCACAGACTCGTCCGCCCCGAAGAACGGTATGGAGTGGAAGTCCAGATTGAAGCTCTCGCCCTTCAGTAATTTTCTCTGCCGCAAGACGCCGATCCAGAGTTTGCGGAGCGTCTCGTTCATCTGGGGTGAAAAGCGATGCGAGTAGGTCTCCAGGCAGGTCGTCTTGGGGACCACGTTCAGCCCCGCAAACAGAGCCAGTCCTTGATCGAAGACCAAGTCCATGACATGGCTCTTACGTTCCGTGCTGGAGAGCTTCAGACCCAGCAGAGAGAGCCATGCCTGAGGGGCCGGAATCATCTTGCTGCCGGGATAGCCGGCCTGCCGAACCAGACCGGGCAAATCGCAATCCGCCAGCCACGGCAGAAACAAGAACAGGCCGCCGAGTTGAGTCGGGAAACGGCGCGGAGCCAAGGAGAACTTGCGGTGATCGGCCACGTCAGCGGCCGTGGGAAGGAGCGTGGAGGGACGTTCGGCATCCTGGCGCCGGGGCAAGCGGGCGAAGCCTTCCTCGTGCAAGATCTCCCAGATCGCGGTGGTGCTCAAGGGAGTGTGCTGGGTCTTCAAAGCGCTTTCGATGTCATAGATGGAGAGGTTCTGTTTGCGCATCCCGAGGATGAGTTCGCGGGCGGCGTCTTTCCTGGGTTGGGTGTGAGGGCCGCGCTTGAGCTCGCGGAAGAAGTCGGGCTTGGAGCGGCGGAAATGATGACACAAGACGCGAAACGAGCCTGGGGTGTAGCCAAAGCGGCGAGAGACGTCAGCAGAGGAAAGACCTTAGACGAAGTAGGCACGGAGGGCCTCGTACTGGCGTTGGGAAGAGGAGGCGGGCTCGAGGAAGAACCGGCTCTCGGAAGTTAGAGGATCTGGTGAACTCTCCATACAACACATATCCCGGCGCAACAGGCGAGAATAGCGGCTAAGCCCGGCATCGGGGGGCCAGTGACGGCACTACACACAGGCGAACGCCATTTTCGGTGACCTCTAAAGAGATGTTGCCTTTTATGGAGATATCTTCACCATATTTATAACGGATCTGGTGCTGGGCCCTGCCGTGGATGGAGATGCGGGGAAACGGAGCGTTATCTCAAGCCTTGGCGTGAAAATTCAGGCAAGCGGTAAAACAACCGGCGCGACCGCTAACGGTCGCGGCTGGGAAGGGTCGCGCTGATTCCGCGGGGTTACCGAACCGCGCGCGTTAGCAAGCGGTGGTCGGCCCCCAGGACGGTTAAACGCCTCCTGCGCTCCCCCTTCTTCCTTCGCTCTTCGAAATCGCACAATAATAGGGATACCGATCGGGAAAGGCGGGCAAGACGTGCACGGTTCAGACGGAGCTGGAATTCGCATCTGCGTCCTCGGATTGCTGTTGGCACTCTTCTGCGGACTGTTGCCGGCGCAGTCCGGATCCGGTTATCGCATCGACACCGAGGCCGGAGGGTATCTGCTGGGCGACAACGGGCCGGCCACCGCGGCCCTGTTGTGGTCTCCCGAAAAGGCGATTACCGGCCCTTCCGGCGTCATCTACATCTCCGAGTCCGAGGGCCACCGCATCCGCCGGGTGTCGCCCTCCGGCGTTATGACGACCTTCGCCGGCACGGGGACTCCCGGTTTCGCGGGCGACAACGACGCCGCGACCGCCGCGCAATTGAATGGGCCCACCGGAATGGCGCTGGACGCCCAGGGCAATCTGTATGTCGCCGACACGCGCAACGGCCGCATCCGCCGCATCACGCCCGCCGGCATCATCACCACCGTGGCGGGAGGCGCCGCCGGACAGCAACTCTCCGCCCCCCGCGGCCTGGCTTTCGACGCTGCCGGGACCCTCTACATCACCGACAGCGCTTCGGGCCAGCTCCTCCAGCTCACAACCGCCGGCAAGCTCGAGCTGATCGCCGTCGGCCTTTCCTCGCCGGGAGGCATCGCGGTGGATTCCTCCGGCAACCTCTTCATAGCCGACTCGGGCCATCACGTCGTGCAGCGGCTTTCGGTCGACGGCACATCTGGGGTAGTGGCCGGCTCGGGGGTGGCGGGCTACGCCGGCGATCGCGGGCTGGCGACCGCGCCCGAAGCGCGCCTGAGTTTTCCAACCGATGTCGCGGTCGACCGCCTGGGCACACTGTACATCGCCGACACCTGGAACCACCGTATTCGCAAAGTCATCCGGCAGGGAAACGACTATCTCCTTTTCACCGAAGCCGGAGGGGGGCCGAACACGGCCCAGGCCGCCGAATACGCCGGCGATCCGATGCTGGGGCCGCTGGGCGGTCCGCGGGGAGTGTGGCTGGACTCGGCGGGAGTTCTGTTCATCGCCGACACCGGCTACGGCGTCGTGCGCCGCCTGGTGCCGGGCGTGTACGTCCCCGACGCGGGCATGGGCGGCGTGGGGAGGCTGGAACCGGGGCGGATCTCGACTGTGGCCGGCGCCAGCCGAAGCCGGGGCGACGGGGGTCCCGCCACCTCCGCCTCCCTCTACTTCCCGCGCAACGTGGCCCTCGACGCTTTCGGCAACCTGCTGATCGCCGACACGGACAACCACAAGGTCCGCCGAGTCGCATCGGGCGGCACGATCGCCACGCTGGCCGGGACGGGATTGGGGGGTTTGGCGGGTGACGGCGGAGCGGCCGCTTTGGCCGAACTGGCTCTTCCGTCCGGCCTGGCCGTCGACGCCGCCGGAAACGTCTACATCGGCGACACAGGCAGCGCGCGCCTGCGCCAGGTGCGGCCGGCGGGCGACATCTTCACTCTCGTCGGCGCCAACGGCCCCGGCGGAGCCGGAGATGGCGCGGGAGCCTCCAACGCCCAGGTCACCACCATCAACGGGATCGCTCTCGACTCGGCCGGCAACATCTACCTGGCGGATACGAACAACCACCGTATTCGCAAGATCTCCCGGGACAACGTCATCGAACGCTTCGCGGGCACCTCGTCGGCGGGCACGGGCGCGGACGGATCCGCCATCCTGTCGGCCATAAACGCGCCGCTGGGCGTGGCGGCCGGCCGGGACGGCACGGTGTACTTCACCGACACCGGCAACCATCGCGTTCGCAGGGTGCTGGCTAATGGCCGGGTCGAAACCATCGCCGGTACGGGCTTTCCCGGCTATTCTGGCGATGGCGGCGCGGCGACGGCGGCGCGGCTGAGTTCTCCCGGCGGCATCGCGGTCGACGCAGAGGGCAACGTCTTCGTGGCGGACTCGGGCAATCACCGCATCCGGCATATCACTTCCGGCGGCCTCATTCGGACTATCGCCGGCAGCGGCCTGGCGGGCTTCTCCGGAGATGGGGGCTCCGCCCTCACCGCGCAACTATCCTCGCCGATGGGCTTGGCGGTGGATTCCCGCGGCACTATCCATGTCGCCGACCGCGCGAACCACCGCATCCGGCGTCTCTCGGTCGACACCTCGGCCGGACGGCTGGAGATTGTGAGCGGGAACAACCAGAGCGGCTCGACCGGAGCGCGGCTGCCGGTTCCGCTGACCGTTCGCCTGGTGAGCGCCACCGGCGCGCCCGTGGCCGGAACCAGCATCGCTTTCACCGTCACCCGCGGCGTGGGCCAGTTGAGCGCGATCTCGGCCGTTACGGATGCGGCCGGCGTGGCCGCGGTGAGCGTCACGCTGGGCGGTGTGCCCGGAGTCGTGGTGGTGGCCGCCTCGGCGCCGGGCCTTCTGCCGGTCCAGTTCCAACTGACGACCCAGGGTGCGATCGTCACCGGCCAGCCCGCGATCACTTCGGCCGGCATTGTGGGCGCCGGTCTCAGCGTCCCGCCGGTCCGCCACCTGGCGCCCAACGGGTTGTACACCATCTTCGGCAAGAACTTCGCGCAGCCCGGCGCCGGCTGGCAGGTCGGCCCGGCGGACTTGGTCAACGGCCAGTTGCCGATCCGCTTCCAGGGGGTCTGCGTTCTGGTCGACAACATTAACGCCCCCGTCATCCAGGTCTACCCGAACCAGGTCAGTTTCCAGGCGCCGCAACTAATCGCCACGGGTGTTAAACCCGTGCAGGTGGTTTTGAACTGCCGGGATAAGAGCGAAGTGCGCAGCAATGTCGAGAACGTGGAGTACCGTCCGTCCTCGCCCGAATTCCTTTTCTTCGTGCAGAATGCCGACGGCCGCAATCCGGTGGCCGCCGTCAACGCCGTGAGCGGGGTTTTCGCCGGCCCCCCCGGCCTGCTCCCCGGCGGGAACTTCGCGCCCCTCAAACCGGGCGACTACGTCACTCTCTTCGGTTCCGGTTTCGGGGCCACCAATCCGCTCTTCTTCGCGGGCGAACTGGCCGACCGCGTCGCGCCCGTGACGGCCGGCGTGTCCGTTACTCTCGGCGGCCGCCCCGTGGCCGCCTCCGACATCCTGTACGCCGGCGCGACCCCCGGTTTCGCGGGCCTGTACCAGCTCAACCTGCGCATCCCGGACGACGCGCCCGACGGTAACCTGCCGATCACTTTGTCGGTCGGCGGAGTGCCTTCTCCGGAGGGAGCCTACCTGACGGTGAGGCGTTAGCGGGCGCGCAGAGCTGGTTATCAATGAGCCGGGTCGAGCCCAGCCACACGGCCGCCGCCGCCAGCACGGGGCCTTCGATGCGGCCAACGGGCCGCATCTCCTCGGGATCGACAATCTCCAGGTATTCGACGCGCATCCCCGGCACGCGCTCGAGTTCGGCGACAGCATCTTGGCGGATTTCCCGCGGATCGCCGGCGCCGTCCGCAATCCGGCTCCGTATCCGTTGCAGGGTGCGATACACGGCGGGGGCCAGGCTGCGCTCTTCGGGACTCAGCCGCTGGTTCCGCGAACTCAGGGCCAGGCCGTCCGGTTCCCGCACCGTCGGCACGCCCACGACGGTCACAGGGATATCGAGGTCCCGGACCATGCGCCGGATGACAGCCAACTGCTGGGCATCCTTTTCGCCGAAATAGGCGCGGTCCGGCTGGACAATGTGGAAGAGCTTTGCGACCACCGTGGCCACGCCCCGGAAGTGTCCCGGGCGGAACTCGCCGCACAATCGTTCCGACACGCCGGCCACTTCGACGAAGCTCGTCGCGGGTTGGGGATACATCTCCGCCGCGTCGGGCGCGAAAACCAGTTCGGCGCCCAGCGCCTGGCAGAACTCCACATCCCGCGGCAGCGTGCGCGGGTATTTGGCATAGTCCTGCTGGTCGTTGAACTGAGTCGGGTTGACGAACACGCTCACCACCACGCAGTCCGTTTCCCGCCGGGCCAGTTCCATCAGCCGGCCGTGGCCGGCGTGCAACGCTCCCATGGTGGGAACCAACCCGATCACCTTCCCTTCGCGCCGCAAAGGCGCGAGCGTTCGCCGCATTCCGTCGATGGTGGCAACCACGGACAGACTCATTTGCCCTTTTCCGCCGGGAAGCGGCCCTCTCGCACGTCTTGCGCGTAGGTTCGGGCCGCTTCGACCATCGCGTCTCCCAGATGCGCATACTGTTTCACGAAAGGAGGAATCGGTCCGCTGGTCAAACCCAGAGCGTCGTAGCTCACGAGCACCTGCCCGTCGCAGTGCGGGCCGGCCCCGATGCCGATGGTGGGAACGGCCACCTGCCCGGAAACCTCGCCCGCGAGATCCGCAGGGATCGATTCCAGCACCAGCGCGAAGACCCCGGCCTCTTCCAAAGCCCGGGCATCTTCGATCAACTGCCGGGCGTCCCCCTCCAGCCGGGCCTGCGGCCGGAATCCGCCCAATTGGTGCACCGACTGCGGAATCAGCCCCAGGTGCCCCATCACCGGAATCCCAGCTTCCACCAGGCGGCGGGCGGTCTCGACCACCGGCCGGCCGCCCTCGATTTTGACCGCGTGCGCGCCTCCCTGCTGAAGCAGCCGGCCCGCATTGCGGAGCGCTTCGGAAGCGTCGATCCGGTAAGTCAGGAACGGCATGTCGGCCACCACCAGGGCGCGGCTCGCGCCGCGCACGACCGCCCGGGTGTGGTAGACCACGTCGTCGAGCGTCACCGGAAGCGTGGTTTCATAACCCAGCAGAACCATGCCCAGCGAGTCTCCGACCAGCAGGACGTCGATGCCCGCGCGGTCGAGTAAGTGCGCCATCGACGCATCGTAGGCGGTGAGCATCGCGATCTTCTCGCCGCGCCGCTTCATCTCCTTGAGGTCCGGCGCGCGCAACTGCTTGACCCGTTCACTCATGGTCTTTCCTTCCTTCCCGCAAGAGCTGCTCCAACTCCCGGAAATCCGCGCCAGGCGACTTGCGCCGCGCCAAACCGGCCAGGTACAACCCGCATTGCCGGTACAGTTCTCCGACTGAGCCAGGAACCCCGGCCAGCGATCGCAAATGGACCGCCACCGTGCCGGCGTCGCCGCGTTCGATGGGGCCCGTCAGCGCCTGAATCGGTCCCAGAGCCGCGGTGTTGGAGACGCTGGCCCGCGCCAGGGGAGCCAGGGCGCGCAGCGCCTGCTCCCGGTCGATTCCGCACTCGCCGAGCAGCACGACCGCGGCGTCCAGAAGCCCCACCACGCAGTTGCTCGCCAAGACCGCGGCGGCGTGATACAAAGGCCGCCGCCCGGGCGGGATGCGCAGCATCTGCCCCTGTAACAGCCCGGCGATGCGCGCGGCCCAGTCCAGGGCAGGCCCCTCGCCCTCGATCGCGAACGAGGCGCCGGGAAGCTCGGCCACGCCGCGTTCGGGAGAGGCCACCGTCTGCAAAGGGTGCAAGGCCGCGCACGAGACGCCCCTCGCGGCGAGCGGCGCCAGAATCTCCGCGCCGTGCGCGCCGCAGGTGTGCAGCGCCATCCCGCCGGCCATGCCGGCGCCGGCCAGAGTGGCCGCCACGGACGCGATCGCCTGGTCGGGAATGGCAATCAGCACGCGCGTGGCGCATCCGGGAAGCTGCGAGTAGGAAACCGGCTCCGCGCCGCCGCCGATGAAGGCGGCCGCGGCTCGCGCGCGCTCCAAGGTCCTGCTGGCCACGGCCGCCACCGGCTCGCCTCTTTCGCGCAACAGGCGTCCCAAAGCCTGCCCGATTCGGCCGGCCCCGGCGATGCCAATCTGTTCTCCGGACATGGCGACTCCCGGCCCGCCGCGAGGCTAAAACCCCTCCAGCAGGTGGCCGAGCTTGGCTTTCTTGGTGCGCAGGTAGTCTTCGGCGGTGGCGTGATACAGCGGCTGGCAGGGCACCCGTTCGGCCACCGTGATCCCGCCGCGTTCGAGCGCCTGAATCTTCGCGGGGTTGTTCGAGAGCAGGCGCACGCTGGTAGCGCCGAAGTGGTGCAGGACCAGCGGCGGCAGCCAGTAGTCGCGCAGATCGGCTTTAAAGCCCAGCCTTTCGTTGGCTTCCACCGTGTCGGCGCCGCCGTCCTGAAGCTGGTAGGCGCGCAGTTTGTTGAGCAGCCCGATTCCGCGGCCTTCCTTGTGCTCGTAGATCAGGATGCCGCGCTCTTCCTCGGCGATCATGGAGAGCGCCAGCTCCAGTTGCGCGCGGCAATCGCAACGCAGGCTGTGGAAGACGTCGCCCGTAAGGCACTCGGAGTGGACCCGCAACAGCGGCGGCGGACCTCCGGTGACCGCGCCCATGGTGAGCACAACCGCCTCTTCGACGTCGCGGCCGCGACGCCCCTGGAAACCATGGATCCGGAACTGGCCGAATCGGGTAGGAAAAGCTGCTTCAGCCACTTTCTCTAGCTGAACGCGCGGGATCTGAGTCATCTACTTCACGCCGGTTCGTTGCAGGGGACAAACCATAAACCATTATAATAGCCAGCGAGATCCCAATGCTGGAACAACACCTGGTGGTGATGCTGGTCAAGCTCGCGGTGGCGGCTTCCCTGGCCAGCATCATGGCGCGTTTCAGCGGCTTCAAACGCATGCTGATGCGCGAGGAGCGCACCCTCGAGCAGCGCATCAAGCTGGCGCTCGGCTTCATGGTCATGTTCGGCTCGGGCGTGGCCATTCGCGTGGTCACCCGCAACAGCTACCAGGCGGTGGACCTGGGGCTGGAGGCGAGCATGCTGGCCGGCATTGTCGGAGGCTACGTGGCCGGGCTGGCCTCCGGCGTCCTGATATCGATTCCCGCCATGGTCAACGGCGAGTTTCTCTCCATGCCCCTGTTCGCGGCCGTGGGCGTGCTGGGCGGGCTGATGCGCGACTGCGCGCCCGGCACGGAAGAGATCTGGCGCTTCTCGCCCTTCTTCGATCTCAGCCTCTACCGCTTCTTTCACAAGGACCACGACCACCGCCGCACCGCGTTCCACCTCTTCCTGCTGCTGTCCATCGTGTTCGCCGAATTCCTGCGCTGGTCGCTGGGACTGATTTTCGGATGGCGGTTCATCTTTGCGCTGCATCCCGGGATGCCGGGGGCGCACCCCCTGATGATCGTCGGCATCTACGTGACCACGCTGTTCGGGGTTTCCTTGCCGCTCAAAATCTGGAACAACACGCGCAACGAGACCAAGCTCGAAACCCAGGCGCGGCTGCTCAACGAAGCGCGTCTGCAAGCGCTCACCAGCCAGATCAACCCGCACTTCCTTTTCAACACGCTGAACTCGGTGTCGTCGCTCATCCGCACCAATCCCGAGCGGGCGCGCGCCGTGGTGTACCGGCTGTCCCACATTCTGCGCAAGCTGCTTCGCAAGGGCGAATCGTTCACGCCGCTGCGCGAGGAACTGAGTTTCATCGACGACTACCTGGCCATTGAAATGGTGCGCTTCGGCGACAAGCTGCGCTTCGAGAAGGACGTCGACCCGGAGACGCTCGACCGGCTGGCGCCGAGCATGATCCTCCAGCCGCTGATCGAAAACTCGATCAAGCACGGCCTGAGCGCAAAGGTGGAGGGCGGCACGGTGCGCGTGGGAAGCCGCCTGCGCGACGGCCGGCTGTGCCTGGTGGTTTCCGACGACGGCGTAGGCATCTCCGAAGCGCGCCTGGCCACTCTCCTGGAGCAGGGGATCGGCGTCAGCAACGTCAACGAACGCCTGAAAGTGTTCTTCGGCGCCGACTACCGCATGACCATCGACTCCAAGCCGGGCGAAGGCACGCGCACCGAGATCGAATTGCCGCCCCTGGTGCGGCCCGTGCGCACTGATGTAAATTACTCAGAGGGCAAAGGAGAGCCCTAATATGGAATCCGACCGCAGGGACTTTTTGCGCGCGGCCGCCGCCGGCGCGGCGCCGATGTTCATCCCGCGCGGCGCCTGGGGCGCCAACGACCGCCTGACCTACGCGCTGATCGGCGCCGGCGGGCGGGGCCGCTACCTGAACCAGAGTTTTCAAAAACTCGGGCCCCGGTGCGCCGCCGTCGCCGAAGTGTACGAGCCGAATCTGCAACTGGCGCTCAAAGACTCGCCCGAAGCCAAGCCGTATGCCGACTATCAAGAGCTGCTCCAGAAAGAGACCGGCATCGACTTCGTGGTTCTGGCGGGCCCCGACCACCATCACTGCCCCATGCTGCTGGCCGCGCTCGAGGCGAAGAAGGACGCCTACGCCGAAAAGCCGCTGTCCAAGTCGCTGGAGGAAAGCGCGCGGATGGTGGCCGCGGTGCGCAAAAGCAAGCAGGTGGTGCAGATCGGCATGCAGCGGCGCAGCGCGCCGGCCGTCATGGACGCCAAGAAATTGGTGGACGACGGCGTGCTCGGACGCATTACGCTGGTCAAGCCGCAGTGGCACTGGAACGTCGCCCGGCCGCTCAACAACACGCCCCTGCCCGGCAAGCTGGATTGGACCCGCTTCCTGGGCAACGCCCGCAAGCGGCCCCTGGAACCGATGCGCTTCCGCTACTGGCGCTACTTCTGGGACTACGCCGGCGGCAACATGACCGACCAGGGCACGCACCTGATGGACGTCGTGCTGTGGTTCACCAACGCCCCGCCGCCCAAGTCCGCCATCTGCTACGGCTACGTCGCCAAGGCCACCGGCTCGGAGCACCCGGAAGTCTTCTCGGCGGTCTTCGAGATGGAGAACTACATGGCCACCTGGACGCTGGATTACTGCAATTCGTTCCAGAACGGCTGGTCCATCACCTTCATGGGAGACAAAGGCACCATGATCCTGGACGAATGGGGTTACCGCGTTTGGGACGAACCCTGGAAGCCGGACAACGCGCCCATCCACCAGCGCCAGGCGCCCGTGCCCATCGAGACCCACATTCAGAACTTCCTGGACTGCATCGCCTCGCGCAAGGACCCCAACTGCACCGTCGAGATCGCGCAGCGCGCCGTCGCCGGCCCGCACCTGGCCAATCTCGCTTTCCTCCAACACAAGCAGGTGCGCCTGGGGGCGGATATGGTCAGAACTTCCTAGAGCCCGGGGACTGGCGGTCAGAGAGGCCGGCGTCCTGGGGAGCATACGTTTCCGGTCGGCCCGAAGTAGCCACCGTGGTGGACCCTGCAAGGAAGGTTTGTCCATTCCGTGTCCTTCCAGCTTCGCTGGAGAGATCGAAGTCATGTGCGCCGCGTCAACCGCATGGTGACAAGGATTGGTGGGCACGGTAGGATTTGAACCTGCGATCAACGGATTATGAGTATGTCAGTGTCCTGTCCATCAACTTCAAATGCGCCTATTTTGAAGGACTTGCGAAGATAGCTCTGTCTAGATCATCCATACTGTCCACCAGAATCCATGGTCTTGGCTGTTAGATTGGCAGTCAGCCACCGCGCCTCAAAGTAACAGACAGGGGTGCGGATCACCGTGGCGGACTCCATGGCCTCTACGCGCTCGC
The DNA here is from genome assembly GCA_016213755.1 of Acidobacteriota bacterium. Taxonomy (GTDB): domain Bacteria; phylum Acidobacteriota; class Terriglobia; order Bryobacterales; family Bryobacteraceae; genus JACQZT01. The sequence continues at coordinate 1,573 of JACQZT010000151.1, read as the reverse complement.
GCCTTCCACCCTTTAGTTCCCCGGGCGCAACCAGGATGGCCTCCAGAAGCAGTTCGGAAGACTTAACCGGCGCGCCGCCAGGCTGAGCGTTCAGGCTATCGAATTGCGCGAGACGGGCGAAGAGTCCGAGTTGTGGGTCACACCGCCCCTGGAGGACAACACTCCATTCAAGATCCCGAACAGCTTGGCGAGACGCTGGCTCAAGCCGAGGATCGCGTGGGCGTCGCCTTCTGTGGACGGCGCCTGACCTTCCACCCACGCCGGTAGGCCCTGGTCGAGGTCTCCGGCGAAGCGCCCAAGATCGCCGGCTGGAACTTCGCCGCGGTCCTGCCGCATCTCGAGGGCGGCAACGTCCTGGCCTGCGTACCCGGGTCGCGTCGCTCGAGGTGCGCCGCAAGCACCAGGACGAGTTCCGCGGCCAGTTCGGCCCGGACTGCCGCAGAAACCTGGATCTGATCTTTGCGAATCCCGATGGGACTCCGTTGAAGCCCGATTCGATCTCCGCTTCGGTATCGACCCTGTTCAAACGGTTGAAGATCCCAAGGCCCAAGGGCGCCTCACTGCACCTTCTCGGCACTCGCACGGCTCCCACCTGCTGGCCAACGGAGTGCCGCTGCGGGTCGTATCGGAGCGCCTGGGGCACTCGTCCGTTCGCGTGACGGCCGACGTTGACTCGCACGCGATCCACGGGCAGGACGACGAGACGGTGCGGCGGTGGGAGGAGTTTCAACAGCGGAATCGGCCGACAAGGGCGACCTGACAATAGCGATCGCTCAATGTGCTGACATATACTGACGAGAAGATGTTCGCAATTGTCAAGAGTGCTAACGGCGCAAGCCGAATCGTCGAACTGGCCGACGGACGGAATCCAGGCAGTCTGGAACTGGACGATGCTTCGTGGGTTCCGACCTGTGCGAATCTCGCGAAGAAGCCGAAATGCGCTTAGCGAAAGAGCCAACAGGCAAATTGGAAGCCCGATGAGCGAAACACCTGAGGACCACAAGGAATTTGCTTGAGGATCGTGAGACGCGTCTAGACGTCAAGGATCGGGAGGAAATACAAAAGGTCGCCATACAGCACGTGAATGAACTACTCCAGGCTTGGTTCGGTAATTTGTCGGAGGAGGAGGCGTCAGCGTGGATGGAGGCTTATGTTGAAGATCTTCAGGGGTTGATTCGCGACCTTTTGATCGTACAGCGTGCGGCGCTTGCGGTTTCCGAATCGCATCCAGGAAGCAAGCTTGGGGAGGCTATGGAGGTTATTCGACAAAAGCCTTGCAGAACTCTGGCTGAAGCTGAAGGTCTCGAAGCCTTCGACCGGATCAAGTACAAAAAAATGAAGTGACAATAATGGGCCTCCAGGTGTCCCTGCTTGCGCTCAGCCGGCGTTGCTGACAAGAGTCTGTGTTCAACGCGGCGCCGAACCTGCCAACCGGAACTTGTCAACGACTTTGAGACACCTGCCCGCATAAATTAGTGAGTTTCGCCTCCCTCCGGCGGGCCGGGTTTGGGCGGGTTGATCCAGACGGCATCCGGGAGCGGCGCGGGCCGCGGCGGTTTGCGGACGAAGCGCT
>JACQZT010000149.1 GCA_016213755.1 Acidobacteriota bacterium | reverse complement strand
GCCGGGGGGCCAACCCCAGGAAGGGGCAAACTCACCTCGCCGGCCGGCGATACATCGACGCGCCAGACGCTCGCCTCGCGCAGGACCAGGAACGAGAGGGCGCCGGGGCCTGTCGCGGCTAGCGCCAGAACCCCGCCCGGCGGCTTCCAGGCGGCGTATTCAAACCGCCCGTCTTTCCACAGCAGCAACCGCTTCGCGGATGGAAAGCAGACCGCGGCCGGCTCGCCCTCGCGGTCGAAGGCAAACTGGGCCCCTCCGTCGGGCGCCGGAAACCGCGCAAGCGCCGCGCCCAACCGCGGAAGGGCCAGGATTTCCCGCGCAGTCTGCGCCAGCACCCAGTTCTCCGAAGAGGCGGCCCGGAGCACGTCCGTCGCGGCGCGCTCCCCTAGCGTCACCGCCCCGGCAATTCCCTCCAGCGGACGCAGCGCACCCGAGGCATCCGGCATCCAGCCGAGCCGGGGGGAGCCGAGGCCTTGCGCGCACAACGAGCAGACCGGCATAGTTGCGAGCAGAAGCAGTCGGATTCGCATGTTACGGTTTCCCGATGGTGACGGTCGGCGGGCCGACTTGAACCGCCGGCGCGCTCAGGGCGTCCGCGGCCAGCGGGGCTGGCGCGGACTTGGACTCTCGCGAAAGCCCCATGGCGGCCCCGCTGGCCGCCGCGCCCGCCGCGGCGACCAGCAGAACGGCGTAAACCCACTTACCGCGCCCCCGACCCGCGGAGATCCTGGCCGTCGCGGCCTGGTCCGGGGCGGCGTCGGAGAGGTACTGGGAAATCGCGATCCCGGCGCGGTTCTGCCCTTTGACGGTGGTGACTCGCACCTGGAACGGCCCGGCGGTCCGGTTCCATTGAATGCCCCACACCGAGGCCCGCCCGCCGGCGCCGGTGATGGCGACTTCGGTCTTCATGCCGCTGGCGAACACGCCGGCCGGCCCTTCGTCGGGCAGACGGAAGCTGACCGCCGCGCCGGCCACGGGCTGGCCCGTCTCGTCGGTCACCTGCACCGTGAGCGGCCGGGCGGAACGCGAGGCCGTGGCGTGGACGGCGCCCTCACCCTCCAGAACCCGGATCTGAAGAATGTCGGCCGCGCCGGCGCGGGGAGGCCCTTCCAGCGCGGTCAGAAACGAAATGAAGAACGCGGCACAGGCGCGCTGCGACATGCGATTGCTCCGCCCCAGAGACGGAGCCGGCCTACACGGCGCGCAAAAGGACCGCGGTGATGTTGTCGGGGCCGCCGGCCCGGCGTGCCGTCTCAACAAGTGAGTGGCACTTGGCCTCCAAAGATCGCCCGTTATTTAGCGTCTCGGCGATGGCGGCGGCGTCCACCACGCCGTGCAGACCGTCGCTGCACAGCAGAAACTGGGTTCCGGGCACGGGATCGAGGGTGTAGCTGTGGACCCGCATGGGCGTGCCCACGCCCACCGCCATGGTGAGCACGTGGCGCATGGGATGCATTCGCAGGCTCTCCTCGTCCAGGCCCAGCCGCCGGCCGACCTCCTGCACCCAGGTCTGGTCTTCGGTGATGGCAATCAGGTTCTCGCCGACGAAAGCATAGGCCCGGCTGTCGCCCACGCTGGCCACCACCACCGAGTCGCCGTCCTCGTAAGCCGCCACCAGCGTCGTGCCCATGCCTTCCAGCGAGGCGTCCTCGCTGGCCGCCGCCAGCACCCGCTGGTTAGCCAGTTGAAAAGCGTCTACCAAGGCTTCCGCCTTCGGCGCGTCCGAGTTGTTGTAGATGTACTCGGCGACCGTTTCGGCGGCGATGCGCGAAGCCTGCTCGCCGGCCTGCGCGCCGCCCATCCCGTCCGCCACCAGGTAGAGCCCCAGCGCCGGCGCCAGCAGAAAAAAATCCTCATTGTTCGTGCGCACGCAACCGGGGTCCGACGTACCGTAGGATTCCAGCATCAATGTATTGCGATTATACACATTTCGGGGGTGCGGGAAGCGGGCTGGTCTCCATCCGGCAGATGCCGGCCGCCTGCGGAATGGTTCGTTCAGTTCGCTCTCTTACACGGCTCTCCAGACCCTTGACGAGGGTTTTCAGAAACCCTTAGCCTATTGCTGTTCGGTCAGCTACACTCAACTTGGAGGGAGATCCGGGTGGACATCTTTAATGAGTTTGCAGCTCGCCTTGACGAGCAAGATAGACATCGGATCGAGGGCCACCTCCCGACCAGGGCGCACCGGCTCTGTAACGACAACTCGGCCTGGCGATTGCGACAAGTGCAATCGCGTGGCAGGGCAAGTCTTCAGTCGCCGCCCGGTCTCTGCGTGATGCGACCGTACTTGCCGAGAGGTTTAGCAGTCCTCCATCCGGGTCCGCAATGGTCGTGTGGACAGAGGCGGCGGCCAGATAAGGCGGACGCCTGATCGTCCACGGAAAGGAACTTTCCAACTCACGTGCACTTACCCTCCGCAAAAATGGGCCTTCAACTCCTCCCGTCCCTTGCCCGTTTAGGCGCTAAACACGTGCAGACCGCAGACACGCTCGGCAACGATATCGAGCGGCAATCCCGGCCAGATCGCTTCTTCCGGCAGCCGGGTAACACGCACGGCGTTAAATTCTGCCTTGCGTCCGCCGCCCCGGCCGCGTGGCTCAGTTCCGTAAACCAATCTCCGATTCAGCATCCGGAAGATGGCGACCAGATCGCTCGGGACCACCCTCCGAGTGCGCAGGACGCGCCGGGAGCGTCGGAATGGCCGGTATCGAAGGAGGGGGCGCCGCTACCAATACCACGACTCCTCAGAACCTCAAGGATTCCTCTGCAAGCATCCTCGCTCAATCGGGCGGCGTGAACTCCGGCTCAGAATTGGACTCAGTGAGTGTCTTCACGGTACGAGCCTCGTCCGTAAACAGTAAATCCCACAACGGCGTGGGAGCAGGAGAGAGTCACACTTAGAAGCGCAACTCGCATCGCCTTCACGGCTGGCATTGCACAGTGGATGGCGACTGCTGTTCAAGTTCGAGTACTGCCTATCCCGCGCTCACCAACTGGCGGGGATGGATCGCCATGATCTCCGGGTAGCGGGCGAAGTCCTGGTCATTCAAAGTGAGCATGTGAGTGATGCCATGAGCGCTCATTGTGGCGACCAGCCGGGCGTCATGCACCTGGACTCCCATGACGCCCGCGGCAACGACGAGGCGGCGCCACTCAAGGTAGGTCCGATTGCTATCGGCGACCAATGTAAACGCCGCCTCGATCAGACGTGCTCGCCGGTCAGTCTCGGATACCGACAATCCGAAGCCGTTTCGGTCAGCCGGTCTGGTGCATACGTTCCAGAATTCCACGAAGTTCTGAGAGGTGAAATACAGCCTGACACCCCGCGAGCGCAACTCATCGAGAGCGGATCGAACCGCCGGGTAATCCGCATCGTCCGGTTGCAGAAGGCGAAGCAGGATGTTCGTGTCGATCAGATACGAGACTTCCGCCATCAATCGTGATCCCGGTAGATACTCTCGCGGCGAAAGCTGTCGGAAGGGAGCGGAGGAAGCTGCGACGCCCCTTCCGCCAGGGCGTTCATCATCGCCCGGAATTGCTGGAGGTCGGTCTCCGGGTGGCGTTCGTAACTGCCCTCGGACTCGAGCAGCGCCTGCAAATAGGCGTCGAGGGCCATTCCGCGAGCCTGAGCTTCCCTGGTCAGGCGCCTCTGCAAGTCAGGATTCAAGTTGAGCGTAACGGTCATGACCATTGGCCTTTCTCTTATCCTACAACGACTGCGACCACCGGCAAGCCGGCGGTAAAAGGCGACACATTGGGTTCGCAAGCCGTCCTGGGGTGCAGGAAAACGAGGACATTAGCCTGTTGGAAGCGGACCCGACGCTGCATGAGATCGTGGCCCGCCTGGTGCGGGCCATCGACCCCGACAAGCTCGTCCTGTTCGGCAGTCGTGCCGGCGGCGGCGCGCGACCGGACAGCGATTACGATCTGCTCATCGTGAAAGAGGAATCGGATCCGCGGCAACGGCGCACCGGACCCTTGTACCATCATCTTTCCGGGATTCCCGGGGCCGTCGATCTGCTGTGGTTTATGAAAAAAACAGTCCAGATAATCTGGGCGCGCTGCGCATCTGAGCGCGACCACGGAAGAGCGCAGCGCTACCGGACCCGGAAACGCAGCACGGCCAGCGAGCCCATCCGCTCGGCCAGGGCCTCCAGGTGTTCGGCCATGCGGGTGCCGATTTCCGTCACTTGCTCGTGCAGCCGCACTTCGAAGGCGGCCGGATCGCAGTCGTCCCATCGAAAGCCCGCGCAAACGGAGCGGGCTCCGGCGCCCGACAGCAATACGATCGCCGCCAGCGCCAAGACTTCCGGGTGCTTGGCCCGGGTGTGCATCAGTTCACCTCGGCGTATTCCTCCACGATGCGGCCGTCGAACAGATGGATGGAGCGGTCCGCATAGCGGGCATACCGCGGGTCGTGCGTCACCATGCAGATGGTGGCGCCGGCGCGGTGGAGTTCCTTCAGCAAATCCATCACCGCTTCGCCGTTGGCGGAATCCAGGTTGCCGGTAGGCTCGTCGGCCAGCAGAATGGCCGGTTCCCCCACTAGCGCCCGCGCCACGGCCACGCGCTGCTGCTGGCCGCCGGAAAGCTGGGATGGATAGTGTTTGACGCGGTGCGACATGCCGACGCGCTCCAGCGCGTCGTGCACGCGCTTCTTGCGTTCGGCGCCGCCCATGCCGCGGTAGGTCAGCGGCAGTTCCACATTCTCATAGACGGTCAAGTCGCCAATCAGGTTGAAGGCCTGGAAAATAAATCCGATCTCGCGGTTGCGAATGCGCGCCCGCTCGCTCAGCTTCAGGTTTCCCACCGCCTTCTCGTTCAGCGTGTACTTGCCGTCCGTGGGCGAATCCAGCAGGCCCAGAATGGCCAGCAGTGTCGATTTTCCGCATCCGGAAGGGCCGGCGATGGACAGATACTCGCCTTTCCGAAGTTCCAGATGAATCCCCGCCAGAGCGTGCGTTTCCACCTCGTCGGTGACGAACACTTTGCTCACGTTGTCGAGCTTTATCAGGACTTGATCTGTAATTGCCATGCTGGCTCCCTGCCGCTGCTGCTCTAGTGCCGGTTGCGAAACAACCGGCCATTAGTTCAAACGAATCCGATTATGGGCGTCCCAGGCGGACATATCCGAAAGCACCACCTGGTCGCCCACCTTCAACCCTTCCAAGATCTCGATCGTGTTCACCGAAGTGCGCCCCAGCTTCACCGGCACGCGCTCGGCGTGTTTTCCGTCCGGCATCAGCCGGAAAAGGGTAATCTGGCTCTGCGACTGGCCGAACACAGGCCTCCCCACCTGTATTACGTCGCTCAGCTTCTCAAGTTCCACCGTTCCGTCGACGCTCAGATCCGGGCGGGCGCCCTGCGGCAGTTCTCCCTCCAGTTTGACGTCGACAGTGACGGTTCCGTTTTGCACCGCCGGGTCGATGCGCACCACTTTTCCGGCGATCACCCCGTTGCGCGTGTCGATGGACGTCACCTGGCCGAGAGAGATGTCCTTGGCTTGGGTTTCGGCGATTTTGAGCTCGGCTTTGAGCTTCCAGGGCTGTGCGATCTTGGCCAGCACCGTGCCCGAGGTGACGCGCTGCCCAACCTCGAAGGGCGGCGCCCCAGGCGCCCCGCTGCCCAACTGCTGCAACACCCCGTCGGTCCCCGCGCGGACCTTCAACTGATCCACCTGGCTCTTCTTTAAGCCATACAAAGCGCGAAGTTTATCCACCTGCACCTGCTGCGCGGCCAACTGCGCCCGGACCGATTCCTCGCTGATTTCCAGCCGCTTCACCTCGATGCCGTGCCGGTTGGCCAGTTCGTCGGCCTGGGTGCGCGACAGGCGGGACTGGATCTCGGCCGCCAGCCCGTACTTCAGCAACTGCGCGTCGCGTTCGGCCTGCATTTGGGACCGGGTCCACTCGGCCTTGAGCTGCGCCGTGGATGCCTGTTGCTGGAGGCGGGCGCTCTCGAGCTTTACTCTCAAATCCACCTGGTTGGCCTCGGCCGCCTTCCATTGGTACTGCGCGTCCAGGGCGTCGTTCTCAAGCTGCGGATTACTCAATTCGAGCAGTACGGTATTCGCTTTCACCGGCGTGCCGGCCCGCACCAGGATGCGCTCCACGCGGCCTTCGGTGGTGGCCGGAATCCACAGCACTTCTTCCGGGACCAGCGTGCCCAGGCCGCGCACGTTGCGGACCATGGGGCCGCGCTTCACCGTGTCGATCCACACCGTGGCCCGTTCCACTGTGGGCGCCGCCGGCTGCAACCGCGACAGGCCCCACGTGATTAACGGGATTAGGGCCACGACGATGCCGCCGTAGATGATCCTGCGGATCAGTTTCTTTCTCGCTACTCCGGTCCGCGGGACGTCCATCGTTCCTCCAACATGGATGTACGGCACGCGCCGTGCCATGGTTCGAAAAATCGCAGTCAACTGATTATAAACAAGATCTGATTGGAATGGCGATCCCGGAATCGGGTTTGAGTGTCCGTTTCCGGGACGGGCCTGTGCGCAGGCGGCCGAAAAAAAACTTCCCTCCGCAACCAGACGAGTTTAGAATCGGCTCCGTGGTGCGGAATGCGCCCTTTCTCGCCGCTCTCCTGCCCTCCTCTCCAGCCGAGTGGGAGGTGTTGCTGCTGAACATCGTGAATGTTCTGCTCGGCTTGGTCCTCGTCGCGGTCGTGGCTTATGTCGGCGGGGGCGCCCTGATCGAGGCCCTGGGCCGGCGAACGAAGCGGGCTTCCCGGCCCCGGATTCCCGGTTGACCCGGCAAAGCCCGCGCAAGTTCCGTTTGCGGTTCAGAAATCGTAGCGCAGCGCCAGTTGCACCACTCGCGCGCCGCCCACGGTGCTGCTGAGCTTGCCGTAGGAGGCGGGCTGCAACAGGTTGGTGCTCAGGCCGCCGAAGTTGGTGTTGTTGAAAAGATTGTAGCCCTCGGCCCGGAACGTGACCATGTGCGACTCGAAGAGCCGGAACCGTTTTACCAGGGACAGATCCGTACCGAAGAACCGGGGATTGCGGAACGAGTTGCGGCCGGAGTTGCCCACCTCGCCCGCCAGCGGGAAGTTGAACCGGGCGGCTTCCTCCGGCGTAAAGAACCACACGCCGTTGCCTTTGCGTTCGACCTTCCCGAGGTTACGGTCGCCGGTGTAGTTGGCCCACGTCGTGGTACCGACGGTGGTGGCCCGGCCCGAACTGGCAGTGAAAGGCGCGCCGCTCTGCCAAATGGTCAGAGCCCCCGCTTCCCAGCCGCCCACCAGCGAATCCAACCACCGCGCCATGCCGCCGCCGATGCGCTTGTCCCGGCCGATCGGCAGGACGTAGATCAGCGACATGTTGAAGGAGTGCGGCCGATCGGCGTCGCCGCGCCCCTTGTTGAGCCGCAGGTTGAAACTGTCAATCGGCGCCGTGTATCCGTTGCCTTCCGCCGAGCCATTGTCGGTGCTCTTGCTGAAGGTGTAGTTGGCGTTCACCTTAACCGCGCCCACCTGGCGCCGCACGCTGAATTGAAGGGAGTTGTAGTAGGACTGCCCGTCGTTGTTGCCCTGCGTCGCCTGGTTGTACTGCGGGTAGTTCCGCAGGTAGAAGTTGGACACTCCCGCTGCGGCGTAGCGCGTGTAGTAGGTCCGATCCAGGTTGTTGGCCGCGGTCCCCACCTGCCCCTGCTGTACGGTGCTCGAACCAAGGCTGGAGACGGCCGAAGCCGGCGTGCCGAAAATCTTCACCAGAGTATTGCCGGCCGAAACCGGTGTCGCATTGTTGGCCTGCCAAGCCTGCAATTCCTTGAACGCGCCGAGGAAGTTCTCGTACACGCGGGGCTGGTTCAGGTCGCGGTTCATGAACAGTTTCACGCCGCGCGTGCCCACGTAGCCGATCTCGACCACCGTGTTGCGAAACAACTCTTTCTGGATGGTCAGGTTGTACTGGTGGACGTATCCGGCGCGAACATTGGGATTGAAGAGCCGGACGGTGGTCGACCGCGTCAGCGGCAACTCAAGTACCGGGGCGCCAGGTTGCTGCGGCAGCGGGATACCGTCGCCCACTCGCCGGTCCGATCCGGCCGCCTGGTTCGGGTAAACCGGGACGCTCTGGGAAAAACCCGGCGTGCCGCCGTCCACGGAGCTGATCGTGGCGCCGATCAGACGGTCGTAGTAAGTGCCGTAGGCTCCACGGATGGCCGTCCGGCCGTCGCCTCGGACGTCCCACGCGAAGCCGACGCGGGGAGCGAAGTTGTTCCACTCGCGGTTGTACCAGGCGTTCTTCCGGCTCACCTTGAGATCGGAAATCTGCGAGACGCTGTTCATCTGGCCAATCTTGTCAAGCGTGCCCATCAATTCGTCGCGCTCCTTAGGAACGCCAAAGAACTCCCAGCGCAGACCTAGATTCAGGGTCAGGTTTCGGGACACCTTCCAGTCGTCCTGGAAAAACCAGCCCTGCTCGCCGACCAGGTGATTCCGAACGCGGGGCATTCCGGCCGCTTGGAACTTCTCCAGATCACTGTAAAACGTCTGGGTCACCTGGTTCATGCGCCCCAGCAAATCGTTGTACAAGTTGTCGAACGTCTGCCGGTTGGCCGAAGAAAGACCGGCCGGTCCGACCGTCGAGGGCACGCTGTTGCCGAAGCTCGTCGCCAGGGTCACGTCGGGGTAAATGCCGGCGTCGTTGTAACCATACTGATTGATAAAGCGCATGCTGACGCCGGCTTTGAGCGTGTGCTTGCGCAGGATCTTGGTGATGTTTTCGGTGACATCGTTCACCGGCGAGTTGCGTCCCTGGGGAAAGGCGGTCCGGTGCGGATCGTAGAACAGGTTGGACGCGATCGCAGGCCCCTTCAGCCGGCCCGGGCGCCAGAAATCCACGCTGGCGCTCTGGCGGCCGATGCGGAACTCGTTTACGATCGTCGGGGTGAGCGCCCAGTCCGAGCCGAACGAGTAGCCCCAACGGATTCCGCCTTGCGCCCCTTGCGGCAGGCCCGGGAAGGTGGCGTCGGCGTTGTTGAGGCTGTCGATCGAGTAGGTCTTGAACCAACTGTAGCGGAAGAAGATCCGGTGGTCGCTCGAGAGGTTGTGGTCCGCCTTGATGGTGACCTGGTTGTTGCTGCTGTCGGCCGGGTTGTTGAAGCGGAAGCCGGCCGTATTGAAGCCGTCGCCGACGTCGCTGTTGTTCGGATCGGGCAGCAGTTTGAAGATCTTGGCCATCTCCGGGTCGATGCCTTTGCCTCTGGGATCGTTGCGCACGATGTCATACGATCCGCCGGCCCAGCGGTAGATGCCCTGCTTGGCCTGGGGCGTGAGGACGGTCCGGTTGCGAACCACTTCCTGCTTCACGCGGCTGCCCTGGTAGTTGCCGAAAATGAAGGTCTTGTTCTTGATGATGGGTCCGCCCAGCGAGCCGCCGAAGAGATTCTGAATATACTTGGGCCGCGGCACGCCGGAAGCGTTGTTGAAGAAGTTGCTGGCGTTCAGAGCGGTGTTGCGCAGGTAATCGAAGGCGTTGCCCTGGATCTGGTTGGTGCCCGAACGGGTGACCAGTTCCACCTGCGCGCCGGCGCTGCGGCCGTACTCCGCCTTGCCGCCGTTGGTCACAATCCGGAACTCGCCCACCGAGTCCGTGTTATTGGCCGTCAACGACAGCCCCAACCGCGGCACCACGGCGTCGTTCACGTCGATGCCGTCCAGTTTGGAATTATTGCTGCCCTGGCGCAATCCGTTCACCCGCGAAAACGTCGTGTCGCCGGGATCGATCTGCACCCCGGGCGAAAAGACCGCCAGAATGATGGGGCTGCGGCCCAACTGTGGCAGCGTATCGATGTCCCGCATGGTCACCGAACGCCCGATTTGCGCTTCCGTGGTCTGCACGCGCACCGCATTGGCTTCCACCACCACGCTCTCGGTCACCTGGCCGATCTCGAGCTTGATGCGCTCGCTGACCGTGGCGGCCGCGTTCAATTCCAGAGCACTGACCACCGCCTTGCGGAAACCAGGCGCCTCCACCGTCACCGTGTACAATCCCGGTTGCAGGGAAGGAAAGATAAAGCGGCCCTCGGCGCTGGCCGTCGTTTCCGCGCGCGCCTGGGTACGGCTGTTCACGACGAGAACCTTGGCGCCCGGGATGACCGCCCCGCTCTCGTCTTCGACGATCCCATCCAATCGCGACGTGGCCACCTGTGCCAGCGCAGCCAGCGCGATGAGAAACAGCAGTGCACCCGTTCTAATAGCGGACATTACCTATACCCCTTTCCAGGATCTTAGCAGCTACTTTCCGGCCAAACGGCCGGGGAACCCAATTTGATACACAGTACTCCAGTTCTCCTCGGGACGCAACTGCCCCCCGCAGGGCATATAATGTTCCTCAGCGTTCCGGAGGCTTTCATGGTGACTGCGTCGCAGCTTCGCGCCGGCATGGCGGTCCGGCACGAAGGCCAGCTTTACAAGATTCTGATTGCCGACTATCATCCCGGGCAGGGGAAAATGGGGGGCCAGGCGCACTGCCGCTTGAAGAACCTTTCCACCGGGACGCTCTGGGAGCACAGCTTCCGGGCGGACCTGAAACTGGAGGACGTGCCCGTCGACAAGACTCCCATGGATTACCTGTATGCCGACACCGACGGCTATTGCTTCATGAATCCCGAGACGTTCGAGCAGGTCGCGCTGCCGGCCTCCCTCATCGGCGAGCAGGCCCGCCTGCTCCAGGCCGAGATGCGGGTGCAGGTGGAATTCGTCGAGGGCGCCCCGGTGGCGGTGGCCTTCCCCGACGTCCTGGAGGTCCGCATCGCCGACACCGCGCCGCCCGTGCACGCGCAGCAGGATTCCACCTGGAAGCCGGCCAAGCTCGAAACCGGCGTCGAGATCATGGTTCCTCAATTCATCAAGACCGGCGACCTGGTCCGCCTCGACGTCGCCAATCTGAAGTACATGGAGCGCGCCAAGGGCACGCACAAGTAAGGGATGGTCGTATGCGAATCCTCACGCTGTCGATATGTTTCGCCGCCTCGCTGTACGCGGCCGGCCCGGCCAGCCGCGAGATGTCCCGCGCCGAGTTGCGCGACCGGATCGAGGGCGCCTGGGCGGGCCAGATGATCGGCGTCAGCTACGGCGCCCCGACCGAGTTCAAGGCGCAAGGCAGGATACTGGAGGGCGACCTGCCCAAATGGACCCCCGGCCGGGTGTCCAATTCGCTCGGCCAGGACGACCTGTACGTGGACATGACCTTCGCCAAGGTGCTCGACGACAAGGGACTCGGCGCCACCAGCGACGACTTCGGGGCCATGTTCCGCGATTCCAAGTACGCCTTGTGGCACGCCAATATGGAGGGCCGCCGCGCGCTCAAACGCGGCGTGCCGGGGCATCTGTCGGGGAATCCCAAGTACAATGCGCACGCCGACGACATCGACTTCCAGATCGAGGCCGACTTCATCGGCGTGATGGCGCCGGGGCTGTACCGCTCCTCCAACGACATCGCCCTGCGCGCCGGACGGGTCATGAATTACGGCGACGGCGTCTACGGCGGCATGTTCGTCTCTTGCATGTACTCGGCGGCCTTCTTCGAGAGCGACCCGCGCCGGGTGGTCGAAGCCGGGCTGACCTGCATCCCGGCCAAGAGCCCGTACGCCCGGCTCATCTCCGACGTGCTGGCCTGGCACAAGCAGAACCCCTCGGACTGGAAAAAGACTTGGCAGCTTCTGCACGACAAGTGGGACCGGGACGACGCCTGCCCCGTCGGCGCCCTCACCGACTACAACATCGACGCCAAGCTCAACGGCGGCTTCATCGCGCTGGGATTGCTGTACGGCGAGCGCGACTTTTTCAAAACCCTGGACATCTCCACTCGCGCCGGCCAGGACTCGGACTGCAACCCGGCCTCGGCCGGCGGCATTCTGGGCGTCATGCTGGGCTACAAGGCCATCCCCGAGGAGTGGAAGGGCGGGATCCCGGCCATCGCCGATCAGAAGTTCCGCTTCACCGACTTCAGCTTCCGCACCATTGTGGAAAGCACCGAGAAGCGCGCCCTGGCGCTGATCCAAAAAACCGGCGGCCGCGTCGAGGGCGACCGGGTGACGGTGAAGCTCGAGACAGTCCGGCCACCCAAGCTCGAACTCTGGAATCCGGGCCGGCCCGCCGAGCGCATTGGCACAGGCGACGCACGCTGGACCTGGAAAGGCGCCTGGAAGGAGGCCGAGGGCAAGCGCCGCGACGGCTCGCCGCGGGGCGTGAAAACCGCGGCGGAGAAGGGCGCCGAGGCGGCCCTGGCCTTCGATGGCGCGGGCATCATGATCAGCGGCTCCTACCTTCCCGCCGGCGGCACGGCGGATGTCTACCTGGACGGCAAACTGGACCGCCGCATCGATGTTTATTCCGACGGCGACGGCGCCCGCGGCGGCAACGCCATCTGGCATGCCTGGGGCCTCAAGAACGGCAACCATACGGTCCGTCTCGTGGTTCGCGGCGAGCCGTTCCGCGAATCCAAGGGCTCGGAGATCTCCATCGACGACGCCATTGTCTTCCGCCGTTGAGAACTTTCCCGGCCACCACCACGATATTCATTGCGCGACCCGCTTCTGGCGCCGCTGGCTGCCATTGCGGGCGGAATCCTCGCGGCGCACTTTCTCGAGTTCGACCCCCGCGAGCTGTTAGCCGCCCTGGCGGCGCTGTCTCTTCTCACCCTGCTCGCCTGGGCCCGCTGCCGCCGGGCGGTGGCCTTCGTGGCGCTGCTGGCCGCCTGTCTGGCGCTGGGCGCCTGGACCGCCGAGCGGCGGCGGCCCGGCCCGCCGCCGGAAATCCAGGCCGCGGCGGGTGAGATCCTTTCCTTCACGGGCTGCGTGGCCG
>JACQZT010000148.1 GCA_016213755.1 Acidobacteriota bacterium | reverse complement strand
GCTGCCCCCGAACTGGTTGAGCCGGAACGGCTGCTTGGCGGTGTCGAACGGGTTGCGGGCGTCCATGTGGTCGTTGCGGAAGAACTCGAACACGCTGCCGTGGAATTCGTTCGAGCCGGACTTGGAAACCAGGTTCACCTGCGCGCCCGCCCCGCTGCCGGATTCGGCCGAGTACAGGGTCGAATTCACCCGGAACTCGGCGATGGAGTCGGTGCTGATGACCAGCCGCAACGCCGCTTCCTGGCGGGGGTCTTTGACGCCCGTGGCATCCAGACCGTCGAAGGTCCAGTTGTTGTCGTCGCGGGCGCGGCCCACGAAGCGGATCGACTGCTGGTTGCCCTCGCCGGTATTAATCGCGCCCGGCGCCAGGGCCATCAGGCTGGCCCAATGCCGCCCGTTGAGCGGAATCTCCCGCATATGCTCGGAGCCGACCACCGTTCCCAGCGTCGCCGAGTCCCGTACCAGCGGCGTGGCCTGGCTTTCGACCGTGATCGCCGTGGCGCCGCCGCTCACTTCCAGCTTCACGTCTAGCGTGCGGGTCTCGCCTACGCCCAACCGCACGTCCTGGATCGTCGCCGTGCGGAATCCCTGCAGCGAAACTTCGACCTTGTAGTCGCCAATGGGAAGGAACGTGAGCGAATAGTTGCCGGCGGCGCCGGTCTGCGCTTCCCGGCGCAACCCCGTCTGGGCCGACCCAACTTCCACCTTTGCGCCAGGAACTACGGCGCCGGTGGCGTCCGTGACGGTCCCCGCCAATGTCGCCCGATCCACCTGTGCCGCACCGGGCAGCGCCCAGAGGACGAGCATCACCATCACCTGTACAGTTTTTCTACACTTCATAGCAACCCCCAAGGTCTTAATTGAAACTCCGTCTGCGAAACCAGTTGAGACTATACGCTTCTGCGTGCGGGAAGCCAAGAAAGTTACGGTGAGTTACCGGGATGTCAAAACGCTAACGTGTTGCAGTAAATTCGGTGACAGGCTACTCTTTCCCCAATTGGAACTCGTTGATGAACGGCACCTTCCGCTCCTGCCTAAGCGGTACATCCCATGAAATCAACAAGACCACGCGTCGAAATTGGGGAAAGAGTAGCCTGTCACCGAATTAGTGTACGGTGGTAGGAGGATCATGAAAACCGTTCTCTTGCTGCTGGCCGCCGCCGCGGCGTCCGCCGAGCCCAAGCGCGAGTTCGTCTGCGACACCGCGCCCTTCCCTTCCTGCCACGCCTCCACCATCGTCCAAACCAGCCCCGGCGAATTCCTCGCCGCTTGGTTCGGCGGCACGAACGAAGGCCATCCGGATGTCGCCATCTGGGGCGCCCGCCGGACCGCCTCCGACTGGTCCGAGCCCTTCGAACTGGCCCGCGAGCCGAAAATCGCCACCTACAATCCCGTGCTGTTCTTCGCCCCGAACAAGGTCTTGTGGCTCTCCTACAAATTCGGGCCCAGCCCCCAGACCTGGACCGGTGCGCTTCGCTCCAGCCGCGACCAGGGCGGGACCTGGTCCGCCATCGAGCACTTGCCCGCCGGTCTCCTCGGGCCCATCAAGAACAAGCCCCTGGTGCTCCGGGACGGGACCATCCTGGCCGGAACCTCGGTGGAAAGCTATCGCTCCTGGGCCTGCTGGGTCGAACGCAGCACCGACAACGGCCGCACTTGGACCAAACACGGCCCCATCGTGGGACCCCCGCCGGCGAAACCCGGCGCGGACGGCCCCGCCCAGGTGCCCGACTCGGCGGCCTGGCGCTCCACCCACGGCCTCATCCAGCCCGCCATCGTGCCCCTCACGAACCACCGGCTGCGCATGTACGTCCGCGCCACAGCCGACATCGGCCGCATTTGCTACTCCGATTCCGCCGACGGCGGCCGCACCTGGACCCCCGCGCGGCCCCTCGGTCTCCCCAACCCGAACAGCGGCATCGACGCCGCCGGCTTGCGCGACGGGCGCGTGGTCCTGGTCTACAACCACACCTCGCGCGGCCGCAGCCCGCTCAATGTGGCCGTCTCCAAAGACGGCGGCGAGTTCAACAGTTTCCTCGCGCTGGAAACCGAACCCGGCGAGTTTTCCTACCCGGCCGTGATCCAGAGCTTGGACGGCAATGTGCATGTAACGTATACTTGGAACCGCAAGAAGATCCGGCACGTGGAAATACCGCTTGCGGATATTCCGAAATGAAGGATTGGAGAACCCCCATGATGCTGCGTAGAGACTTTCTGGCCGCCGGCGCGGGACTCGCCGCCGCCGGGCCTCTGGCCGCCGCCCGTTCGCCGCTCAAAATCGGCGTCACCGACTGGAACCTGCGCAAGTCCGCCCAGATCGAAGCCGTGGCACTGGCCGCCAGCCTGGGCTTTGAAGGCGTCGAGGTCAGCCTGGGCCGCAAGCCGGTCGATAACAAGCTGACTTTGGATTCGCCCGAAATCCAGGCCCGCTACATCGCCGAGGCGCGCAAGAACAAGATCCGGCTGGCCGGCACGTGCCTCGACATCCTGCACGTTAACTATCTTAAAAATGACAAACTTGGCCAGAAGTGGCTGGCCGACGGCATCCGCATCACTCAGAAACTGGACGCCAAAGTCATGTTAATGCCCTTCTTCGGCAAAGGCGCCCTCACCACCCACGAGGAGATGGACTACGTCGGCGACATCCTGCGCGAACTGGGCCCCCAAGCCGAAAAGGCCAAGATCATCCT
The DNA here is from genome assembly GCA_016213755.1 of Acidobacteriota bacterium. Classification (GTDB taxonomy): domain Bacteria; phylum Acidobacteriota; class Terriglobia; order Bryobacterales; family Bryobacteraceae; genus JACQZT01. The sequence goes on along the minus strand of JACQZT010000148.1, from coordinate 4,489 downwards.
GGCGCTTGAAGACACCATCTCGGCCCGGGACAACGTCCGCATCATGGAGCGCTCCCGCTCCAAGGCCGTCAAGACCTACTACGACGTCGGCAATTCGCTCAACAACGGCTTCGACATCATTCCGGAAATGCGCTGGCTGGGCGCCAAGCGGATCGGCCAGATTCACCTGAAGGACAAGGGCTACATGGGCGAAGGCAAGATCGACTTCACCCTGGTCTTGAAGACCATTCGCGACATCGGCTACCGAGGCTTCGCCAATCTGGAAACCTCTTCCCCCTCCGGCTCGGTCGAAGCCGACATGAAGCGCAACCTGGCCTTCATCCGCAAACTGATGGCCTAAGTCCGACCGTTTCGGTCCCGAGGAACTGTACACTCCCGTAAGGTGACCATTCCTCAGCGTTATCGCCGGTTCGAATCTTTCACCCTTCGTTTAGTTTCACGTCTGTTTTGCAGCCGTCTGCCCGGAAGCCCCGTCATTGTTGGTTTTTGAAGGGCTTTTTTGTTGACATGTAAATTGATTCGGATTAACATTCTCTTTCAGGTCCGGTGGTGTAAGAAGCAACTCCATTCTGGTGTATAGGGGTCCGTGCATGACCTTTCGCATTGGGGAGAAGGTAGTCTACCCCAACCAGGGCATCGGTACAATCGAGAACATCGCCACCCGGCCCTCTGGCGGTCAGTTCGAGCGGTTTTACCTCCTGCGGCTCTCCTTCAGCAGCATGACCGTCATGGTCCCCTTCTCGCACGTCGGCGAGGTGGGGCTGCGCCCCGTGACGCGCAACGGTGAGATCGGCCGGGTCCTCCTGTTCCTGTCCGGCAGCGGGTGCCGTTTCTGCCCGGATTGGAAGGACCGCTTCAAAATCAATACCGAGAAGATGCGGAACGGCTCCTTGCTGGAAATCGCGGAGGTGCTCAAAAGCTTGCTGATCCTCCAGCGGAACAAGCCGCTCTCCTTCCGCGAGAAGAAGATGCTGAACCGGGCGCGCCAGATGCTCATCTCCGAGCTCTCCATCTCCCGATCGCTCCGCGAAGCCGAAGCGGCCGATGTGCTGCAACGCGCCCTGGCCAAAGCTTCCCTGGCGCTTCCTGAACCGCTCTAGATCCGGTCTACAATGACCGTATGGATCTGAAGGGCAAGCGTGTCGCAATTCTGGTCGACAATATCTACCAGGAGATGGAAGTCTGGTATCCGCTCTACCGCTTGCGGGAAGCCGGCGCCGAAGTGGTCGCCGTGGGCGCCCAGGCGGGCGAGACCTACACCAGCAAGTTGGGCTACCCGGTGAAGTGCGATCTGTCCTACGACCAAGCCGCCGCGAAGGACTTCGACGGAGTGGTGATTCCCGGTGGCTTCGCGCCGGACTTCATCCGGCGCTATCCGCGGGCCAACCAACTGGTGAAGGACCTCGACGCCCAGGGCAAGCTGGTGGCGGCCATCTGCCACGGCTTGTGGGTGCCCTGCTCGGCCGGCATCCTGCGCGGCCGTCGAACCACCTGCTTCTTCGCCATCCGGGACGACGTGATCAACGCCGGCGGCCTGTACCAAGACGCCGAGGTGGTGGTGGACCGCAACCTGGTCAGCTCCCGGCGGCCGGACGACCTGCCGGCTTTCTGCCGCGAGTCGATTCGGGTTCTGGCCGGCCAGTGACCGGCCAAGAACCCGCGGTTCGCGCCCGCGACCTGCGCAAGTGCTACGGCGATTTCGAGGCCGTGGTCGGCATCGACTTCGAGGTCCGCACGGGCGAGATCTTCGGGCTGCTGGGCCCCAACGGCGCGGGCAAGACCACCACGGTCGAGATCCTGGAAGGACTGCGCCCGCGCACCTCCGGCGAGGTCTCGGTTCTGGGCTGCGACCCCGATGTGCAACTGACGGCGCTCAAAGAACGCATCGGCGTGTGCCTGCAATCCACCAATCTGCCGGACAAGATCACGGTTCTGGAAGCGCTCACCCTGTTCTCGGCTTTCTATAAGCGGACCGTGGATCAGGGGCGCCTGCTCGAAAGGCTCCAACTGCGCGAGAAGCGAGATGTCTATTACTCCCGCCTTTCCGGCGGGCAGAAGCAGCGCCTGGCGCTGGCCCTGGCGCTGCTCAACGACCCGCAACTGGTGTTCCTCGACGAGCCCACCGCGGGCCTCGATCCGCAGGTGCGGCTGGAGATCCACTCGCTCATCGAGGAACTCCGCGCCGACCGGCGCACGATCCTGCTCACCACCCATTACATCGAGGAAGCCGAACGCCTCTGCGACCGCGTGGCCATCCTCGACGAAGGCCGCATCATCGCGCTCGGCACGCCGCGCGAGCTTCAGGAGCGGACCCTTGGTCAATCGCTGATCGAGGTGCGCTGCGCCCGCCCGCTGCCCGAGCCGGTTCCCGCTTTCCCCGACGCCGACGAAGCCCGCCCGGGCGCGGACGGGTGCACCCTGGCCATCAGTTCCTCGCGCCCCGCCCGAACGCTGATGGAACTGGTGAAATGGATCGACCAGCGGGGATTGGAACTCGAAGACATCCACCTCAAACGGCCGACGCTGGAGGATGTCTTCCTCAAACTTACCGGCAAGAGCCTGCGCGAATGAGAAGCTACCTGGCCCATATCGCCATCAACCTGAAGCTGACGGCCCGCGACCGCCTGGTGCTGTTCTTCAACTACGCCTTCCCGCTGGCGTTCTTCTTCGTCTTTGCGCAGTCGTTCGAGGCCCGGCAGGGCGGCGCCATCACGCAGGTGGCGACCATGGTGCTGATCCTGGGAGCGTTGGGCGGCGGCTTCTTCGGCGCCGGCATCCGCGCGGTGCAGGACCGGGAGCTGGGCATCCTGCGACGTTTCAAAGTAGCTCCGATCTCGGCCGCTCCGATCCTGGTCGCTTCCATGGTGACCGGCTGGCTGAACTACATTCCCGCCGCCGCGCTGATTGTGGGACTATCGCATCTTCTGTACGGCATGCCGTTTCCCCAGCGCTGGCTGTCGCTGCTTGTGCTGCTGTCGCTGGCCATCGTCAGTTTCCGGTCGGTGGGCCTGATCGTGGCTTCGGTGGTGAACTCGGTGCAGGAGAGCCAGATCCTGATTCAGCTCTTGTACCTGCCCATGCTGTTTCTGAGCGGCGCCACTTTTCCGCTGACCATGCTTCCGGTTTGGCTCCAGGTGGTCGCACAGTTCCTGCCCGCCACGTATTTGTACACCGGCCTGCAAGGCATCATGATTCGCAACGAGTCGCTGGCCGCAAGCTGGCAGGCGGTGGCGGGGCTGGCAATCACGCTCTTGCTGGCGACGCTGATTTCGGTCAAGCTGTTCCGCTGGGAGAAGGAAGAGAAGGTCCGCGCTTCGGCCAAGCTTTGGCTGGCGGCGGTGCTGCTGCCGTTTCTGTTGCTGGGCGGCTGGCAGGCCTATTCGCGCGAGAATGTGACCAAGGCGAAGATCCTGCTGCGCGACATGTCGCGCGGCCGCACCCTGCTGATCCGGGACGCGCGGATCTTCGTGGGCGACGGCCGGGTCGTCGAGACCGGCGCGGTGCTCATCCGGCGCGGTCGCATCGAGCGCGTTTATGCCGGGCCCGCGCCCCCGGCGGAGAGCCTGAACGCCGAGTCGATCGAGGCTTCCGGAAAGACGGTGCTGCCGGGGTTCATCGACCTGCGCGTCTCGCTCGCACAGCCCGGAGGCTTCCCGAACCAGCCGCCCGCGGACCCGCTCAAGGCCATCCGGCGCGCGCTGCGGGCCTATCTCTACTGCGGGGTGACGGCGGTGCGCAGCGTGGGCGACCCGCCGGAGTTGCTTGCGCCGGCGGCCAGGGACATTCGTTCCGGAATGCGGCTGGGGGCCGAGGTTTTCACCGGCGAGCTTTCCGGTGCGCGGATGCCCATGCTGGCAGCGGCGGAAGCCCGGCGCTGCGCCGAGGCCCGCAGCGCGGCGCCGCTCGAGCGCTCGCTGGTGCAGCAGGCCGTCCCTCTGGCGCTGATCGAGTCCGCCAAGCGGTGGTTGTCTTCCCGCGCGGTGGCCGAACGGCTGGAGCCGCCAGGCGGCGCCATCGAACTCACGCGCGAACTCGCCCTGGGCACCGGCTCCGGCGCCCCGCTGCTGCCGCACGGCCCCGCGCTGCATCGCGAACTTCAGCTTTGGGTCGCAGCCGGAGTTCCCGCGGCGATAGCCCTCCAGTCCGCAACTTTCGACGCGGCGCGCCGGCTGAATGCGGGCGGCCGCATCGGCGCCATCGCTCCGGAATACGAAGCCACGCTGGTGGTGGTGGACGGCAACCCGCTCCAGGACATCTCGGCGACCGAGCGTATCTCGCTGGTGATCTTCCGCGGGGAACGCATCGCCCGCTCGCAAATGCTCCAGGAGGAGTAGAATCGCTCCCTCAACTCGACTTTATCCAATTTCCGGCGGATCTTGCGCGGCAAACGCTGGGCAAGTTCAGGAGCGGAAGTTGGACTGAGAAAAAGGGCTGAACAAAATATCAAAGGCAAGTTAGGCTAAAACAGACGTTCCACGGAATGTTTTAT
>JACQZT010000147.1 GCA_016213755.1 Acidobacteriota bacterium | reverse complement strand
GCCGAAAAGGCCGCCTGGATGTTCACCGCCGGCGTCTCGCTGATCTTCGCCGGAAACGTGGTGGACGTGTGGCTCCCGATCAACAAGAATCTGTGGACCAGCTCTTTCGCTCTCTTCACGGCCGGCATGGCCTTCACACTGTTCGCGCTGTGCTACTGGCTGATCGACGGCCGCGGCTGGCGCCGCTGGGGCCGGCCGTTCACCATTTACGGGATGAACGCCATCACCGTGTACGTGCTGGCCGGAGTGCTGGGCGACGTGCTGGAGGTCATCCGCTGGTCCGGCGCGGACGGCAAGCCCGTTTCGCTCCACGTGTGGGTTTTCGCCCGCGTCTTTTCGCCGCTGGCCAGCCCGATGAACGCTTCGCTGCTGTTCGCCGTCAGCTTCGTCCTGCTTCTGTACCTGCCGGCGCTGGTGATGTGGCGCCGGAAGTGGTTCCTGCGCCTGTAGCCAGCAAGCGCCAGGCCGCGAAGCCGGCCAGCGGCAGCAGCGCGGCCAGAGAGAAGGCGGCGTCCCAGGCCCGCAGGTCGAGCAGGCGGCCGAAGACCGGCATTACCAGCGCCACCAGCGCCGACCAGGCGCCCGCGCCGAAGCCCGCCACCAGGCCCGCGTGGCTGGACGAGAAGACCCGCGTCGCGTAGCTCATCGCCAGAATGATAAATCCGGCGGCGACGAACATCGAGAAGAACAACTCCGCCATGGCCAGCGGAAAGCTCCCGATCCGCGCGGCGAGCGCCAGCGGCAGACTCAGCACGGCGGCCGTCAGCATGAGCCGGGCCAGCCCGCCGTTGCCGCGGGCGCGGTCAGCCAGCCAGCCCCAGACGAAGTAGCCGATCTCCCAGCCCAGCGGCGGCAGCCACAACACCGCGCCGATGGCCGCCTGCGACTTGCCCAGCGCGCGGCTCAGGTAGATGGGCGCTCCATAGATGACGAAGGCCAGCGGAATCGCGCCGAAGGCGTAGGCCAGCATGAACGCCCACAGTTTGCGGTCCAGCACGCCGATGCGCGCCTGGGTGTCGCCAACTCCGGGATCCCGCCGCGCCACGCGGATCTCGGGCCGCCGGCTAACCACCAGCCAAACGCCGAGCCAAGCCACGCCCACCATCCCGGTGAAAAGGAACGCGGCCCGCCAGCCCCACCACATGGCGATGGGGGTGACGATGAGAGGCGTCACAATCGCGCCCAGCGAACCGCCGCTGTAAGCCACCGCGATGCCGCGCGCGCGCCGCGAAGGAGGCAGCGTCTGCACCACCGTGCGCAAGCCGCCCGGAAAGGTGGCGCCTTCGCCGAACCCCAGGGCCGTGCGCGCCGCCCCGAAGCTCAGGAAGCCCCCGGCGAGCGCGTGCGCCGCCGACGCCAGCGACCAGAACGACACCGCCGCCAGCATCCCCGGCCGCAAACCGAAGCGGTCGAGCGCCCGGCCCCACAAGGGGTTGCCGGCCATGTAGGCGATCGAGAAGGCCGAAATCACGAACCCGTACTGCTCGGCGCTGAGGCCGGTTTCCGCCAGGATCGTGGGCGCCAGCAGCGCCAGCGTGTTGCGGTCGATGTAGCTGATCAGCGAAACCAGCAGCATCGTCAGGCTGGGTATCCAAAGCGAGAAACGTTTCACGGTGCGGTTGGACCATCATCGCAGATTGCGGCGTATCGCCTGGCATCGATATGATGCGTTCAGGATGTCATCTTCCCGTATTGCCATTGCGTGCAGCCTCTTCGCCGGAAATCTTTTGGCCCAGCCCGCGGCGCAACCGCTGGTAATCATTCTGGACGCGTCGGCGGCGATGAGCCAGAACCTGGGCGCGGCGCGGCGCATTGACGTGGCGCGCAAGGCGGTGCGGCAGGCGATCGGCGAGTTTCCCGGCAACGTAGCCCTGGGAGTCGTGGTTTTTGGGCACCGCACGGGAAGTTGCGGCGATTTCGAAGTGCTGGAAGACGTCCACGCGGCTTCGAAGGGCCGCGCCGAACGGCTCGGCCGGAGGCTGGGGGCACTGAACCCGCACGGGCAGTGCCTGCCGTCCCGGACCCTGCTGGAATCGTTGCGCGTGTTGCAGGGAAAGTCGGGGCGCCTGCTGTTGATCGCGGCGGGCGGCGACAACTGCGGCGGCAATCCATGCACCGTGGCGGAGACTCTGCGGCAGTCGGCGGCGCCAATTCGGGCGGATGTAGTGGCCCTGGGCGCCCAGGCCAGCTCGCTGGCGTGCGTGAGCCGGAGTCTGGG
>JACQZT010000007.1 GCA_016213755.1 Acidobacteriota bacterium | reverse complement strand
TTCGGACTGGCCGCGGCCAGCCTGGCCGGCGGAGTCTGGCTGGAGATGCGCCCCAAGAAGCGGGAAGACCTTGCCAAAGTCATTTTTCCCGATGAGTGATTCCTGGAACGGAGAAGAGTCCATATGAGACGACTGAGCCTGGTTCTTACCATTGCGACGATCGGAGCGCTCGCTCCCCGCGCGCAGCCCCAAGGGAGGTACGAGCGCGTCGTGGTCGGCGATCCGTCGCCGTCGCGAACCGTGGCGCCCGCCGCGCGCGGGACCAACTACGCCGTGACGTCCATGAGCATGTACGCGACGCTGGCGGCCCAGAAGATTCTGGATGGGGGCGGTAACGCCTTCGATGCCATCGTGGGCGGGCAGGCCGTTCTGGGCTACGTGCTGGAGAGCTCGAACGGAATTGGCGGGGACGCCGTTCTGCTGGTGTACGACGCCGCGAAGCAGAAAGCCTGGTCGGTCAACGCCGAGGGCACGGCGCCCAAACTCGCGACCATCGAGTGGTACCAGCAGCACCAGAACGGAAAGATCCCGGTGAACGATTCGCTGCTCTCCGGGACCGTGCCGGGCGTGATCGACGCCTGGTATATCCTGCTTTCCCGCTGGGGCACGAAGACGTTTGGGGAGGTGCTTGCGCCCGCCATCGATCTGGCCGAGCGAGGCTATCCGCTCTCCCGCGCCCGCCGGCCGGCCACTCCGGACAGCCCGTTCCGGAAGTATCCCACCAGCGTCCGGCTGCTGGGTCTCGATCGCGGCTGGAAAGAAGGCGAGGTCTACCGGAACCCGGACCTTGCCCGCACGCTCCGCCGCCTGGTCGAGGCGGAACAACAGGCGCGCGGACAGGGCCGGGAAGCCGGCCTGCGCGCGGCCAGAGACCGGTTCTACAAAGGCGATATCGCGCGCGAGATGGCCGCCTTCTCCGAGCAGAATGGCGGATTGTTCCGGTACGACGATTTCGCCTCCTACACCGCCAAGGTGGAAGATCCCATTTCGATCGACTATCGCGGCTACACGGTGTATAAGAACCCGTCGGCCACCCAGGGGCCGGCCGAGCTTTTCGCGCTGAACCTCCTCGAAGGCTATGACCTGAAATCCATGGGCCTCAACAGCGCCGACTACATCCACACGTCGGTGGAGGCGATGAAGCTCGCCATGGCGGACCGGGACACCTATCTCGGCGACATGGACTTTATCCAGATCCCTTACGACGTCCTGCTCTCCAAGCGTTATGCCGAGGAGCGGCGCAAACTGATCGCGAAGGACAAAGCCTCGGCCGAGTTTCGTCCCGGCGATGCAGGGGTCCAGCGGCCGCGCGACCTGACCATCGGCGGCGACGGCGATCACGAAGGCGACACCAGCTACATCGCCGTCGTGGACCGGCAGCGCAACGCTATCACCTTCACGCCCAGCCTGCACAGCGGCTATGGGACCAAGGTGGCGATGGGCAACCTGGGGTTCTTTCTGAACTGCCGCGGCGACTACTACTCGCTGGTGCCGGGGCACGCCAACGCCCTGGCGCCCGGCAAGCGGCCGCGCAGCACACTCCAGGGCACGCTGGCGCTGAAGGACGGCAAGCCGTTTCTCGTTGCGGGAAGTCCGGGCGGCGACCACCAGTGCATGATGACCATGCAGACGCTGCTGAACATCGTCGAGTTCGGGATGAACGTGCAGGAGGCGATCGAGGCGCCGCGGTGGACCACCAACAGCTTCCCCAGTTCGCCGTTTCCGCACACCATGCACCCCAATGAGTCCATCGTCGAGAACCGCATTCCCCAGGCCGTGCGCTCCGTCCTGGTCCGGCGCGGGCACAAGCTCTACGTGCAGGGGCCGTGGAGCATCGGCAGCAACGCCGCCATTCTCATCGACCCCGCCTCCGGCGCGCTGAGCGCGGGCGCCGACCCGCGGGTCCACGCAGCCGCGCTCGCCTGGTGACGGCGCTGATAAGATATACCTCATGCAACGACGGACATGGCTGGCGGGTGCCACGGCGATTTCGGCGTCCCGCGTGCTGGGCGCAAACGAGCGCGTCCGGCTGGGATTGATCGGTTGCGGCGGGCGCGGGCGCTACGTCGGGGGCTTCATGAAGGAGGTCCCCGGCGCCGAGTTCGTGGCCGTCGCCGACGTCTACGAGACCTTTGCCGCGCGGGCGCGCGAATGGGCCGGCGGCGGCGCGGAGACTTTCAAGGACTTCCGCCGCCTGCTCGAACGCAAAGACGTGGACGCCGTCCTGGTGGCCACGCCCGACCACTGGCACATTCCCGCGGCCGTGCTGGCCTGCCAGGCGGGCAAGGATGTCTACGTCGAAAAGCCCGTGACGCACCACGTGCGCGAAGGCCGCAAGCTGATCGAGGCCGCGCAACGCACCGGCCGCATCGTGCAGGCCGGCACGCAGCACCGCTCCTCGCCCCACTTCGCCGAGTGCGCGCGCATCGTGCAGAGCGGCGAGCTGGGCGAGGTGCGCTTCGTGCGCGTGTGGAACTACTTCAACCGCTTTCCGGAAGGGATCGGCCGCGTGCCGGACTCCGAGCCGCCCGCGGGGCTGAATTGGGACTTCTACTGCGGCCCCTCGCCCCTGCGCCCCTTCAACCCCCGGCGCTTTGGCGCGACGTTCCGTCAATTCTGGGATTACTCGGGCGGCATGATCACCGATTTCGGCACCCACCGCTTCGACACCGTGCACCAGATCATGGGCGCCGACGCGCCGCTCTCGGTGTCGGCCTCCGGCGGGCGTTTCAGCATGAAGGATGGCGGCGAAATGCCCGACACGCTCCAGGCCACTTACGAGTATCCCGGCTTCATCATGAGTTACGAGATGTGCGAACTGAACTCGCACGGCGTGGGCGGCCGCTCGGCCGGCATGCGCTACTACAACGCCCGCGGCGCCGCCGACCGCCCCCATGGCATGGCCTATTACGGCACCAACGGCGCGCTGTTCGCCGACCGCATCGGCTTCGAGATCTACCCCGACCGCGACCGCATCAAACGCCGCCAGGCCAACGTGCCCGAGCCCACTTCCCTGCACGCGCGCGCGTTCGTCGAGTGCGTCCGCACCCGCGCCAAGCCGCCCGCCGACGCCGTCACCGGCCACCGCGCCACGCTCATCGGCCACCTGGGTAACATCGCGCTGAAAACCGGCCGCAAACTCAAGTGGGACGCCGGGCGGGAGGTGTTCCCCAGCGACGCCGAAGCTTCCAAGCTGCTCGCACGTGAAGCCCGCAAGCCTTGGAACCTGATCTAAGCTGTTACCGGCTTGTTCAGCCACGCGTCGATCTCCCGCGCGGCGCGAGCGCCTTCGGCCACCGCCTGGACGACGGTCGTTCCGCCGTTGACCAGGTCGCCGGCGGCGAAGACGCCCGCGCGCGAGGTGGCCAGGGAGCCTTCCGGCGTCCAGACTAGGCCGGCGGTGGTGATCCGCACGCCGGGCAGGGCGTCGCGCAGTTGGTCGCCGATGCGCTGGCCGATGGCCTCCACCACCAGGCCGGCCGGCAGCACATGCTCGGAACCGGACAGGGGCTGGGGCGAACGGCGGCCGTCGGGTCCGGGCGCGCCCAGCCGCGTGCGCACGACTTTGAGGCCCGCCACGCGGCCTTCGGCGTCCACGACGTAATCGGTTGGCTGAGTCAGTACGAGGAAGTTCACGCCTTCCTTTATGGCTTGGTCGCGTTCCTCCGGCCAGGCGGGCATTTCGGCGAAAGACCGGCGATAGACGATGGAGACATCCGCGGCCCCGGCGCGTTTGGCCGATACCGCCGCGTCGATGGCCGTGTTCCCGCCGCCCACCACCAGCACGTCACCCGAAACCGGAGCGCCCTTCTTGACCTGAGCCAGGAATTCGAGCGCTCCGATGGATCCCGCCTTCGGGCGGACGGACGCCGGCAGAGGCGCGGACTGGCTCAGGCCCACGGCCAGCAGGCAGGCGGCGAAGCCCTCGGCCATCAGTTGGTCCAGCGTGTACGCCGCTGCGAGCTCGGTTCCGTAGCGGCGTTCGACGTGCCCGCTCGACTGGAGCACGGCGTCGATCTCGCGCCGGATGATCACGTCCGGCAGACGGAGCGCCGGAATCGTCTCCTGTGCCGCGCCACCGGGCGCCTGCGCCCGCTCGAACAGCGTCACCGCGTAACCCAGCGCGCCGAGTGCCGAGGCCGCCGACACGCCCGCCGGCCCGGCGCCAATCACCGCCACGCGGCGTCCGTTCGCCGTCACCGGCCGCGGCTCGGCGGCCCAGCCCTCCTCCACCGCCTTGCGGCTCACCCAGCGCTGCAAGTGCCGGATGGGCACGCTCTCGGTGTAATGCTCGTTGATGCAGCCGGCTTCGCACAGCGTCTCCGACGGGCACACGTAGCCGCACACCGCCGCCAGCACGTTGGCCTGGCGCAGCGTTTCATACGCCTCGCGGAAACGGCCCGCCGCGATGTGGCCCACGAACTCGGGAATGTTGACGTGCGCCGGGCACCTGCCCGCACAGGTCGGGTTGTTGCACTGACGGCAGGTTTTGGCCATCTCGACGATGGTTTCCTGCGCCTCGGCGCGGCCGGCTTTATAAATCGGCTCGTACACCGCGGCGTCGCGCGGCACGCAACCCGTGCGCCCGCCGTCGCGCATGATCTGGGTGCAGGCCGAACAGGCCACGCAGACCTTTTCCGGGTTCATCCGGCCGGTCTCCAGCAAATCGCGCGCGAAATCGGGGTAGGCGAAGGCCATGCGCCCGGCGCCCACCAGGCTCACCCAGCCTTGGGCGATGTTGGCCGCCGCGACGTGGGGCAGGAAATGCCGCAGCCAGGAATAGCCGCCCCCGATCACCGCCAGGCCGGGGAATTCCTGCTGGATGCGGCGCACGATGTGCACAAAACGCGAGACTCCTATCAGCGGGTGCTCGGTCGGAAACGGTGCGCCGGCGATGGGCAGGTCGTAGGGCCGGTTGACCCAGGGGTTGAAATAAGGGTTGCCGATGGTGACGTTGATCAGCGGAGCGCCGATGCCGTGGAACAGGCGGGCCAGTTCGACAGGTTCGCTCAGGTCCGGCTGGGTGGGATCTTCCCGGTCCACGCCCCAGCCGTATGGGTAAGCCATGGCATCGTAGGCATTCATGCGGGTGGTGATGGTCAAACCCGGCACGGCGGCGCGGATCTTGCCCACGATGTTGCGGATAAAGCGCATGCGGTTTTCCAGGGCAGGACCGCCGTAACGGCTGTCCTCCCTTGTAAACGACGCGTGTAGTTCTGAAATCAGGTAGCGATGGCAGGCCTTCACATCGACTGCGTCGAAGCCCGCCTTGCGCGCGCACCTTGCAGCCGTAACATATTCATCCTCCAGGCGTTCCAGCTCGTCGTCGGTGATCAGGGGATAATCCGGGCCGAGCTTGTGGATCGGGTCCAGGAACTTGGATCGGTGAGCGATGATCGGCGCCGGAGCCTTTCCGGGCTTGCTGTAACGGCCCGAATGGGTGAGTTGCAGCACCGTCATGGGCCTGTGGTTGTGGCCGAAGCAGGCCTGCGCGGCCGCCCGGCTCTCGGCGACCAGCGGGGCAAACGACTCCCAGTTGCCCTCGTGGATCCACAACTGGCGCGGATTGGCCCGCGCCTCCGGCACAACGGAGGTGGCCTCAAACCACAGCAGGCCCGCGCCGCCGGATGCAAAACGCCGGTAACGGCGATAGACCAGCTCGTCCGGAGAGCCGTCCGCCAGCCCGTCACAGCCTTCCATGGGCAGGACCACCATCCGGTTCGGCAACCGGAAGTCCCCCACCTGAGCGGGCTCCAACAGTGGAGAGATGTCCTCGCGCGCCTCCAGATCCAGCCCTAGATGCCGAATTTGCCGGCGCAGTTCGTCCAGAGAGTGCAGGTGGAATTGCTCGTGTCCGGTCATAAGACCCCACCACTATATCAAAGACCGTATGGGGTGGCGGGCGAGAGGGGCCCGGATCCGTCGAGCACATTAAACTATAATGATAGTTGTTGCAGCAACTATTAAGATAATAGTAAATTCTGCAAAATTGGGGGTCTGTTTTCATGAGTTCTCGGTTACACTGGGGTCAGCTTCCAGTGGGGGAGGCTGCCAAGAGTGATCCGAGATACCTGGAGAAGGGAAGACGACGACGCGGGCGAATACAGGGCCCTGGCGTTGGCGCGAGTGCTGCTCGTCGATGACGATCCGGCCTCCCGCCTGACCCTCCAGACCGTGTTGACGGCCGGGGGATATCAGGTGGACGCCGCCGCCAGCGCGGCCGAGGCTGTAGGAATGCTCGACGACCAGGCTTACGAGTTGGTGCTGAGCCACCTTCACCTGGAATCGCCGGATGCCGGTCTTAAGGTGCTCGGGCACGCCCGCATGATGGAAAACAAGCCCGCGACGGCCCTGGTGACCACCTACCGAAGTAGTCCGCAGGCCCGTTCCCAGGCCGCGGTACTGATCGAGCCTGAGGATCTGCCCGGTTTGCTGACCAAGGTAGCGGATCTGATTAGCGAACGCGCGACGCGCCGCCTGGAGCGGCAGATGCGTCACTCGCTGGTCTACTAGCGCTAGTACACGCACAACGGCGCCGAGCAACGGCGCTCGTCGTGCGCGTCGTCCCGGGAAAAGCACACCTGAACGCCCAGTTCGCGAGCATCCAGCCCGGGGTCGCGCAACCCCTTGTCGAGTTCGAACTCCAGGCGCAGGTCGCCCGCAACGCCGGGGGGCAGAGCGGCGGCGTAGCGCTGGGGCCCGGCGGCCGTGAAGATCCGCGGGGGAAGCGGAGCGCCGTTCACGCGAGCGGAGAGGGTGAGCGGCCCGAGGCGCCCGAAGACCTCGCCGGGAATCGAGAAGAAGAATTCCAGGGCCGTGGCGCCTTCGGGCGCGTCGGCAGCCAGCGAGAACCGCCGCTCGGTCCAGCGCCAGGTGCGGTATTCCAGTTCGTGCCACCCGCCCAGCAACCGCAGGTTGGTTTCGGCGTCCACCAGGCGGCTCTGCGCCAGGCAGAAGGCGCGGGCGTCGGCGTCTCCGTCGGCGGGTTCGGAGGCCTCGCCCGAGCCAAAGACCTGGTAATCCAGCACCCGCCAGCCGGCGCGGCCGAGCAGGCGGCGCAGGCCGGCGTCGGAGAAGATCCAGAAGTTGGTCCAGTCGCGGTTGGCCTCGCCTTCCTCGAGCAGGTAGGCCACGGGCTCTTCGGCCAGGTCCGTGCGGCGGCCGGGCGTGTAGCGGGCGATGCGAGTGGACAAAACCAAGTAACGGGAGCGGGAGGCCAGCGTCTCCAGGGCGTGGAACGGGTTTTTCAGATGGTACAGGATGCCCAGAAAGAACGCCAGGCCGTAGAACGGCTCGGGCAGGTGGATCTCGCGGTCCAGATCCGCGGCCAGGATCTCAACATCCGAACTCAGCGCCTGCTTGAGCGCGGCCACGCCCTGCATGCGGTTGTAATTGGAGGCCGGGTGGTCGAGCGCATGCACGCGCAGGCCCAGCGACTCGAGGAAGAACGCCAGCGCGCCGTCGGCGCAGCCGATGTCGATGACCGGGCCGCCGCGGGCCAGGGCCAGCAGGCGCCGCCGCTCGCCCGTGAGCAGGCGGTCGAAGTGCGCGAAATTGGCGAAGGAGTTGTACGGATACCAGCGAAAGTGCCCGGGGTTCAGCTCGCGCTGCAAGGCTTCGAAGCGTCCCCGGAACTCGATGGAGCGAGCCAGCAGGTCGGAGATGTCGAGTTCTTCGGCCGTGCGGGTGTCCAGCAACCGCTCGATCCGCCGGGCGATTCGTGAGAGCATCGTCCTCCCCAGTCTAGCGGTCCGGACGCCGCGCCGCTATAATGGCGTATCGCCCGGCGGGGCTCACCGATGCTGAAATTGCTCGCGCGAATTGTCTTCCGCCTGTTGTTCGGCGTCCGCGTGCGCGGCCGGTTGGAGCGGCACGCCAAACTGCTCCTCATCTCCAGCCACCAGTCGTTTCTCGACGGGGCGCTGCTGGGCACGTTTCTGCCGGTAATGCCCGTCTGGCTGATGCACTCGACCATCGCCAGCCGCTGGTATTTCCGCATCCCCATGAAGCTGTTCCCCTACCTGGTGGTGGACACGGCGAATCCGCTGGCCATGAAGGCGCTGGTGGGACTGGTGGAAGCCGGCCGGCCGGTCCTGATGTTCGCCGAAGGGCGCATCACCTGCACCGGCGCGCTCATGAAGATATACGACGGCCCGGCCTGGGTGGCGGCCAAGACCGGCGCCGCGGTGGTGCCGGTGCATCTGGACGGGCCGCAGTACAGCCGGGTCAGCCGCATGTCGGGCGACTTCCCGAAAAAGTGGTTCCCGCGGGTCACGCTGACTATCGGCGAGCCGCGCCACATCGAGATGCCCGTGGCGCGCACGGCCAAGCTGCGCCGCCGGCTGGCCAGCGAGAAGCTGCGCCGCATCATGCAGGAGTCGGTGTTCGCCGCGCGCAAGCGAACCACCCTGTTCGAGGCCTTCCTGGACGCCGTCAAGCTGCACGGCCGCGGCCGCGACATGCTGGAAGACGTGCGCCAGGCGGACCAGACCTACGGACACCTGCTCAAAACCAGCCTGGCGCTGGGCCGGCTGGCCGGCCGGCTGACCCGGGAGGGCGAATACGTTGGCGCGCTGCTGCCCAACGCCGGCGCCACCGCCTGCCTGTTCTACGGCCTGACGGCTCAGCGGCGCGTGCCGGCCATTCTCAACTACACGGCTGGCGTGGACGGCATGCAGAGCGCCTGCCGCATGGCTCGCGTCCGGACGCTGATCACCTCGCGCGCCTTTCTGGAGAAGGCCCGTTTGGAGCCGGCCGTTGCGCGGCTGGAGGACGTCCGGGTGGTGTACCTGGAAGATCTCCGCCTCCAGTTCACCCTGGCCGACAAGCTGTGGCTGGTTTTCTGGGCGCTGCGTTTTCCGCGCCGGACCCTGGCCCGGGTGCGGCCCGAAGATCCGGCCGTGGTGCTGTTCACCTCCGGTTCGGAGGGCCGGCCCAAGGGCGTGGTGCTGAGCCACGACGCCATCCTGGCCAACATCGCGCAGATCCACGCCATCATCGAGGTCACATCCAAGGACAAGTTTCTGAGCGCGCTGCCCATGTTTCACGCTTTCGGGCTGGTGGTGGGGGTTTTCCTGCCGCTGCACTGCGGCGCGCGCGTTTTCGTGTATCCTTCGCCGCTCCACTACCGCATTGTTCCGGAGATGATCTACGACCGGAACTGCACCATCGCCTTTGCCACCAATACCTTTCTGGCCAACTACGGCAAGCACGCGCACCCGTACGATCTGCGCAGCGTGCGCATCCTCGGCGCCGGCGCCGAGAAGCTGACCGGCGACGTGCGCGCTCTCTACGCGGAGAAATTCGGCATCCGCGTCATCGAGGGATACGGGGCCACCGAGTGCGCCCCGGTGATCTCGCTCAACACCTTTCTGGCGTTTCGCATGGGCACGGTCGGCGAACTGCTGCCGGGCATGGAAGGCCGGCTCGAACCGGTGGCGGGCGTCGAGCAGGGCGGCCTCTTGCACGTGCGAGGGCCCAACCTGATGCTGGGCTACCTGCGCGAGAGCGATCCCGGCCGCATCGATCCGCCGTCCTCGATCTTCGGGGGCGGGTGGTACAACACGGGCGACGTGGTGACCATCGACGACGCCGGGTTTGCGACCATCGCGGGACGCATGAAGCGCTTCGCCAAGGTGGCCGGCGAGATGGTCTCGCTCGAAACCGCCGAGGCTATTGCCGTGGCGGCTTCACCCAACGCGGCGCACGCCGCGGTGGCGGTGGAGGAAACTGGCCGCGGCGAGGTGATTGTGCTGTACACCGAAGACCCGGCGCTGAAGCGCGACGCCCTCAAACAGGCGGCGCGGAACCTGGGCCTGCCCGAACTGGCGCTGGCGCGGCGTATCGTCCACCTCAAGCCTTTGCCCTTGCTGGGCAACGGCAAACGGGACTACGTCGAGCTGAACCGCCTGGCGCGCGCATGAACACGAGGGAGCAGCGCGGCTGGTATTTCTACGACTGGGCCAATTCGGCCTTTTACACCACCGTCGTCACGCTCTTCTTCGGGCCTTACCTGACTGGGCTGGCGCAGGCGGGGGCCGATGCGCGCGGCTTCGTCTACCCGCTCGGCGTGCCCGTGGACGCCCGCGCCTGGTGGCCCTACGTGCTCTCCCTTTCGGTGGCGGCGCAAATCGTCGTCCTGCCGGTGGTGGGCGTGCTGGCCGACTCCAGCGGCCGGCGCAAGGCGTTGCTGGCCCTGTTCTCCTTCGCCGGCGCGGCGGCCACTCTGGGCATGGGACTGCTCACGGGTTCCCGCTACCTGGCCGGCGGCGCGCTGTTCGTCTTCGCCAACCTGGGCTACGGCGCGGCCATGGTGGTCTACAACTCGTTTCTGCCGCTGATCGCGCGGCCCGAGGAGCGCGACCGGGTATCGGCGCGGGGCTGGGGACTGGGCTACCTGGGCGGCGGCATCATGCTGGCCCTGGCGGTGGCTCTGTTCCAGCGCGCCGGGGCGCTGGGGCTGAGCGAATCCCAGGCCGTGCGCATCAGCCTGAGCGCGGCGGGTGCCTGGTGGGCGCTGTTCACCCTGATCCCGCTGGCCGCGCTGCGCGACCGGCCGGCGCTGAGGGCGCCAGCCGGGCCGGTGTTGCGCGCCGCCTTCTCCCAACTGGCGCGCACCGTCGCCGAATTGCGGCGCTACCGGCAGGCGTTCCTGTTTCTGCTGGCCTACCTGGTCTACAACGACCCCATTCAGGCCGTCATCGCGCTGGCTTCCCAATTCGGCGCCGGCGAGTTGAAGCTCTCCATGGCCTCGCTGACCATGGCCATTCTCATGGTCCAGTTTGTCGCCTTTCCCGGTGCGCTGCTGTTTGACCGCCTGGCCCGGGTCGTGGGCTCCAAGCGCGCCCTGGCGGCCAGCCTGGGGGTGTGGATCGCGGTGCTGGCCGCGATGTACTCGCTGGTGCGCGGCGAGCGCGGCTTCTTCCTTGCCGCCTTCGCCATCGCGCTGGTGCTGGGGGGCAGCCAGGCGCTGAGCCGGTCGCTGTTCTCGCAGATGATCCCGCGCGGCAAGGAAGGCGAGTTCTTCAGCCTCTACGAAGTGAGCGACAAGGGCACCAGTTGGCTGGCCCCGGCGCTGTTCGGCCTGGTGGTGCAATGGACCGGCAGCTATCGCGCCTCGATCCTGGCGATGATGGCGCTGTTCGTCGCGGGCTTGGCGCTGCTCGGCCGCGTCGACGTCGCCCGCGGCGCCCGCGATGCGGCGCTCAGGGACGCTTCCTGAACTCGGCGAGGTGGGTTTCGATGATCTTCCGCGTGCGGGAGGCGGCGCGGCCGGCCGGCAGCAGGGCCAACGCCTTCTCGGCCGTCGCCACAGAGCGCGCGGCGTCGCCGGTGCGGAAGGCGGCCAGCGCCAGCGTGTCCAGGATGACGGCGCCGGCCGGCTTGGTCATTTCCGCGGCGCGCTCGGCGTAAGGCAGCGCTTGCGGCGGGTTCTGCAACTGGGCCGGTTCGCAAGTGAGGAGCGAAAGGGCGTAGAGATTCAGTTCCGAGGCGGCGGCGCCGGGGCGGTCCGCCAATTGCTTCAGAGCGGCCAGGCCCCTCGAGGTCAGCTTGCGCGCTTCGCCCTCCTGCCCGCTTGCATTCAGCAGGCCGCCGGCGATGATCTGGGTCTCGGCCAGTTGCGATCGGCGCTCCAGATTGGAGGGGTCGGCCAGCGAGAGCGTCTCGACGATTTCGATCACGCGGCTGAAGCTCTTCAGCGCCCCGCCGAGATCGCCGGCAAACTGCTGCGTCTCACCCATGCTCTTGAGGACGATGGCCAGGTCCATGCGCGCCTGCGCGTTGTCGGGATCGGCGGCGGCCAGAGCGTCGAGGATGCCGGCGGATTGTCCGAAGCGCTCGAGGCCGGCCTTGGTGTCGCCGAACTCGACCAGCGCGGCGCCCATCTTGCGGTAGAGCACGCCCAGGGTGCGGCGCGCCGAGGCGCTGGAAGGGTCGGCGGCGGAAAAGGCTTCCAGCGCCTCCTGCGCCTTGGCGTAGCTGGCCAGCGCCGGCTCCTGTTCGCCGCGGTCGGGGTAAGTGTCGCCGATCTTCATCGCCAGCACGCCCACGGCGCGCTGCGAGCGGCGGTTGGTGGAATCGACGCCCAGCGCGGCCTGCCAGTTCTCGAGCGACTTGCGGTAGGCGCTGAGCGCGCCGTCGCGGTCGCCGGAGCGCGCCTGCAGGTCGCCCAGGCCGTCGCTGGCGCCGGCCACGTCGATGCGCGGCTGCAAGTCGGCGGCGCGCGCTTCGGCCAGTTCGTCGAACGTCTTGACGGCCTTGCGCGCGTAGTCCAGCGCTTCGGCCGCGCCGCCGATGAGCGGCAGGACGTCGGCCAACTGGCGGTAGCTGCGCGCCACGTAGCGCTGGGCCCGCCGGTCCCTCGGATTGGCGCGCAGCATGCGCTCGGATATGGTTACCGCTTTGCGGTAGCTGGCCAGCGCGCCGTTGGGGTCGCCCAGGTTCGGCGAATAGGGGTTGCCCTGCAAGTCGCCCAGGCGGAAATAGGCGTCGGCGAGTTCCAGTTCCAGCGAGGCGTCTCCGGCGGCGTCCCCGGCCAGGCGGTCGAGGTACTCGGTCGCTTTCTTGACCACCAGCATACGCGCTGGTGTCGAGCCAGGCAGGTCGCGAATGGATTCCTCGAACTCGAACAGGAACGAGTTGGCCAACTGGCGCACCTCGTTGAAGCGCCGCTCGGCGCGCACCCGCTCGCGAACCGCGACGCCCGACTGCCAGACGATGCCGCCGAACCCGGCCAGGGTGGCGATGACGGCCAGGGCCGCCGCCACCGGGGCGGCGCGGTGACGGTCGAAGAACTTGCGTGCCAGGGAGGCGGGCGTGGCCGGGCGCGGCGGGACCGGCTGGCCGGCCAGAGAGCGCCGGACGTCGTCGGCCCCGCGTTCGGCGGAGCTGGGGCGGTGGAGCGGGACCTTGGCCAGCGCGC
>JACQZT010000137.1 GCA_016213755.1 Acidobacteriota bacterium | reverse complement strand
AGCGCCAGCCCGCGCGTAGTATACGACGCTGGCGCGATTGCTGGGCGTCGGGTTGGCGGAAGTAACTCGACATCGCAGCGTAGATCAACAGGAGGGCCTGCTGGTGGACGGCCATCACGGCCTGGGTGGTAGCGGCGGTCTGAGCGTCCCAGACCGGGATTTTGAGCCCCCCGCGGCCATTTAAGACACCGGGGTCTTTTGACAGTAACCCTGACAGTAACGGCGATGGACGCATACGGAAAAAGCGGACAAACTGACACGCCGCAGACCTGTAAGTTGTTGGAAATGAACACCCGTGAAAGCGGTGGACAGTGCCCAATCTGATTCGTAATCAGCAGGTCGCCGGTTCGACCCCGGCGGGTGGCTCCATAACCCACTGAAAAGACAGCGCTCTTGGGCACTGCATTTTCTCCAACTCAGCTTTGACAGTGGCTGGCTCGGCTTCGACCTTGTTCACCGGCAGCTTGAACGGAGGCTGCGAACCGGGGTCCTGGCACGAATTCGTATAATCGGGTCGGACCCTCTCATCAAACGCGCCATGGACATCCCCGCCATTCTCCAAGCACTGGAACGCACAACCAGCGACATCCCCCGCGCCGCGTTGCACGAAGCCGCCGCCCGCCGGGAGGAGATCACGCCCCACCTGCTCCGCATCCTCGATCAGGTTGCCGCCGATCCCTCAACCGCCGTCCGCGACCGGGAGTACACGGCTCACCTTTACGCCATGTTCCTGCTGGCCCAGTTCCGCGAGACCCGCGCCTATCCCATCCTGGTGCGTCTGTTCTCCATCCCGGGCGAAACCGTGTTCGACATCGCCGGGGACGTGGTCACTGAGGATTTGGGCGCGATCTTGTCTTCGGTCTCGGGCGGCGACATGAGCGGCATGGCCGCCCTGGCCGAAAACGAATCCGCAAATGAATACGTCCGCTCCGCCGCACTGAAAGGGTTGGTCTCTCTGGTGGCGTCCGGCCAGCGCAGCCGGGACGAGGTGATGACGTACTTTGCCGGTCTGTACCGCACTCTCCCCTGGACCCCCGGATATCACTGGACCGCGCTGGTTTGCTGTTGCGCCGACCTGTGGGCCGGGGAGGTGCAGGACGAAATCCGCCGGGCCTATGCCGACGGCCTCGTGGAGGATCTGACCATCCGCTTGGAGGACGTGGAGGAAGAACTCGCCCTGGGCCTGGATGCAGCCATGGCGCGGCTTTCCAGATTCCGGCGCCATGTCATCGAGGACGTGGCCGAGGCGGTCACCTGGTGGGCGTGCTTCACACGTGAATCCCGGCGCACGATGAAGAGCGGATCGGCGGACGATTTAGCGCCAGCGCCGGTCAGACCACCGGCGCCGTCACCTCCGTTCGCGCCAGGGGAACCGGTCCGGCGCACCCAGCCCAAAGTGGGCCGGAATGACCCCTGCCCGTGCGGCAGCGGGCGGAAGTACAAGAAGTGCTGCGGGGTCTGAGATTCGGGCCCGAGGCCGTCCGCCCGCGTCTGCTCCATCAGGTCCAGATCGAAAGTGCTCCCCTTCTCGATCAAGCCGGTCACCGAGTCCGTGACGGGTGAATCCCGTGCGGGCGGCAGCGGCTGGCCGGTCCCCTCACTTCTTCTTCGCGGTCCAGGTTCCCTCGCCCAGCGCGGCGAACCGCACGGTCCCTTTCATTGACGCCGGACTCTCGATGGTGCCGGTGTACTCGACCTTGATCTTCTCGCCGCCGTACTGGCCTTCCAAGCTGAACGCGACCTTGTCCCCCGTCAGGCTGCCGGTCACCTTCGCCTCGCCCAGCAGCCCTTTGTACGTCCCCGTCAGTTTGTCGCCCTGCTGCTGGAAGACGAACGACGGATTCCCCGTGCCCGCCTCCGTGTTGACCGTGAAGTCCCAAGCCCCGGAGATGTCCGCGCCCAAGACCGGCAACAGCGCCAGCAGCAGCAAGCAGATTCCCTTGCGCACGATGAATTCCTCCCTGGTAAGTCTACAGCAACCCGGAATGCCAGGGACGGTGCCGCACCATCGGGTCACTGCGCTCACTGAGATTGGCCCGAATCGCGGATAACGGTTTCCGGCTTAACGATTGCACGGACAGAGCGCCCTCCGGTCCGGACTCCGGACTGTCAAGTCCACAGGAAGCAGTCCGCGGCGGTCCAGTTCGGCCGCTTCTTCGCTGAGCGCTGGAGCACTCCGATCTGATGGCGAAGGGCGGTTTGCCTTTTGTCGGAGAACAAAGCCCCGTGTCCGCTATCGCAAGCAGATCCCGCCGGCTTCAGGCCGTTAGCGCCGTCGCGGTGCGCCGCGGCGCCCTGGATATGGTTTCAATTGCCATGCTCATATGGCAGAATTGGATGTATGAAGAAGACCTTCATCGTCGATGACGAACTCTTCAAAGAGGCGAAGGTGGCTTGCGGTGCAACAACGGATACGGCGACCGTACGTTTGGGCCTGGAAGCCCTGGTACGCCACGCGGCTTACGAGCGCCTTCGGGCATTGCGCGGCACGGAGCCTCGCGCGTGCGACGTACCCCGGCGTCGGGAAAGACCGTCGCCCAAACGAAGGGTGGCTTGATGGTCCTGGTGGACACTTCCGTGTGGATTCGGTTCCTTGCGAACCGGGCGCCCTGCGCGACCGAGTTAGACAGACTCCTCGGTCTCGATGAAGTGACGGGGCACGAGTTGGTCTATGGAGAACTCCTCTTTGGCGACCGAGGAGGCCGCCGGAAGCTCCTGGCCGCCTACGAGCGGATGCATCAAGCGGCCACGGTCCCTCACCGCGACGTCGTCGCGTTCGTTCGGGATCGCGACTTGCATGGCCGCGGCGTGGGCTGGATCGACGTTCATCTCCTGGCGTCCGCTATTGTCGGGCGATTGCAGTTGTGGACGGCCGACCCACGTTTCTCCGCTGTGGCTGGCGAGCTTGGTGTCGCTTACGAGGCGCCCGCCTCGAAACCCGGGGAGCTGTTTAGTGGCGGAAGGATTTGACGGTGGATCAGGTGCTCGAATCCATTCGCAAGCATAGACCCCATTAGGCTCCGGAATAACGGCCCGCGGCGCTCGATGCCTCTGTCTACACTTCACCCGGCACCTCGATCTTCAACTGCTGCCGCACCGTGCGGCCTTTCTTGCCCACCACCGTCAGGGTGTATGTGGTGGTCTTTTCCGGCATGACGTAGAAGCGGCCGTAGGGCGCCCCGTGGAGCGTCGGGAAGGCCCGCGGTTCCACCGAAACCTCCTCCGCGTTCTGCACCTCAAAGCTCAGCAGGAACACCTTGCGGTTGCCGTCGCTGGCCGCGCGCAGGATTCCGAACCGCTTGATGTGGGGCAGCGTGTAGGGGTCGGGGTGGGTTCGGATGACGAAGGACTCGGAGACCGCGGAGCCATCCTTTCCCTCCGCGACCAGGGTGTAGCGGGTGTCGTCCTCGGGGGCCACCGAGACGCAGCGGTTCAGTGCCACGCCGACGCCTTCCACCGGCGGCTCGATGCGCACCGACTTCGCGTTGACCACCCCGTAGCAGATCACCGTGCTGTCGCCTTCCATCAGGTCGCCTTCGGGCGAATAGAACTGGATGATCCGCACCGCCGTGCCGCCATAGACCCGCTCGAACTCGAGCTGGCGCTCCATCCATTCGTCGCTCGGCTCGGCGGGCGCCCTCGAGGTGGAGTATCGCGCCATCAACACGAAGCCGAGGTAGGCGAGCGCCGGCGCCACCACAAAGAAAACCAGGAACCGCTTCGACCCGGGCATCAGGCTCGCCTCCCAGTGCTATTGGACACAGCGCGGCGGCGGGAAGTTCCCGTCAGCCGGCGATCAGACCGGCGGCGCGGAACCCGCCGACCACGCGCGCTAGCGCGGCGGCATCGGGCACGCTGCCCTGGGCCGCGGCCGGGCTTCCGCCCCCGCGCCCGCCCTGGGCGGCCACGGCTTGCTTGAGCACGGCCCCGGCGTTGACGCCCGCGTCCTTCGAAGCCGCCAGCATCACCGCGCAGGAGTCCTCGCTCACCGCTACGAAAACCGCCTTCTCGCCGGCCGTGAAGCCCTGCGCCAGGGCGCGCAGTTCGTCGTCCAGGGCGCCGGCCGCCAGGCGGCGGAAGTGCCGCCGCACCCCGGATGGGTCCGGAGCGGTGGCGGCGCAGAGCTCCCGGCCCCGAATGAGGGCCAGTTCGGCGGCCATCTTGCGCAACGCCTTTCCGGCGTCCGAGAGCCGCTCGATCGCCGCAGCCACCAGTTTGGGGGCCTCGTCCAGGGCGGCTGCGTGGGCGTGCGCGATCCGCGACAGCGCCTCGAAATCGGCGCGCGCGCGCCGCACGGCGCGCCCGCCGCACAAGAACTCGAGGCGCAGGTTGCCGCGGATTTTTTCCAGCTTGCGAACCAGCACCGGCCCGATCTCGCCCGTGGCGCGCACGTGCGTTCCGCCGCAGGCGCTGCGGTCGTAGTCGCGAATCGAGACGATGCGCAGTTCACCTTCGCGCTCGGAGGCCTTGCGCAGACCGGCCGCCGCGGCCGCATCCTCGAAGCTCACCGCGACGGGCCGGTTCTCGAAAACCAGTTCGTTCACCCGCCGTTCGACGGCCGCCACCTGCCGGGCGTCGAGCGAGGCCGCGTCCACGTCGATGGTCGAGATCTCCTGCCCCAGGTGAAAGCCGACCGTCCGCGCCTGGCACAGTTCCACCAGCGCCGCCGAAAGCAGGTGCTGGCCGGTGTGCTGCTGCATGTGGTCGAAGCGGCGCACCCAATCCAGGCGGCCGGCGACTTCGCCCGCACTCAGGGGGGCGGCCAATACGTGCGCGATCCGTTCGCCTTCGTCGGCGACCTCCGTCACAGCCACGTTGTCGATCCAACCCAGGTCGCACGGCTGCCCGCCCGAGGCCGGATAGAACGCCGTGCGGTCGAGATAGACCCGCAGCCCCTGGCCGGCCGTCTCCACCACGGCGGCGCGGAACTCTCCGGCGTAAGCGTCGCGGTAGTACAGCCGTTCGGTCATTGAATGGCGATTTCGACGGCGTTGCTGGCCAGCCCATCGCGCGCCAGAGACAGCCGGACCCGGTCGCTGATGGGGGCCTCCTCGGGCACGATGACGTTGATCTGGTACAGGCCCACAAAGCCGGGCGTCAGACCGGCAAACAGCGGCGCAACGGGAATTCCGCTCCAGGAAAACGCGCCCCCGAAGATCACGCTGAAGGGCGGCTCCACCCGCGCCAGGGGATCGGACGGCGCGGCCGCGCCGCCGGCCACCGCGGGCGTGGTGGGTCCCAGGCCAATGGCGTAGATCACCAGTGCGTCGCCGATGCGCGCCGGCCGGCTGGCGAGGCCGGGCGTGACCGGAATGGGAAACGTGCCGTCCTGGTTGACCACGATTCCGTAGTCGCCGATGCCCAGCCGCAGCAGTCGCGGCGCCGACGGGGTGATGGCCAGCGAGATCGGATTGCCGCGCTGCCCGTCGCGCTCCACGCGCACCACCGCATCGCCGGGCGCGGCATCGTAAGGCACCTGGAAATTGATCTGCCCATAGGAGGCGTAGTAGACCGGCGCCGGCCGGTCGTTCACCAGCACGCGCACTCCGCCCAGTTCCTGGGGCAGCGGCAGCGCCGCCGCCTGGGCCGGGTCTTTCAGCGTGAACTGTTCGCCGAACACCGCCGCAATCGCGCCCTGCGCCACCGCTTCGCCCGCCTGGAAGGTGGCGTTGTTGACCACACCTTGGGCCAGAGCGCGGGGCGCCGACTGAGCCACCACCTCGAGCTGCACCGGCACGCTCAACGTCGCGTTGGACGCGTTGGTTGCGAGGGACACGGTTCCCTGGTACCAGCCGGGCGCCAGGCCGGCGGTATCGACCACCGCCTGCACGACCGGGTAGCCGGCCACTGGCTCGGCCGCCAGCCAGTTCCCGCCGGAGGAAGTCGCCGCCGTGGCGCCGGAAATACTCAGGCTGCCGAGACCCAGGTTCGATACGACGAGGTTGATGCGCTGCCGGGAGATGTTCTGGGCGTAGCGCAGAGCCAGCTTCGAAGGCGACGCCTGCGCGATGGGCCGAGAGGTCACCTGCAAGGCGACCGGAAAGCTCTTGTTGTCGGCCGGCACGCCGGCCCCGGAAACCGTCACCGATCCGCGATACGTGCCCTCGGCCATTCCGGGCAGGTGCCGCGCCGTCACTTTGTAAGACAGCACAAAACGGAACGAACCCGTTCCCTCCAGCGCCACCGAGAGCCAGTTGCCGCCGCTTTCGGTGGAAGCGCGCGCCTGCAAGGAGTTGTTGGCGGTGAATCCAGCCTCCGCCACCGAGCCGTTGGGCGCCACAAACAGGTCCAGGCGATCGGGCACGCCGCCGCCGGCCAGCACCGTCACGGTGACCGTCTGCGGAGCGTCCAAAGCGTTCGGATCCGCCACCGTCAAGGTTCCGGTGTAGCTGCCGCGCGCCAGCGTGGCCGTGTTCAGCGCCACCTGGATGGGCAGGCACAGGCCGGCCCGGGCGGCGCAGGCGCGCTGCGCCCCCACCGTGGCCGCCAGCCACGGCACGGACGAAGCGACCGTCAAACTCAATGTGCCGTCGCCGGCGTTGTAGGCTTCCAGGGTGCGAGCCGGGCCGTTGGCGCCCTGCGCCACCGACACCGGTCCCACCGCGGTCTCATTCAGGCGCAGCTTCGGCGCCGCCGCCAGCGGGCACACGGCGGCCCCCAGCAGCAAAACCCCAGGCAGGGTTTTGCGCGAGATCAAACCCATTCCAGCGCCCCCTTTTTGTAAGCCCAAATGTAACCCACGATCAGGATGCCCAGGAAGACCGCCACCTCGGCCACGCCGAACCAGCCCAGTTGGCGGTAGCGCACCGCCCAGGGATACAGGAAGATGGTCTCGACATCGAAAATCACGAACAGGATCGCGACGATGTAGTATCGCACCGTGTAGCGGCCGCGCGAGTCCGACGCCGCCTGGATGCCGCACTCGTAAGCTTCCATCTTGACCGTCGAGGGCCGCGAGGGGCGAATGAACTGCATGGCCAGCAGCAGGACGACCGGAAACGCCATCGCCACGACCAGAAAAATGAACAGGGGCAGGTACCCGTCTGGCATCAGGATCATCATAACATTGGGGAAGCCTCGCACGCGAAGCGCGCCGGCGTCATAATGGACAGACAGGGGGAACACCGTGTTTCGGGCTATTCGGGAGCAGATTCAGACCATCTTTCGCGAAGATCCGGCGGCCAAGAGCGTGCTGGAGATCGTTCTGTGTTACCCCGGCTTCCATGCCATTCTGTTGCACCGCCTGGCGCATAAGCTGCATGCCGCGGGCGTGCCGCTGCTGCCGCGAGTGATTTCGCAGTTCTCGCGCGCCTTGACTGGCATCGAGATCCATCCCGGAGCCAAGGTGGGACGCCGCTTTTTCATCGACCACGGAATGGGTGTGGTGGTTGGAGAAACCGCCGAGATCGGCGACGACGTTTTGCTCTACCAGGGCGTGACGCTGGGAGGCACGGGCAAGGAGAAAGGCAAACGCCACCCCACCATCGGCAACCACGTGGTGGTGGGCACCGGGGCCAAAGTGCTGGGCAACATCCGCATCGGCGACTGCGTAAAGATCGGCGCCGGCTCGGTGGTGGTCCATCCGGTGCCCGACCATTCCACCGTGGTCGGCATCCCCGGGCGGGTGGTGCGCATTGCCGGCGAGGCGGTGCCGGAGGAGTCGCTCGAACACGGCAAGCTGCCCGACCCGGAAGCGCAGGAGATCGACGAGTTGCGCAAGCGCGTGGACCAACTGGAGGCCCAGGTGCGCGCGCTGGCCGGCGCAACCCGGAAAAGCGCCGGCGTCTCCGGTTGACACTCCCCTGTGCTTCCTGTTGTGATGGCAGCAGAGTCTTTTCGCCGGCCCATTGGTCGCGGAACTAAGTCGTAAGAAGGGGAGTGCAATGTTAGCCAGACGCACGTTCCTGAAGAGCGCCGCCGCTGCCGGCGCCGCATCCGCGTTGGGATCGGGAAGGCTGGCCGCCGCCGACACCCGGCCCAACGTCATCCTGATCTGCTGTGACACCTGGCGCGCGGACTGGCTCGGCTGTTACGGCAACCAGCAGATCAAGACGCCGGCCATCGACGCGCTGGCTGCCAAGTCATCGGTGTTTCTGGAAGCGTATGCCGAGGCGCTGCCCACGGTGCCGGCGCGCCGCGTCATCTATACCGGCCGGCGCGGCTTCCCGGCGCAAAGCTTGCAGCAGACGGACAGCCCCAGTATCCGCGGCTGGCACCCCTTGTACGTCGAGGACGTCACGCTGGCCGAGAGCATGCGCAACGCAGGCTACACCACCGCGCTGATCGCGGATCTGTTGCACATTTTCAAGCCCGGCTTCAATTTCCACCGCGGTTTCATGAGCTGGCGCTGGATTCGGGGCCAGGAGGGCGACAATCTGGAGACCGGCCCGACCAAGAACGTGGACGTCACCCGCTTCCTGCATCGAACGCAACCCCTCACCGGCGGGGATGCCCGGATGATCCGGCAGTACGCCATCAACCGGCAGTTCTGGAAGACCGAGGACGATTACCCGCATCCTCGAACCTTCGCCGAAGCGGGCCGGTGGTTGGAGAACAACGTCTCGGATTCGCAGCCCTTCTTCCTCCAGATCGAAACCTTCTCTCCGCACGAGATGTGGGATCCGCCGGAGGATTATTACCGCCTGTACATGAAAGGCGACTACAACGGACCCCGTCTGGTCCAGCCCCCCAGCTTCACCAACGTCCTCACGCCGCTGGAAGTCGAACACATTCGGGCCCTCTACGCGGGCATGGTCACCTTCACCGACGCGCACATCGGCAAGTTCCTGGCCAAGGTGGAGGCGCTGGGCCTGATGTCCAATACCGTCATCGTCTTCTACGCCGACCATGGCTGCCTGATGGGCGAACAGGGCCGCCTGCGCAAAGAGGAGGCCGAACTGCGCACCCAGGTCACGCGCGTTCCGCTGATGATCTATAACGGCTACGAAGCCTGGCAGCCCCGCCGCGTGGACGGGTATGTCCAGCACTCCGACATCATGCCCACCGTGCTCGACCTGATCGGCTCCCAGGTGCCTTCCCGGGTGACCGGCGAGAGCATCTCCGCCGCCGCCAGGTTTGGGGAAGCCATGCGCCGCGAGTGGATCGTCACGGGATGGGGCAACCACGGCACTATCCGCAGCCAGGAGTGGCTCTACCAGGGGCGCTGGAATCCGGGCGAAGCGTTTGAAGAGCTCTACGACGTGCGGAAGGATCCCAACGAGCTGGTCGATGTAGCCGCGATGCATCCGGACCTGGTTAGGGACTATCGGAAGCGCCTGACGGAATATGCGGACGCGGGCTGGGAGATCACCAAAGGCACCTTTACCAAGGTGCTGAGCAATCCGTAGGATGAACCTGATTTTCATCGTAGTCGACACGCTGCGCGCCGACTACCTGGGTTGCTACGGCAACCGGCTGGTGCGGACTCCCCACCTGGATGCGCTGGCCGGCGAATCGGCGCTCTTCGAGAACGCGCACGCCGAGGCGCTGCCCACGCTGCCCGCGCGCCGCTCGCTGTACACCGGCCGGCGCATCTTTCCGTCGCTGTTTTACGGTCAAGCCGACGATACCGCCTGCCTGTGGCGCGGCTGGCATGGCCTCTACGCCGAGGACGTCACGCTCTCGGAGACCTTGCGGGACGCCGACTACACCACGGCGCTGGTGTCCGACGTGTACCACCAGTTCAAACCCGGCAAGAACTTCCACCGCGGTTTTCAGTCCTGGCGCTGGGTGCGCGGCCAGGAAACCGACTACGACGCATACGGCCCCGACCCCGCGGCGCTCTACTCCCGTTACGGCTACGTGCGGCCCGGCGGCAAGCCCGAGTGGCTGCTGGAGCGCTACCTGCGGAACCGGCAGCATTGGAGGTCCGAACAGGACTGGCCCGTGGCGCGCACTTTCTCGGAGGCCGCGCGCTGGCTGGCGAACAACGCCGGGGACAACCAGCCCTTCTACCTCCACATCGAGTCCTTCTCGCCGCACGAATACTGGGACCCTCCCGAGCGTTTCTACGATCTCTACGCGCCGCCCGAGTACGCGGGCCCCTGGCTGATCTATCCGCCGCCGTACGCACCGAGCCGGCTGGAGTTCGACCACATCCGCGCGCTGTACTCGGGCCTGGTCACCTTCTTCGACGAACAGCTCGGCCGGTTCCTGGCCGCCGCCCGCGAATTGCGCGCCCTGGAAAACACGCTGGTGGTGCTGGTCGCCGACCACGGAACATTTCTCGGCGAGCGCGGCGAATTGGGAAAAACCGAGGGGCAACTTCGACGGCAGTTGACCCGCGTGCCGCTGCTGGTCCGCCATCCGGAGCGTCCCTGGGCCGGGCGGCGCATCCCCGGCTTCGTGCAGCACACCGACCTCATGCCCACGCTCCTCGACGCGCTCGGCCTGCGCGCGCCGGAGCGGGTCACGGGGGAGAGCCTGCTGCCCTTGCTCGAAAGCAGCGCTCCCTCGCGCCGGGAGAAGATCTACATCGGCTGGAACAACCATGGGGCGATCCGTTCCGCCGATTGGCTCTACGTCGGCCACTGGAACGGGGGCGACGGCTGGGAGGAACTCTACGACCTGAGGCGCGACCCGGCCGAGGTGAACGATGTTCTCCACCAGCACGCCGACTTGCAGGCGCAGTACCGCGCCGAACTCCAACGCTATGTGGAGGACGGTTGGGCCACCACGCGCGGCTCGCTTGTTCCAGAATAGAAACTGCATGTTACGCCGAGATCTGCTTGTCGGGTGGGCGGCCGCCCCGCTTCAGCGCGCCACGATCGTAAGTGTCGAGAAGATCTGGGACCGTGCCCAGCATAACGCCTTCACCGGCCTGGCGCGCTTCAAAGGCCGCTGGTATTGCGCCTTCCGCGAGGGATCCTCACACGTCTCTCCGGACGGCGCACTACGCGTCATCACCTCCGCCGACGGCGTGAACTGGACCTCCTCGGACCTGCTCACCTGGCCGAACGCCGACGTGCGCGACGCCAAGCTCAGCGTCACACCCGACGACCGGCTGATGCTCTCCGGCGCCGCGGCTCTGCACCAGCCCAACCCGGCGCGCCACCAGTCGGCGGTCTGGTTCAGCACCGACGGCCGCAAATGGAGCGACGGCCTCGCGGCGGCCGATCCGGACTTCTGGCTGTGGCGCGTCACCTGGCATCGCGGCAACGCGTACGGTTTCGCCTACGGCACCGCCGGCGACCGATTCGTGCGTCTCTATTCCAGCCGCAACGGGTACGAGTTCACCTTGCTCGCCGACCGCGTCTTTGCGGAGGGGTATCCCAACGAATCGTCGGTCGTTTTCCTCGGCGACGAAACCGCGCTGTGCCTGCTGCGCCGCGACGGCCAGCCGAACACCGCGCTGCTCGGCAAGAGCCGCCCGCCCTATCGCGCCTGGACCTGGCAGGACCTCGGCGTCCGCTTCGGCGGGCCGCACATGCTTCAGTTGCCCGACGGGCGCCTGGTGGCCGGCGGCCGCCTGTACGACGGCCGCCAGCGCACCGGCCTGTGCTGGCTCGACCGCGAAGTGGGCAAGCTAACCGAGTTCCTCACCCTGCCCTCCGGCGGCGACACAAGCTACCCCGGCCTAGTCTGGCACGACGGGCTGCTGTGGGTGAGCTACTACTCGTCGCACGAAGGGAAGACCAGCATCTACCTGGCCAAGGTGCGCTTAGGGCCCGTCAGCAAATAACTATGCCAATCCGCTATGACCGCTAACGGTTGCGGCTCGGAATCCGATACCGAGCCGCGACCGTTAGGGAGCGGTGATTCCGCACTGGCATCCATCATCCCCCGAGTCGGCTGAGGCGCGCCGCCTTGTAATCGTAGTCGTCGGCGTATTCGATCGTTCCGGCCAAATCAAGTATCGCCAGTTGTCGGCGCCGCCGGACACACTCTTCCAGGGCGGCCGTCACCGCCTCCTTCTTGGTCTTGTGCTTTCCGATGCGCCGGGCGCGTTCGATCAGACGATCATCGATATCCATGCGCCCCCCTCACCCCAGCTTCCACGGCGCCCGGTAGGGCCGCGTCAGCAGGCGGTTGGCTTCTTCGTTGCCCGACACGCGCTCGGCGGCGGCGTCCCATTCGATGCGGCCGCGGGAGCGCAGGGCCAGGTTGCCCAGGTGCGCAACGGTCGAGACATGGTGGCCCACGTCGAGGTTTTCCACCGGGCTCTGGCGGGAGCGAATGCAGTCCAGCAGGTTGCGCGCGTGCTCGGCGCGCACCTTCTCGTCCACCACGGCCCGGCGCTTCATCTCGACCACGGATGTCCGCTTCTTGGGCTCGGCGATGATTTCCCAGCCGTTGGTGTCCAGGATCAGCGTCGCGTCGGCGCCGGTGAACGCCACGCCGTGCTCGCGGCGGTCCGGCCCCAGGCCGCACTGCACCTGATGCTCCCAGATCAGCGTGTAGGAGGGGAAGTCGAACACCGCGATCTGCGTGTCGGGCGTCTCCGTGTTGTCCTGCAACGCGTACTTGCCGCCGGAGGCCACCACGCTCTTGGGCCACTCCGGCCCCATGGCCCACAAGGCGAGGTTGATCAGGTGCACGCCCCAGTCGGTCATCAGCCCGCCGGCGTAATCCCAGAACCAGCGAAAGTTGAAATGGAAGCGGTTCTTGTTGAACGGCCGGCTCGGCGCCGGACCCAGCCACTGGTCGTAGTCCACGCCCGGCGGGACCGGCCCGTCGGGCGGATTGCCGCAGTCGGTCACCCAATCCAGGTAGGCCCAGCAGCGCACTTGACGGATTTTGCCGAGCTTGCCCGCCCGCACCATCTCGACCGCTTCCCGGTAATGCGGGCCGCTGCGCCAGTGCGTGCCCATCTGCACGATGCGCCCGTACTTGCGCGCCGCATCGCGCATCAGGCGGCCCTCGCCGATGGAGGTGGCCAGCGGCTTCTCGACGTACACGTCCTTGCCCGCCTGGCAGGCGGCCAGGGT
>JACQZT010000136.1 GCA_016213755.1 Acidobacteriota bacterium | reverse complement strand
GTCGAGCTGGAGGCCTTTGCGGTGCACCAGAAACATGGGTACGCGCGTGCCGTCCTTCGAGTTGAACCAAACCTGCTTCTCCTCGTAGTCCTCGGGCTTGACGGGGATGACGGGCCGGAACCAGACCTCGCGCTTTCCGCTGGAGACGTGGTAGCGATAGGTGGCGCCCGGCTCGAGATAGGAACTGTAGACGAAAAACGCCTCGTCGCGCGACCAGCGGCCGAAGGGGCCGGCGACGGAGCCCGGTCCCGGTGCGCGGAATTCTCCGAGGAGCTTGCCGGAGGGGTCAAACTGCTTGATCCGCGGCAGGACGTTTTCCAGATAATGCACGAACAGGCGCCCGCCGGCCGCGCCGATGTCTTCGATGGGAGAGGCGCCCTCGGGCACAATCTCCTTCCAATGGGCCGGTTCGGGGCGCTCCGGGTCGGCGGCGAAGACCCGGTAATTGGGCGCTTTCCAGTTGGTCAGCAGGAAAAGCTTGCCGCCGGCGAGGAAGGGTTTGAACTCGGCGTCCAGGCCCACGGCCACCGGCCGCACGGGACCCTGCGCCTTTTCGTCGCGCAGGAAGACGTCGTTCTTGCCCGCGGCGCCAAAGCCCACATTGAACAACAGCCACCGCCCGTCCTCGTCCGGCAGGCGCGCCGAAACCCAGTTGGAGCGGGTATAGCCGTCGCCGAAGATCTTCTCATCGCCGCCAAAGCTCGCGCCTAAGGCGTGGTAGTAGATGCGAGGGCCCTCGGGCTCGAGACGGCCGTAATAGAATCCCGAGTTGTCCTTCTTGAGCGAGAAGGACGTGTAGCGGGCGCGCGGCAGCGTGCCGGGGACGAGCTTGCGTGTCTTGAGATCGAGCAGGCGGATTTCGATCTCGTCCTCGCCACCCTTGCGCACGCCGTAGGCCAGCAATGTCGCGTCTTCCGAGACGCCCTGCATCTGCACGGAGACGGTCTCATCCGGGCTAACGTCGTTGGGGTTGACGATCACTTCGTCGGGGCCGTCGAACCCGGTGCGCACGCAAATGGAGTTGCGGTTTTCGTGTTTCAGGCGGCGGGTGAAGAAGTAGCGGTTGCCCCGCAGAGTGGGCGCGCCGATCGAATCGATGCGGCGCAATTCGGTGAGGCGGCGCTTCAGGCGCTCGCGCGGGACGCGGCCGAGAACCGACCGCGTGTACTGGATTTGCGCGTCCAGCCAGGCGCGCGTGGCCGGGCTCTTTTGGTCTTCGAGCCAGCGGTAGGGGTCCGCGACCGTCACGCCGTGGAGGGTTTCCGTCACCACTTCGACACGCGCGGGCGGGAAGGCGGCCGCGGCCGCCAGCAGCAGGGCAAAGCGCACCATGGTTCGCTCCTATTTCTCAACCCGGTACATCGTCAAGCCCGAGAGCAGCTTGGGGTAGAAGTCGGTCGATTTCTGCGGCATCACGCCGCCGGAGAAGGAGATGTCGGCCACCTCCTCGATGGGCGTGGCTTTGAGCAGCAGAGCCATTTGCGCCGCGCCCCCGCGCACCAGTTCGATGGCCGTGTCCAGGCCGCGGACGTAGCGGATGTTGCGCTCTTCGCGCACCGCCTCTTCGCCGATGCCGAGAACGCCGGCCAGCAGCCGCTGGTGCAGCACGGCCACGTCCGGCTCGCGCGGGCCGCGTGCGGTTTCCAGCAGACAGAGTTGGTCCGACCCATGGATAGCGACGCCGATGCGCGCGCGGCCGACGTGCGGTTCGCTCCAGGCGGCGCGCAGCGCGCCGGAGGAATCCACCAGTTGGACGCGGAAGCTCTCCGCGGCCCGGGCCAGAAATTGCGCGGCGTCGAAACCGGCGAGGTTGTCGACCAGGCGGTGGGTGGCCAGGATCTTCAACCCCGGCGAGTGCATGTTCACGAAGGTCATCATCACGCGCCGGGCGTCTTCGAGGTGCGGGTTCTGGTCGCGATAGGCGAGCGCGGTCTCGTAGCGGTGGTGGCCGTCGGCGATGAGCAGTTTTTTGGGCTGCATCAGGCGCTGGATTGCGGCGATGCGCGCGGGCTCGGCGATCTTCCAAACGCGGTGGACGGCGGCGTACTCGTCTTCCACAACCATGGCCGGAGGCGCGGCGACCGCCTGGTCCAGAATCGCGTCGAGCGAGCGCTCCGGGTCGGGGTAGAGCATGAAGAGCTGGCCGAAGTGGGCGCGGGTGTGGCGCAGCAGTTCCATGCGGTCGCGCTTGGGGCCGCTAAGGGTCTGCTCGTGGCGGTGCACCACGCCGGTGGAGTAATCCTCCACCGCGCCCAGGCCGATGAAGCCTTTGCGCGTGAGGCGTTCGCCGGTGTCGGGGACGGTGAAT
>JACQZT010000138.1 GCA_016213755.1 Acidobacteriota bacterium | reverse complement strand
TGACGCTGCCCGGCGGCGGCATCCTCATCCCGCTCAGCTACGGACCGCTGGGACGGGAAGACCGGGCCGTGTGCAGCGTGCTCTGCTCGTTCGACGGAGATCAGCTCAAAATCCGCCGCGCCGGCAACGAACTGCGCCTGGCCGTCAAGCGCGGGCTGCTCGAACCCTCGCTGGCGCTCGACCGCGGCCGCTACTACATGACCATCCGCGCCGAAGACGAGCGCGGCTACGTGACCACCTCCGCCGACGGCCTGCAATGGGACACGATCCGCCCCTGGCGCTGGGACGACGGCCAGCCGCTCACGCTTTCGACCACCCAGCAGCGCTGGCTCCCCCACACCGGCGGGCTGTTTCTGGTCTACACGCGCAAAGCGCCCGAAAACCTCAACGTGATGCGCTGGCGCGCGCCCCTCTGCGTGGCGCAAGTGGATACATCCAACCTCACCCTGCTTCGCGCCACCGAGCAAATCGTCTTCCCCATGAGCGGCGACGGCGTCAAAGCGCCCGAAACCGTGGCCCACCTCGGCAACTTCCACACCACCGCAGTCAACCGCGATTTGTCGCTGGTCACTACTGGCGAAGTACTGCCGCAGAGGGGCTTCCGCGGGGATACGCTCGTGGCGCGCATCCATTGGCGGCGGTAATTGGGGATTGCGTGGGCGCCGAATTGAGGCCCCCGAGTGGATCTGGCGGGAACGAAATGCTTCCCTCACACCGTGAACCGTTCCCAGAACGCCGTTTGTGGAAGCTTGATTCAGCCGCCCGCGAGGGACAGCCGGAACGCGACCATCTCCTGCCCGTTGCGAACCAGCAGAATGTCGCCGGCCAGCACCGGGTGGTTCCAGGTCTTGCCCTCCAGCGCCGGGAACCGCGCGATCTCGGTGAACTGGCCGGGGACCGCCGCGACCAGCGCGAGCTCGCCCTCCTCCGACAACACCAACAGCAAGTCCTGGTCCGCCAGCAGGAGCAACTGGCCGTGGCCGTAACGTCCGCCCTTCCACTTGCGCTGGCCGTCGTGGAGGCCGATGCAGGCGAGAATGCCGCCGTCGAAGCCGAAGGCATGGCCGCTGTGAACGACGAAGTCGTTGAAGTAGGGCTTCAATCCCCTGGACGTCCACACTTCTTCCGCGGTCCATCCGCCCGATCCGTTCGCCACCGTGAGGCGGCGCACGCCGACCCCTCCGGACATGTCGCTGCTGGCGATCAGGACGCCGCCGTCCGCGGTCGGGGCCGGCTGAAGGATGGCCCCGCCGGGCCATGGGTGCTTCCAGAGCGCCTTGCCGTCCGCGGGCGCTACCCCGGTGGCGCCGGCCTGGTTCAAAAACACGATCTGCGCCATTCCGCCTATGGTCAGCAGGTGCGGCGAACTGTAGCTGACGCTGCCCTCCGTCTGAACCCAGCGAGGGGCGCCGGTCGAGAGGCCGTAAGCGGCCAGCCGCCCGGAGGCCGCGACAACGACCAGGTCGTCAACTACCAGCGGTGAACTCGCGAAGCCCCAGCCCGGAACCTGGGCGCCGGTGTCGGAAGCCGCATTGCGCGTCCAGATCGCCGCGCCATTCCCAGCGTCGAGCGAGTTCACGATGCCCGTGGCGCCAAGCGTATAGATGCGTCCGTCGTGGAGCGCCGGCGTGCCGCGAGGGCCGGCTCCGGCGTTCGACTCCCAGAAGCGGGCCGTGTCGCGGTGCGTCCACACCGGTTTCCCGGTGGCCGCGTCGTAGCACGCGACGACTTCGAATTCACCGCGTTGCTCCTGAGTATAGAGGAGGCCGCCGCCGACCGCAAAGGACGACCAGCCCGGTCCCACCGGGCGGCGCCACAGTTCGACCGGCGGCGATGCCGCCCAGTCGGTCTTGATCCGCGTGCCGGTGACGATGCCGTCGCGATGAGGTCCTCGAAATCCGGGCCAGCCGGCGTGCATCCGGGCGGCGGTCTTCGGGGGTTTTACTGCCGCCGGAGCCGGGACCGCCGCTGGGCTCGCCGCCGGTTCGCCCCCGGCCCGAGCCAATAGTTGTTGCTCGGGGGTCTTCTTCCAACGCCAGGCGAGTTGCAGACGACCCTCGCCCGTTACGCCCTCGGTTTGCACGAAGGCCCAGAACCCGCAGGCCGCCAGGATGGCCGCGACCAGCGCCACGCGCCGAGATCCGACGGCCAGGGAGCGGCCGACCACCGCCCAAACGACCAGCGCGAGGCTCAGGCCCGGGATGACCGAGATCCCGAACATCATCCCCATCATGCCGCCCGCAATGGACGGGTGGAGAATCCGCGGAGTCGCGGCGACCGCAACAATCATGAGCAAGACCCCGCCCCAGCGCTCGGCCCGCGGCACCCGGCTGAAGAAGGCCCACCACACCAGGACCACCAAGCCACCCAAAACTCCGCCGATCACTCCGAAGGCCGTCGCCTCCGGCACGACGACCGGCACGCCAAACCGGACCAGCCATTGCAGCGTGACGGCGACAACGCCGGGCCACAGCCGGAGCTGCCGATCGCGATTCCGTTCACCTTTCTGCGTAAGGGTCATAGCGATTTGATACGTTCCGCACCGGCCGGATGTTCCCGCCGTTTGCATCTCCGCGGCTACCCAGCATGGACGTGCCCTTCAACTCCCCGGCGCCGCAATCCGGTCACTGGCGTTTCAGGCCGGTTCAATGCGCTCGATTCGCCCCTGGTTCATCAGAACCAGCCGGGTGCCGAGGCAGTGCGCTTCCTCCCGGTTGTGCGTGACGTAGAGCAGTGTGAAGCTCAACTCGCGGTGCAATCTCAAAATGTCTTGGCGTAACCGGAGGTTCAGTTCGGGGTTGAGGCTGGAGAGGGGTTCGTCCATCAGCAGCGTCTCCGGATGAACGATCAATGCTCGCGCCAAGGCCACGCGCTGCTGCTCACCACCGGAAAGCTCTCCGGGTCTTGCATCGGCCCGTGGGGAGAGTTCGGCGAGAGCGAGCATCGCGCGGATTCGCTTCTCGCGCTCCGGGCGGGCAATTCCGCGCGCCTTGAGTCCGAACTCCAGATTGCCCCGCACTGTCATGTGCGGCCAGAGAGCGAGATCCTGGAATACGAAGCCCAGGTTACGTTCTTCCGGCGGCAGCCAGAGCTTTCCGGGGCCGGACACCTCGCGATCTCCGATGAGGATCCGGCCGGCAGCCGGCGCGGTCAGTCCCGCCAGCAGCCGGAGAACGGTGGTCTTACCGCAGCCTGACGGGCCCAGCAGGACGACGCGTTCCCCGCGACCAATGCGCAACGAGAAGTCACTGACGGCGGCGCGGCCTGCATATTCCTTGGAGACCGATTCAAACGAGATCATGCTCGCCGCCTCCGTGCCGAATACAGAAACCCCAGGCCGGCCAGAATCGGAGGCGCCACCGCGGCTGCGCACATCAACAGGCAAAGCGCTGAAATCAACTCTGTCGACCCGTTTGCCATGAGGGTGAAGATCCGGACCGGCAGAGTGTCGTGGCCGGGCGGGTAGACCATCATACTGATGCCGGTATCGCGGAGGCAGAAGATGTACGCCACCACCCAGCCGCCGGCGATTCCTCGCCATGCGAGAGGCGCGACGATCGAGACCATGCGGCGGGGCCAGCGCGCGCCGACCACCTGCGCCGCTTCTTCCATGCCGGAAGGGATCTGCGCCAGCGCGGACACCGAAATCCGGCTGGTCAGGGCCGCGTATTGTGCGAAATACCCGAACAACACGATCGCCGGCGTCGCGTAGATAAAACCCGTAGCCGGGTGATTCCAGATTGCCACCAGCCCGATGCCCACCACCGTGCTCGGCAGGGCGAAAAGGAACACTGTGATGGAGTCGGCGCTGCGCCAGAAGCTCAGCGCGCGGCTGTGTATGAGGTAGCCCAGCAGGAAACCAACAAGCGTAACGAACGCCGCTCCGAAGCCGGCGTAACAGAGACTGCGCAGCAGACTGTCGCCGCCCCGGTCCAGAGCCTCTCGGATGGCGGCCGGAGACGATGCGTTCCACCCGAGGGTCGTCAAAGGCAGCCCCACAGCCAGCGCGCCCAGCATGCCCGCCAGCAGAAACGCCCACCACCGGGCGGCGCCGAGAGACAGTTCCAGGCGGCCATCGGCCGGAGCGATTGGCCGCAGAGTGTACGTTCGATCTCGAAGGAACAC
Organism: Acidobacteriota bacterium; assembly: GCA_016213755.1. Taxonomy (GTDB): domain Bacteria; phylum Acidobacteriota; class Terriglobia; order Bryobacterales; family Bryobacteraceae; genus JACQZT01. The sequence goes on along the minus strand of JACQZT010000138.1, from coordinate 1,936 downwards.
GCGTTCCACCGCCAGCACGCCGAGTGTGACGATCACCAGAGGCAGGCTCGCCGCGGCGGCGGCGCCGAAATCGAAGAACGCGGAGAACTGCGTGAACGCTTCGACGGGGAAGACATCATAGCGCAAGTACATCGGCACGCCGAACTCTCCGAAGCTCAGCAGAAAGACGAGAATGGCCGACAGCAGCACGCCCGGCAGGATCAGCGGGATACTCACTCCGCGCAGCACTCCCGCCCAGCCCGAGACCATGCGGGCCGCCTCCTCGAACCGGGGATTCACCGTATTCAAAAAGATGATCACGAGCAGCACGACGACAGGCAGGAACACGGTGGAGAGAACCAGCACGCAGCCCGGCAGGCCGAAGTACCAGTCCGAAGACGCTTCGGCAAACCGTGCACCGAACACGCGCGCGGCGAGTCCCCGCCTCCCCAGGACGTAGAACCAGAGGACCGCGATGATGTAGGGCGGGACCAGCAGCGGGATCGTGAAGAGGAACGTCAGCGCACGGCGCAAGGGGAGATCCGACCGGCCCAGCAGGATCCCGAGAGGGAGTCCGGCAGCGACGGTGATGAGTGTCGTGAGACCGGATACGGCCGCGCTGTGCCCGAAAAGGGTCCAAACGCGCTGCGATTCGCCCATGCGCTGAAGATAGGGGAGGCCGACTTGTCCCTCGAGCAGAAGGCTTCTGACCAGGATTACCAGGACCGGCGCGAGCCCGATGCCAACCAGCAACAGGGCGGCGGACGTAAGCAAGATCGCTCTGGCTTTCACGCGACTCCTCGGCTAGAACCGGAAAGTGTAGTTTAGCTTGGCTCTGAAGTTCGTGCGAAGCGCCTCAAAGCGGTCCAAGGTGTTCTGCTGCCAGGCGCGATTGACGACGAGGAACATCTCATTCCCCGGCTTGATGATCCATCGGAGGCGGGATTGAAGTCCGAGGTTGTGAGAGTCGGTGTCGTACTGGATGAAATTCGAAAGGGCGAGAAACGGCGTGAATGAGTAATCGAACTTCAGCAGCGCGAGGCGCGTATCGAAGTCCCCCTCCTTGAGTCGGACCACGTACTGTTGCACTTCGACGGACGTTGTGAGGTGACGGTTCTTCCGTAACGAGACGGCGGTGCGTAATTCGTGACTGAAACCCGTATAGAAGCTGCCAAACCAGTACGTCATATCGAACATCACGGGTTTGTTCTGCGCGCTGTTGAACTCGAGTCGGTGGCGATGGAACCAATATGAACCGGCGGGGATCATGACGCCCCGGTGGATCTCGAACGGCACGAACAGCCGCTCGAAGGTTGGCTGCCAGTTGTACTCCAGGTGTTCGCCGCCGTGGAAACGCCAGTTCAGCGGCGCGGTGAAAATCTTGCGGCTCTCTACTGCCCGGAAGGTGAGATTGTAGAAGCTGGTGTAATTAAACTGGTAGTTCATCTGCCGGATGCCCCAAAACTTGGGTCGCGGCCGGAAGTTCGTGCGGAGTTCGGAGAACCGCACCCCGCGCCGGGAGACGAATCCGAGCGCCGGGTTGTAGTTTTCGCCTTGCACCCGATAGCGGTAGCCCACGTCGATGAAATCATTCGGGTAAGTCACTTCCGCGCCGCAGGCGCCGTCCTTGCCTCGAAGGCCGGACGTGTCGGTCTTCGAGCCGAACACCGTCAGGCCGAGGTTCTTTCCCCGGAAGTTGGAGGTGAAGAGCTTCAGATCCACCCCACCCAGACGGTTCGAGCTGATGCCGGCTGGATCGCCGCCGGTGAACAGCGCGCCGACATAGGACTGCTTCCAGAAGTTGGCCTTTACTCTGCCCACCACGAAGTTGCGGCCCGGCGCTACATCGGAATCTCTGGTTTTGACATCCATGATGCCGACATCGAACCGGCCAACCTTGCCGGTCAATTTGCTGCCGAACAGAATCGGGACCTCTTCACCGTTGACCAGGCCGATT
>JACQZT010000128.1 GCA_016213755.1 Acidobacteriota bacterium | reverse complement strand
TGGGGCGCGAGGGTTTCTTCAGCGTAATCCTGTCGCCGTCGCGCGTGTCGATCGTCATCTGGCCGCGAAACTCGGGCAGGTGCTTCTCGACCGGGTCGCTCAAATAGAGCTTGCCCTCTTCCTGGAGCATCATGATGGCGGTACCGGCGAAGGGCTTGGTCATGGACATGATCTGGAACATGGTGTCCGCGCGCATGGGCTTCTTCTTTTCGAGGTCGGCGTAGCCTGCGGCGTTCAGGTGCACCTGCTTGCCCTTGTGCTGGAGGAGCGTGACGATGCCGACGTTGGAACCGTGATCGACGAACCACTTCATGCGTTCGGAGATGGCGGAGGGCTGCGCCGCCAGCGCCGCCGCGAAAAGGAACAGTAAAACGAGCGTTCGGACCATTGGCTCATCTTACCTCTTCTCCGGCCGGTCCGAACCCCGCTGTAATGCCAGCGTAATTCGTGGCGGGCGCGGCGGCGGCGCCCAGCGACAAAATCGTGGCCGCCATGCACGGCATCATCGCCGCCGAGATTTCGCTGAGCCGGCCGCGCTGAGCGGCACTACAGGCTGGCGACGTAGACGATCACTTCTTCCACTTCCTGCCGGTTGAAGATCTGGCCGCGGATGAGCACCTCCCGGTCATTGACCTCGCCGATCCGCAGCCGCTCGCGGATCTGAACCGGGGTAAGCCGCTTACCGATGCCCTCCAGCGGCTTCACGTCCTCGCAGATGTGCAGGTCGCCTTCTTCCCCATGACAACGGGCGCAGGCGGCCTTGAAGACGGCCTTGCCGGATTGCCAGCGTCCGACGAACCCGGCCAGATCCGGCCCCGTCAGTACCAGTCCCGGGAGCACGCGGCGCACCACGCCCCCGGAATCGATCAGCGCGGTGGCGGACGGCGCGCCTTCGAGGAACTTCCGGTTCGCCTCCGTGTCCCCCGCCAGAAACAGCACGACGGCATCCAGCGCGGCGAGCCGGCGGCAAGTGTCGTCGAGAACCGCCGCGGCCGGCGCTTGCGTCAGCAGAAGCACGTGTTTTTTTTGTCGGTATGCGGAAAGCCGCACTTCCGTTCCCGAGCGGTCCCGGAGCGCAAGGTCCGGCGCCGCTTCGCCCGGCTTCATCGCCCAAACCGGCGGCCACACGCAGGCGGCCGCCGCGAACCAGATCCACCAGTCTCGGAATCTCATACCACCGACTCCTCGCTCCATTATCCTCCTAATGCCGGCACTCGGAATCTCCTCCGCGGGTTGCCGGCGCCTAGCGGATTGCGGTGGAGCGGAGGATGTCCCGGCCCGCAATGCGCTTCCGCACGATGCAGTGACTGGTCCGTTGTCGCGCCGCCTGGAAGCGGTGCGTTTCCAGGACCAGGCACACCTCGGCGCCGGACAGAACGCGAAGCCTTACCCAACGGGAACCTCAACCTGCGTTACGAGGAGCTCGGCATGCATGCGGCGGGATATCTCCGAGGAGTCGGCCGTCTCGAAAAAAAGCGTGAGCGCTTCCGTCAAGTTGGCGCGCGCCTCCTCGATCGTCAAGCCTTGACTGGCGATGTCGAGCTCAGGGCAGAGAGCCACGCATCCGTCGTCCTCGCGCTCGATAACCGCGGTCATCCGAATTAACCGCTTCATACTCCGAGTCTACTCCAAACGCTGGGTCCGCCTTGCCGCGGGACTATTCATGACGCAGCGCCTGGGTGGGGTCCAGGCGCGCGGCGCGGCGGGCGGGCCAGTAGGAGGCGGCCAGGCCCACCGCCGCCAGCAGCGCGGCGACGGCGGCGAACGAGAGGGGGTCGAACGTAGAGACGTTCCACAACTGCTCGCGCAGCACTCGGGCCGCGGCGCAGCTGGCCGCCAGGCCCAGGCCGATGCCCGCGAGCACCAGCACCAGCGCGCGCCGCAGGACCATACGCAGGATCTCGCCCGGACGCGCGCCCAGGGCCATGCGCACGCCGATTTCCTGCGTGCGGCGGGCCACGGCGCTGGACAGGACGCCGTAGACGCCAACCACGGCCAGGGCCAGGCCCAGCGCGGCGAAAATCGAAAACAGAACCAGGCTGAAGCGCGGTTCCGAGAGCGCGTACTCGTCCAGCAACCGTTCCATGGTCTTCAGATTCATGACCGGCTGTTCGGGGTCGACGGCGTACACCTGGCTTCGCACGGCCCGCGCCAGGGATACCGGATCGACGCTGGTTAGCAACACGACCTGGTTGGCCTGCGACAGAAGAGTGAACGGAAAGTACACTTCGGGCCGCACTCCCTCCAGCGGATCGCCGTTCACCGCATCGCGCAGCACGCCGACAATCTGGAGCCCCTCGCCGGGCAGCTTGAGCCTTGGCAGCTTCACCGTGCGCCCCAGCGGGTCTTGACCCTCGAAGTACCGGCGCACGAAGGCCTGGTTTACCAGCGCCAGCGGCTGCCGGGTCCACACTTCGGTTTCCGTCAGCAGGCGGCCGCGCATGAGCGCGATGCCCACGGCGGCGGGGTAGTCTTCGTTGATCTGGTGAACTTGCACCGGGCGCGCGTCCTGGCGCGCCGAGCCCGCGACCTCGACCGGCACATTCCAACTGCCGAACGGGTGCAAGCCCGTGTTCAGGCCCGCCTTGGTGACGCCGGGAACGGTTCTGAGGCGCCCGAGGAGATCGCGGAAGAACGCGGCGCGGCGTTCCGGCTCGGGATAGCGCCGCTCGGAAAGCGGCACGCGCAGGGTCAGCACGCGCTCGGGGCGGAAGCCCAAGTCGATGCGGTACATCGCCGCCAGCGTTCGCAGCATGAGGCTGGCGCCCACCAGCAGCATTAGCGACAGCGCCACTTCGGCCACCACCAGCGAGCTGCGCAGCAGGTTCTGCCGCCGCCCGGCGCCGGCCAGGCGGCCGGTGTCGCGCAGCGTGCCGGCCAGGTCCCCGGTGGAGGCGCTGAGCGCGGGCGCCAGTCCGAACAAGATGGCGCTCAATGCGGAAACGCCCAGGCTGAACAAGAGCACGGGAAGGTTGATGACGATCTCGGCCTCGTCCGGAATGGTGTCGGGCGGAACCAGGGCGATGATGCCGTAGAGGGCGCCGAAGGCCAGCAGCACGCCCAGCGCGCAGCCGGCGCCGGCCAGCACGAAGCTCTCGGTGAGCAACTGGCGCACCAAGCGCGCGCGGCTGGCGCCGAGCGCGGCGCGGATGGTGATTTCCTGCTGCCGCGCGGCCGCCTTGGCCAGCAAAAGGTTCGAGACGTTGGCGCAGGCGATTAGCAATAGCACGCCCACCGCGCCGAAGAGCACCCACACGGCCTTGCGAATGCCGCTGGGGAAGGTTTCCTTGAAGGACAGAAGGCCCGCGCGCCACTGTTCCGGAAAGTCCGCCGGGACCCTTCGGCGCAGCTCTTCGACGATGGGGCGCAGATCGGCTTCGGCCCGCGCGGCGGTCACGCCGGGTTTCAGGCGCCCCAGCAGGTGGACGTCGCGCACGCCCTCCACCGCCTCGCCGCGGCGCATCACCAGAGGCAGGTAGACGTCGGCGCCGCGCCACATGAAACGTTTGGGCATGACCCCGATCACCGTGCGCAGCTTGCCGTTGAGCCGCAGTTGCCTGCCCACCACGCCCGGATCGCCGGCGAATTGCCGCTGCCAGAAGCGATAGCCCAAAACCGCCACCGGCGTTGCGCCGGCGGCGCCGTCGGACGGCTCGATCGCCCGGCCGGCCAGCGGCGCCACGCCCATGGTCTGAAACGTGTTGGTGGTGACGAAATTCCCGCGCAAGCGCTGCGGCTCGGCGTCCCCGGTCCAGGTGACGTCGCTGATGGTGGAAGCGATGACGCTCTCGAAGATGGTGTTGCGTTCGGCGATCTCCAGAAACTGGTCGGTCGAGTAGTAGGTGCGCGCGCCCCGGCCGCCCGGGTTCCACACCCTGACGCTCATCAGCGAATCGACGTCGCGGTAGGGAAAGGGTTCCAAAATGACGGCGTACACCACGCTGTAAATGGCCGTCGCGGCCATGATGCCCAGCGCCAGAGACAGCGCGGCCAGCACGCTCAGCGACAGGTTCTTCGCCATGCCGCGAACGGCGAACCGGACGTCCTGGAGAAACTGGCTGGCAAAACCCATGTCTCTCACTCTACTCGTACCGCAGCGCCTCGGTGGGGTCCAGCCGCGCCGCCCGCAGGGCGGGGATCACTCCGCTCAGCACGCCCACCACCAGCAGGATGGCGGTGGCCGCTAGGGCGGTCATGGGAGAGACGATCAGACGCAGGTCGGCTTTGCCCGAATCGTCCTCGAACATCGGACCCAGGACCGGGAGCGTGCCGATGGCGGCCGACAAGCCGTAGGCCAGGGCGATGCCGACCAGGCCGCCCGCCAGCGTCAAGGCCAGCGCCTCGGCCAGGAACTGCGTGCGGATGTGGCGGCGGCGGGCGCCGAGCGCCATGCGCAGGCCGATCTCGCGCACCCGTTCGTCCACCGAGACGAGCATGATGTTCATGACTCCCACGCCGCCGATGCCCAGCGTGAGCGAGCCGACGAAGGCCAGCAGCATCTGCAAGCCGATGGTGATGCCGTCGATGACGGGGCGGAACTGCTCGCGGCCGAAAGCCTGGAAGGCGCGCTTGTCGGTGGGCGAGAAGCGCTGCCGCTTGGCCAGGGCGGCCCGCACCTGGTCGATGGCCGCCGGCTCGAAGCGCGGCGCGACGGGCATGAAGACCAGCGTGCTGGCGTAGCGCGTGTCCCACAGGTCGCCGGCCGTGGTGTAGGGAATCCAGGAACTCTCGTCGTCGGGTCCGAAGTAGTTGCTGATCTGCATCTTGAGTTCCAGCACGCCGATGACGATGAAGCGCGCGCCGGAGATAACTACCGTCTCGCCCACCGCCGGCCGGCCGCCGAACAGCTTGCGCCGCAACCGGTCGCCCAAGAAGACCACCCGGCGGCGCTCCTGGAAATCGTCCGCCGAGATCCAGCGGCCCTCGCCGGGGATTTCGGCGCGGATGAGGCCGTAGATGGGGTAGACGCCGCGCACCGGGGCGTTGATGGTGCGGTCCAGGTAGCTCATCGAAACGCGGCGCATGGTTTCCAGGCTGGCCGCACGGACCAGGGGCGCCTCCTGCCGGATGGCTTCCAGGTCGGCCAGTTCGAAGCGCACGGCGCGGCCGGCGCGCTCGCCGCCGGCCTGTTCGCTGGTCTGGCCCGGCCAGGCGACCACGGCGCTGCGTCCGAAGGCGTCGAAGGCGCGCACCAGCGCGCCGCGAAAACCGTTGCCGTAGGCGATGAGCAGCGTCACGGTGACGATGCCCCACACGATGCCCAGCATGGTCAGCAGGCTGCGCGTCGGGTTGCGCCGCAGCGCCACCCAGGCCTGGATCAGGATCTCGCGTCCCATGACCTTACCCTCCCGCCTCGTAGCGCAGCGCCTCGATGGGGTCCACCGCCGCCGCGCGGCTGGCCGGGTACATGGCGGCGCAGATGGCCACCAGGCCCAGCAGGCCGGAGGATAGCAGCCCGGATTGCCAGGTGGGCAGCAGTCCCGCGAAGAACTGCGGCATGGGCAGCAGGTTGACCAGCCGGCACAGCGTGTGGGCCACCGCCATCCCCGCGCCGCCGCTCAGGAAAACCACCAGTACGGTCTCGGCGAAGAATTGTCCGACGATGGCCCCGCGCGTGGCGCCCACGGCCTTGCGCACGCCGATCTCGCGCGTGCGCTCCCGCACCGCCACCAGCATCACGTTCATCACCCCGATGCCGCCCAAAATCAGGGTCACGATGCCCACCGCGCCCAGGAAGTACTTCATGCCGTCGGTCATCTGGCGGAAGGCGCGCGACTCCTTCACCGTGTCCCAGATGGCCGCCGCCTCTTCGTCGCGCGGGTCGAAGCCGTGCATGCGCCCCAGCGCGCGCCGCACCTGGAGCTTGCACTCGTCGTGCTTTTCCAGCGAGTGCGCGGTCACGATGAACTGGTCGATGGAATTGGCCGGCAGCGGCGGCTTCTCGGGGAAATCGCGCATCATGGCGCTGAAGGGAACAAAGACCTTGTTAATGTCGCGGCCGTCGTAGCTGGAGTCCTGGTCCTTGGTTTGCATGACGCCGACGACGGTGTAGGGGTAGCTGCCGATGTGAATCGTCTCGCCCAGCGCCGGACGGGAGGCGAACAGTTGCCGTTTGAGGTCGCTGCCCAGGAAGGCCACGCGCCGGCCCCGGGCCACGTCCTCGTCGTTATAGAAGCGGCCCTCGGCCACCGGCAGGCTGCGGACCTCGGCGAACGGCGGCAGCGACCCGGTGACCAGCGGGATGCCGCTGTTGAAGCGGCTCCGAACGGTCAGCGTGCGTCCCAGTTCGGGCAGCACATACTGGCAGGCCCAGGCCTCGGCGGCGATGTCCCGATGATCGGTGTCGCGCCAGCGCACCAGGCGGCCGGCGCGCGCGCCGCCGGCTTGCATGCTGGTGCGGCCGGCGAAGACGATCAGGATGTTCTTCCCAAAGCCCTCGGCCACCTTGGCCTGGCCCACGCGCAGGCCTTCGCCCGCCGCCACCATCAGGGTGATGGAGACGATGCCCCAGGCGATGCCGAACATGGTCAGGAAGGTCCGCACCTTGTGCGCCCACAAGGTGCGCAGCGTATCGCGGACGAGATCGCGAAAACTCATGCTACTGGAGGATGACCTTCTCGGCCTGTTTCAGCCCGGCGACCAATTCGGTCTTGACGCCGGTGGAGATGCCGGTCTGGATGGACACCCGGCGGCGGCCCTTCTCCTGGGTCGCGTCGGGGACCTCGGCGAAGGTCTTGCGCTCGCGGTCGTAGATCACGGCATTCTCGGGGATGATGAGCACGTTGTGCTTCTCTTCCAGGATGACCTCCGCGTTGGCGCTCATGTTGGCCTTGAGCTCGCCCCCGGGGTTACGGATCGACACCCGCACCTCGAAGGTGGTGACGTTGTCCTTTTCGACTCCCAGCGGAGAAATCTTGGTGACCTGGCCTTCGAACTTCTTGTCCTTGAACGACTCCACCACGATGCGCGCGCGCTGCCCCAGGTACACCTTGCCGATGTCGGCTTGGTCCACTTTGCCGAGCACGTAGACGTCGCCCACGTCGCCCAGGGTCATGATCAGAGTGGCTTGCGAACCCAGCACCAGGATCGAGCTGACCGCGTCGCCCACTTCGACGTTGCGCGAAAGCACCAGCCCGTCCATGGGGCTGACGATGGTGGAATTGTTGAGGTCTTCGTTGGAGCGGTCGAGCGCCGCCTTGGCCTGCGCCACCTGGGCCGCGGCGCGCGCCATCTCGGCGCGGGTGACGGCCACGCTGCGCAGGGCGGTCATCTGCTTATTGAGCGCCATCTGGTAGGCTCGCTCGGCGTCCTCGAGCAGGTTCTTGGCGATCAGACCCTCGCCGTGCAGTTTGCGGGCGCGGTCCATCGCGGATTTGAGAAAGGGCAGGTCGGGCGCTTCGGCTTCCGATTTGTTGCGCTCGTGCGCGGCCTGGGAGGCCTGTTCGGCGGCCTGGGCGGCCATGTGGGTGGCGGTCGCCTCGCGCACGCGGGCCTGCAACTCTTCCTTGTCGAGTTCGGCCAGCACCTGGCCCTGCTTGACCCATTCGCCGTAGTCGACCAGGAGCTTCTTCACGATGCCGCTGGCTTTGCTCTTGACCTCGACCTTCGAGCGGGGCTGGATCTTGCCCGTGGCGACCACGCTGCGCGCGATGTCGCCGCGTTCGACCGCAACGAGTTTCGAGGCCTCGATGGCGTTGTTGGGTTTAAGCGCGGCACGCACGCCAAAGCCAGCGCCCGCGAGCAGAAGCATCACCACCAGCGCCCAAATCCAGCGCCGCCGTTTCTTCCCGTTTCGACCGTTTCCGTTGACTGCCATGGTTCGTACCGCTCCTGTTAGGCAAGTACGAGATCCGCCTCGGCGGAGTTCCCCCCGAGGCAGAAAAGGTGACAGGCAGCCATTTTCGGCGATCGAAGATCTCTGTTTTCAATTCATTTCGTGCGCCGAAAATGGTGCCTGTCATCTTTTCCGCCTCGCGCCAGCGGTATGCTGTAGCCAAATGAGCAACATCGTGCACGAGTTTTCGATCTCCGTCGACCGCGAAGACGGCTATGTCTTTCGGACAGCCTTCGACAAACCACAGTACCCGCAACTGGTCATGGACGAGCCGCCGCCGCTCGGCCGGGACAGTGCGCCCAACCCCGCCCGCATTCTGGCCGCGGCGGTGGGCAACTGCCTGGCGGCCAGCCTGCTGTTCTGCGCCACCCGCAAGCGCGCCGTGGTGGGCAAAATCCACGCCGGCGTGAAGGTGACGATCGGCCGCAACGAGAACAAGCGCTTGCGCGTGGCCGGCATCCAGGTTCTTCTCAGCCCGGAGGTCGATCCGGCCACTTTGGAGCAGGCCCGCGGCTGCCTGGGACTGTTCGAGGAGTTTTGCACCGTCACGGCCAGCATCCGCGAGGGCATTCCAGTGGAGGTGAAGGTGGCCGGGTGGGAAGCGATATACTAGGAAAGAATCCCATTTTCCTCAGGAGTTTTCATGGCAAAACGCATTGGCATCTTGACGGGCGGCGGCGACGTGCCGGGCCTGAATTCCGTGATTAAAAGCGTGGTGTACGGCGGCAGCGATCTCGGCTTCGAGGTGATCGGCATCCGCAAGGGCTGGGAAGGCCTCAGCAACCTCAACCTGGACGATCCGGAGAGCAAGGCGACCTACGTCCTGCCCCTCAATCGCGAAAACACGCGCACCATCGACCGCACCGGCGGCACCCACCTGCATTCCAGCCGCACCAATCCGGCCAAGATGAAGAAGGTGCCATCGTTCTTGAACCCCGCCGATTACCCCCAGAGCGAGTTCACCAAGAAGGGCGTAACGTCGACGGTTTACGACATCACCAAGTATTCCCTTAAGCTCCTGGAGAAGCTGGGCATCGAGTACCTGATCGCCATCGGGGGGGACGACACGCTGAGCTACGCCGAGCGGCTGCACAAGGAAGGCGTGAAGGTCATCGCCGTGCCGAAGACGATGGACAACGACGTGCGCAACACGGAGTACTGCATTGGCTTTTCGACGGCCATCTCGCGCTCGATTTCGGCCATCAACCGGCAGCGTTCCACCGTCGGCTCGCACGAGCGCATCGGCATTTTCCGCGTCTTCGGGCGGGACGCCGGCTACACGTCGCTGTACACCGCCTATGTGAGCGATATGCGCTGCGGCATTCCCGAGTACGCCTTTAATCTCGACCAGATGATCGAACTGCTGCTCAAGGACAAGAAGAAGAACCCCAGCAACTACTCGATGGTCATCCTGAGCGAGGGCGCGGCCTGGGAAGGCTACGTGGTGCAGGAGTACGGCGACCCCGATGCCTTCGGCCACCGCAAGAAGATGAGCGTGGGCGAGGCGTTCAGCGAGGAGTTGAAGAAGCGGGCCAAACAGGAGACCGTCATCAGCGACCTGACCTACGACCTGCGCGGCGGCGAACCCGATTTCGTCGACAAAATGGTGGCCACCACCTTCGGCAACATGGCGCTGGACGCCCTGGCCGCGGGCAAGAGCGGCTTCATGACCGCGATCGTGAACGGCTGCTTCGCCCTGTCGGAGATTCCCGACGCCAATCTCGGTCCCCGCAAGGTGGACATCGCGGGCGCGTATTGCACCGACCGCTACCGGCCGAAGTACACCGGCAAGCTGGGCCTGCCCATCTTCCTCACCAGGGCCTGAGCGTGCACTGGTTCACCCGCCTGTTCCGGCGGCCGAAACAGCTCGAACTGACCGCGGATCTGCGCCGGCGGATCCGCGGTTCGTTTGAGGAGGCCGCACGGGACGAAGAGCATTTCCCCTCCACCATCGATCCCCGCATCTATCACGTCCAACTGATTTTGGAGCAGTTCGGCGACCTGGCCGGGCGGCGTGTGCTCGACGCCGGCTGCGGCAAGGGGCGCTTCGCGCGGGTGCTGAAGGAGCGGCATCCCCAGGCCGAAGTGGTTGCGCTCGACCTGGCCCAGGCTATGCTGCGCTCGGTGCCCGAGGGCATTTCTCCGGTTTGCGCGTCGATGACCTCACTGCCGTTTGCCGAAGGCTCGTTCGACGCCGCTTACGCCACCGAGTCGCTGGAGCACGCGGTCGAAATCGACATTGCCGTGGCCGAGATCTGCCGTGTGGTCCGCCCCGGCGGCCGCATCGTGATCATCGACAAGAACGCGGAGAAATGGGGACGTTTCAAAACTCCCGAATGGGAGCGCTGGTTCCGGCGCGAAGAGATCGAGCGGCTTCTGGCGCGCCATTGCAGCGAAGTGTCGAGCCGGTTCATATCATACTGGGAAGACGTGGAGCCCGACGGCCTGTTTCTGGCCTGGCTCGCCCGGAGGTAGGCGGTGCGTTTTCGGAGATCCATCCTGTTCGCCGTGCTGGGGCCGGCGATCCTGGCGGCCCAGTTCCCGGACTTCGGTCCGGTCCGGCTGAGCTTTGAACAGCGCGAGCGGTACGAGTCGCGCGAAGGCATGAATTTCGGGCGCGACCCGGATCTTTTCACCGGCCTGGCGCGCACCCGCTTCGGCGTCACCTGGAAAGCGGCCGGCTGGCTGAAGCTGTCGGCCATGGCCCAGGATTCACGCGCGCCGTGGTACGGGCCCAACGCGCCCAACTCGGCGCGGGACCCGCTGGACTTGCAGGAAAGCTACGCCGAGCTGTTCGGCGACCGCAAGACCGGCTTCGGCTTGAGCGCCGGGCGCCGCATGATTAGCTACGGCGAGTCGCGCCTGATCGGCTCGCCGCCGTGGGGCAATCTGGGACGCACCTGGGACCACGCCCGCCTCTGGTACCGCCTGCCCAAAGCGCAATTCGAGGTATTGCTGGCCTCGCCCGTAAAGGTGCGCATCGGCGAGTTCAACCGCCCCGTGCTCGGCGACCGGATCTGGGGAACCTACAACGCGTTCCCGAACTTCCACGGCAAGAAGCTGCTGGAGGTCTATCTTCTGCGGCACGACCAGACCCGGCCCGGCGGCTTCACCGGCGCCGGCCGGCTGGGCATCAACAGGTTCGGGGTCCGCCTGGCGGGGCCGCTGGCCGCCGGGGCCAAGTACAGTGTCGAGAGCGTCCTGCAAACCGGCAAGGTGGGCGAGGCCGCGCACCGGGCGGGGGCCTGGTTCTCCTCCCTCGGCCGGCAGTGGAAGCTCGGCTCGCGGACGCTGGATCTCGCCGGGGAATACAAGTTTGCCTCGGGCACCAACGATCCCACGAAAAGCGGGACCTTCGACCAGATGTACCCGGCCAATCACGACAAGCTCGGCCACCAGGACCTGATCGGCTGGCGCAACATCCACCACGCGCGCGGCCTGGCCACTTTCGGCTGGACCAAAAACCTGGCCGCGAACTTCATGTACAGCAGCTTCTGGCTGGCCAGCGCCCGCGACGCGCTCTACAACAGCGCGGGCCGCGCTATCGTCCGCTCGCCCGGCGGCACGGCCGGCCGCCACGCGGGTCAGGAAGCCGACCTGTTCGCCACTTACAGACACGGCCACTTCCAGTTTGGCGCGGGCTACGGCTACTTCTTCCCGGGCGGTTTTGTCAAACGAACCACGCCGGGCCTCCGGCCGACGTACCTGTACCTGACCCACACGGTCTCGTTCTGACAAAGCGGGGGGCGGAACTGTGCTATCCTGTTAGATATCTGCTGGAGATATCCGTGAAAACTATCGCTCTCAAGATACCTGAAGAGCTACTGGAGGCCAGCCAGAGGTGCGCGTCGTCGCTGCACGTGCCCCGCGCCGAATACATCCGGACGGCGATCGATCGTATGAACCGCCGCACGCTCCGTCAGATGCGTGCGCGGAGAATGGCGGAAGTGTCGCGCCGCGTCCGTGCCGAGAGCATGGCCGTGAACGAGGAGTTCTCGCTGTTCGAAAGCGCTCCCGATGCCTGAACGAGGCGAGATCTGGCTGGCCGACCTGAACCCGGGGCGCGGCACCGAACCTGGCAAGACCCGGCCTGTTCTGATCGTTCAATGCCGGGCGTTGTTGGACGCCGGCCACCCCTCCACCCTGATCGTCCCGCTCACAACCAGGCTCGTCGACGACGCCGAACCGCTGCGCATTCCGGTTTCCGGGAGACTCGCGCAAAACTCCGATCTGCTCATCGACCAGCTTCGTGCCATCGACAACCGGCGCCTGGTGAGCGGCCCGCTGACGCGGATTCCAGCGCGGCAGATGGCCGTCGTCTCGGCGGCCATACGCGAGGTGCTGGACTTGGTCTAACCGGGGACAGTACACTCAAACACCGATTTCGAAATTGGTGCTTGGACCAAGAACGTTCCGCATTGAGCAGCATAGGCGTTCCGGACCGCCACTCCGGCGGCGAGTCGCTCGTGGGAAGGGCTGTTTCCGAGCGCGATGGGAGAAATCCGTCAACAGGAGTGAAGTAAGGAGGGTTACCCGGAGGGAATCGCCTCGACGGAAACACCGCTCAAAAGAAGGTTGTTTCTGATAGTATATTCTGAATCGCCGAAGGCGTGTGCCTTGGGCGGATGCGCGCTTCTCAAGGAGGATTCGCATGAGTCTTCGTTTCTCGCTGGTTTCCTCTGAGCTCGATGCGGAAGACCTTCAGGCGCTCACCCGCGACTTCTGCGGCGCGGCCAACCGGGAAGATGGTCTGCTGGCTGAACTGGTGCACGGCGCTGCCGCTCCGGGCGCCAAGGCCGTCGACACGGCTCTGATTGGCAATCTGGCCCTCACCTTTCTCAGCAGCGGCGCGGCGGTGGCTTTCATCAATGTCTGCAAGTCGTTCTTCGAGCGCACCTCTTCGCTCGAGATGAGCGTTGAGCGCGAGGACGGCAGGAAGCTCAGCATCAAGGCGCAAAACGTCGAATCCGGCCAGATTGCCAGCACTCTGGAAACGGTGCGCGAGTTCTTTGGGGCCGCCGGATGAGCGAAGAGCGGCGCGCCATTCTCATCGGCAGCAGTCAATTTCCGAACGATCCGACGCTCACTCCGCTGCGCTGTCCGGAGAATGACGTGGACGGCCTCGGCAGACTGCTTTGCTCCGAGGCGCAGGGTGGCCACTTCCGGGAAGTGGTCTCCCTCAAGAACCAGCCGCACTACGAGGTTCTCAAGGCTGTTAACTTGGCGCTGAAGCGCGCCAAGAAGGACGACTTTGTTCTCGTGTACTACTCCGGCCACGGCAAGCTGGACCGGGCCGGCCGACTCTACCTGGCTGCGTCGAACACGGAAGTTGAAGCTCTGGAAGCCACGTCGATTCCGGTCGCGGCGATCCTCGACTATATCCGTCTGTCGAATTGCAGAAAGGCGGGGTTGATTCTTGACTGCTGCTATAGCGGAGCGGTTGGGGACTCGATCTTCAAAGGCGGCGTGGAAGAGCAGTTGCAGCAAGCATCGAGCGGTGGCGGCATTTACATCCTGACTGCTTCCACGGGTGTGCAGGCCGCCCAGGAAAAGGAAAAGGACGAGTACGGACTCCTGACCAAGCACATCATTCAAGGAATCGAGAGCGGGGAAGCCGATCCTAAAGAGGAGGGGCAGATCTCCATGGACGACCTGTACGAGTACGTCCACCGCGAGGTAATGCGGGAAGGCTTTCAGGAGCCGATGAAGTGGGACCTGGGCGTCAAGGGCGAACTGATTGTGGCCCGCAGTGGAAAAACGCCGCGCGAGGAACGCCGCAAACAGATTCGCCTGATGATGTTGAAGTACGCGGAGCAGCATTTGATCTCCGACCGTCTTCTTTCCCGGGCTCTGGAGGTGCTGAACCTGAAGCCGGACGAACTCCAGGGCGATCTGCGCAAATGCGACGATCTTCTCAGGCGATTGCTGAAGGAGCAATTGCCGCTCGGCGAGTTCATAGATCAGTGGTATGGCCTGAGTCCAGCGGTGGGAAAGATAAGCCCACGAACCGGAGCGCCGGAGGCGGGCGCCGTCAAGACGAACCCGGATGACGGCCAGAGCTACGTCTGGATGCCGCCCGGCGAGTTCCAAATGGGCTGCTCGCCCGGCGACAAACAGTGCTCCGACGACGAGAAGCCCGCCCGCACGATCAAGATCACCCGCGGATTCTGGCTCGGACAGACCCCGGTGACCGTGGGAGCATTCAGACGGTTTGCCGAAAACACTGGCATCTCGATGCCAGGTGAACCTGCCACCGGCCAGCGGAAGCTCAATCCGCAGTGGAGCGACTTGGAGCAGCCGCTCGTAGCGGTCACGTGGACGGTGGCCAAAGCCTACTGCGAATCGTGGGCTAGGGGTCGGCTGCCCACGGAGGCGGAATGGGAGTACGCCGCGCGGGCCGGCAGCGCGGGGGCACGGTATGGGGAGTTGGACGCCATCGCCTGGTACGACGGCAACAGCGGAGAGCGTATCCACCAAGTGAAACAAAAGCAGCCTAATGCCTGGGGCTTGTACGACATGCTGGGCAACGTCTGGGAATGGGTGAGCGACTGGTACGAGGAGAACTATTACAAGGATTTGCCATCGCCCGTGGCCGACCCGATGGGGCCACCGGCTGGGACCTACCGTGTGATGCGGGGCGGGTCCTGGGTCAGCTATCCGTGGCACGTCCGCGCGTCGGTCCGGTTCAGGTATGGACCGGAGTTCTGTTTCAACTACATCGGCTTCCGGTGCGCCCGGGACGTTATTCCTTAAAACCAGGGACAGTACACTCAATCATCAATTTCGAAATTGGTGTTTGAGTGTACTGTCCCCGGTTCTGTTAGACGTTGGTGGGGACTATGAAGGGGGCGCGGTACTTGCGCGTGACCATGGCGTTGGCCTGGGCGTCGCCCACGAAGCGCTCCTTCACCGGGTCGAAGGTGAGCTGGCGGCCCAGCCGGTAGGCGATGTTGCCCATGTGGGCCAAGCCCGACGCCAGGTGCGCGGTTTCCACCGGGCCGTTCTGGTCGGAAGTCTTGCGGCTGCGCACGGCCTTGATGAAGTTGGCGTAGTGATCGCCGCCGGCGCGGCGCGCCGGTCCCTTTTCGCGCTTGGCCCCGAGGTAGATCTCGTAGGTGTCGTAGCCCTTCACCACCATGTAGCCTTCCGAGCCGTAGAACAGGTTGCCCACGCCGGCGCCGTCCTCCAGGTTGGTGGTCCAGGGACGCACCTCGAACTCGATCATCTGGTTCTCTTTGGTGTAGAGATAGGTCGAGGACTGAGTTTCCGGGGTCTCCTTGTCGTCGTCGAAAAGGAACTTGCCGCCCATGGAAGTGACCTTGTCGGGCAGCTTGTTCACGCCCAGACCCCACATGCACAGGTCGGTTTCGTGGATGCCCTGGTTGCCGACGTCGCCGTTGCCGAAATCCCAATGCCAGTGCCAGTTGTAGTGCACCCAGCGGCGCGAGAAGGGCCGCTGCTCGGCCGGACCGAGCCACAGGTTGTAGTCGATGGTGGGCGGCGCCGGCTCCGGGTTCTTCTTGCCGATGGACGGACGCCACCGGTAGACCAGCCCGCGCGCCATGTAGACCTTGCCGATGGTCCCCTTGCGCAAGTGCTGGATGGCTTCCTGAATCGCTTCCGAGCTGCGAAGCTGCACCCCGTGCTGGACGATGCGCTTGTACTTGTGCGCCGCCTCGATCAGCTTGCGCCCTTCGTAGATGTTATGCGCGCCGGGCTTCTCGACGTACACGTCCTTGCCCGCCTGGCAGGCCCAGATGGCCGCCAGCGAATGCCAATGATTGGGCGTGGCGACGGTGACCGCGTCGATATCCTTGCGGTCGAACACCTTGCGCAGGTCCTGTTCGATCAGGGGCTTCTTCTTATAGCGCTTCTCGAACATCGCCGCCGTCTTGGCCGAAACTTCCGTGTCCGGATCGCAAATCAACACGACCTCGGCGTCCGGCAGCGCCATAATGCCCTGGATATGGTCTTTGCCGCGCCCGTTGACGCCCAGCACGGCGACTCGAATCTTGTCGCTCGGGGCGGCCTTGCCAGATGCCACACTGGAAACCGCCGCTCCGGCGCCCATCACAAAAGCCCGTCTCGAATTCATCGATGAAACCTCTCGCCTTGGATTCTACCAGAGTCTTCTGGCGTAGAATGGCAGACGGTGGTTACCCTCACTCTCGCTGTGTCTCTCCTGGCCCAGGTCTTCGGGCGCGTGGTCGATGGCCGCAGCGGCGAACCGCTGGGCCGGGTGGCCGTGCAATTGGCGGGCACGCCGCACCGCGCCGAGACCGGCCCCGGCGGCGAATTCCGGATCGAGGGCGTCGCGGCGGGCGCTTACACGCTCTCGGTATCGACCGTGGGCTATCACCTGGTCAAGAAGGACTTCACCCTCGCCGCCGGCGAGAGCAAAGAATTCGAGGTGGTCCTGACCGCCTCCACGCTGCGCCAGACCGAAACGGTCGAAGTCACCGCCGGGCCTTTTGAAATGGAGCGCGCCGAAAGTCCCTCCATGCTGACCCTGGAGGGACTCGAAGCCAAGAACCTGGCCAGCGTCCTGGCCGACGACCCGCTGCGAGCCGTGCAGGGCATGCCGGGAGTGTCGTCCAACAACGACTTCGCCAGCCAGTTCTCGGTGCGTGGCGCCGACTACCACCGCATCGGGCTCTTCGTCGACGACCTGCTGGTACACGCCCCGTTCCACCAGGTGCAGGGCGAGCTCGGAGCCTCGATGACCATCCTGAATGGCGACGCGGTGGACGCCATCGCGCTGCACTCCGGCGCCTGGCCGGCCCGCTTCGCCGACCGCACCGGCGGCGTGCTGGACGTGCGCAGCCGCGAGGGCGACCGCGCGCGCGTGCGCGGCCGCGCCACCGCCAGCGCCTCCAACGCCGGCGCGCTGGCCGAGGGCCCGCTGGGCCGCGCCGGCCGCGGCTCCTGGATCGCCGGCGTGCGCAAGAGCTACCTGCAATACATCATCCGGCGCACTTCCGCCGAGCCCAGTATCGCCTTCGGCTTCACCGACGGGCAGGGCCGCCTGAGCTACGATCTGACGCCCCGACACAACCTCAGCCTGAGCCTTATGGACGGCAAGTCGGGGCTGGACCGCGAGGACGCCCGCGCGCGGCTGGGCGTGAATTCGCCCATGTCCAGCGATTACCGCTCGACGCTCATCCACCTGGCCTGGAAATACACTCCCGCCGACCGCTTGCTGGTGACCAACCGCCTGGCCTGGCTGCGCGAGCGCGGCATCTCGTGGAGCAAGGACAACCTGCCGCTGACGCGCGACGGATACGGCGAGTGGGTGTGGCGCTCGGACGCCACCTGGTCCTGGGGCGAGGCCGGCACGCTGGAATTGGGGGGCTCGGCCCGCCGCCTGCGCGACGATGGTTACACCAACCGGTACCAGTTCAACCCCTTCGCCATCCGCCGGCTGGATCTCTATCGCGGCACGGGCCTGCACAGCGGCGCGTACGCACAGCACGCCGTGCCGCTTCTGTCCGGGCGCGTGCGCCTGGCGGCGGGCGCGCGCTGGGACCGCCACAGCGTGAGCGGCGCGAACGTTTACTCCCCGTTCGCTTCGCTGTCCCTCAGTCCGCGGGCCTCGACGCGGCTGTCTCTCGGCTGGGGGCAGTACGCGCAGTTCCCCGAGTTGGGCCAGTTCTTCTCCATGTTCGCGCGCCCGTGGCTTGCGCCCGAACGCGCCAACCACTTCGAGGCCGGCCTGGAACAGCGTCTCGGCGCGCGCTCCCGGCTGCGGCTGGAGGCCTACAACCGGCAGGACCGCGACCTGCTCTTCCGCCCCTGGTTCGAGCCCCGAATTCTAAGCGGGCGGATCTTCAACCCGCCGGCCGACGCGGCCCTGCGCAACTCGCAGCGCGGCTACGCCCGCGGCGTGCAGATGCTGGCGCAGCGGCGCAGCGCCAACGGCTTCACCGGCTGGGTTTCGTACAGCTTCGGGCAGTCGAAGATGTACGACCGCGACCTGAAGCTGTGGTTCCCCTCCGATTACGACCAGCGCCATACCGTGAACCTGTTCGCCAGCCAGCGCATCCGCCCCAGCGTCAACCTGAGCGTCAAGTGGGTATACGGGAGCGGATTCCCCGTGCCCGGTTTCCTGCTCAAGGACTCGGCCGGCTACCTGCTCGGCGGCGCGCGCAACTCCGCGCGCCTGGACCCGTACCACCGTCTCGATTTCCGCGCTAACAAGTCGAAGGTCTTCGACCGCTGGAAGCTGACCGGATTTTTCGAGGTGGTTAACCTGTTCAACCGCTCCAACTACCGCTTCGACACCTTTAACGGTTATAATTCCCGAACCGGCCGCGCCACGCTGACCTTCGACAAGATGTTCCCCATCTTGCCCTCGGCCGGCATCGCGGTGGAGTTCTGATTCCAACATGACCAAGATCATTCGCAGGACACACATGTACCTGGCGCTGTTTCTGACGCCCTGGATGCTGATGTACGCCCTCAGCACCATGGCCATGAATCACCGCGAGTTCTTTAGAAAACTGTACGGACAAGGCCCGCCGGTCTTTGAGAAGGAGCGGGAACTGACCTATAACGGCACGTTCCCGCCGGGCGCCAAACCGAAAGAAATCGGGCAACAGATTCTGAGCGGCCTCGGGATGGAGGGCGCGTTTGGGGCGCGAATGTCGCCGGACGGGGCGAAAGTGATCGTCAACCGCCAGGAGCCCTTCGCCCCCAAGCGGCTGACCTTCAGCCCCGGCGACGGCAAACTGGTCGTGGAGAGAGAGGTCTTCCGCAGCCCGGCGTTTCTGGAGCGCCTGCACCGCCGGCGCGGCTACCAGTCCGATTATCCGCTGGAGAAAACCTGGGCGTTTTCGGTGGACCTGGTGATCGCGGCCATGCTTTTCTGGGCCGCCTCCGGGCTCTGGATGTGGTGGGAGATGAAGTTGACGCGGCGCTGGGGCGCCGCTTTCGGACTCGCGGGGCTGGCCCTGTTCGGCCTGTTCCTTTTCACCATCTGAGGGGACCACGAAGATGACATTCGACCGATTCAACCGGCGCTTGCACCTGTACCTGGCGATGTTCCTGCTGCCGTGGTTCTTCCTGTACGGGCTCAGTTCCCTGCCCTTCAGCCATGGCGAGTACTTCCAAAAACTCTCTGGCCCGCCGCAACGGATGGTCCACTTCGACCGCCCTTACTCGATCGACATCCCGCCCGGCGCCGACCTGAAAACCATCGGCGCGAAAATCCTGGCCGACAATGGCGTGCAAGGGGACTTCGGCACGTACCGCCCGAACGGGCGGGAACTGGTGCTCTACCTTCCCAACTTCCTCTCGCCGACCGAGGTCCGCTATTTCGCAGACCGGCAACGGGTGGTTTCCACAAGCCCGGCCTTTCGCTGGAGCCAGTTTCTGACTCGTATCCACACCCGGGGAGGTTTCGAACACGCCTCCTTCGCCAGCCACGTCTGGGCGTACCTGGTGGATCTGACCTGTCTGGGCCTGCTGGTCTGGATGGCCTCCGGCATCTGCATGTGGTGGAATCTCCGCGCCACGCGTCTCTGGGGCGCGGTCGCGCTGGCCGCCGGCCTAACCGCCTTCGCCCTCTTCCTCATCAAGCTCTGAAACAGAAACCGAAACCGGTTTATTGGAGGGCGAGGACGGTGGCGTGGGGGTCGGGCGGCTGCGACGGCACGTCGACGCTCAGTTTTGCTCCGCGCTGGGTGAACTGGAGCGGCTGGTTGCCTTTCAGGAGCCGGACGGAAGCTATGCGGGCGGCCAGCCCGTCCACTTCCAGCTTGCCCGCCGGCCAGTCGAAGACGTGCAGGTAGACGGTCTTGCCCTTGGCGGTCGTGCGGCCGAAAGAGAGGCCTTGCAGCGGCCCGTACGTGGTCCCGTAGATCGCCTCGCCATTCACCTTCATCCACTCGCCGATGGCGCGCAGGCGCTCTTCGAATTCCGGCTGGATGGTCCCCTCCGGGGTCGGGCCGACGTTGAGCAGGAAGTTGCCGCCCTTGCTGGCGACGTCCACCAGGGTGCGGATCAACTGGGTCGTCGATTTGTAATTGGTGTCGTGCCGGTTGTAAGCCCAGGTGCGGTTGATGGTCATGCAGGTTTCCCAGGGGCGGGATGGGACGCCTTTGGGCGTGAACTGCTCGGGCGTGTCGAAGTCGCCCGGGAGGCCGATACGGTTGTTGATCGCCGCGCCGGGCTGCAATTCCCGAACCAGCTTGTGGAAGCGCAGGCCGTCGTACTTCTCCTGGTTGCCCAGCCCGTCGAACCAGACCACCAGAATGTCGCCATAGCGCGTGAGCAGTTCGCGCAGTTGCGCCTCCATGTAGTCCAAGTACAGGAACCACTCGGCGCGCCACGGCTCGCCCTGCCAGTTGGCGCTGGAGGGTTTCGAGGTGTCGCGAAAGCCCGGGTGGTCCATGTCGGGCGGCGAGTAGTAGAAGCCCAGCGGCATGCCCTCTTCGCGGCACGCCTGGGCCAGTTGCGCCACGATGTCCTTCTTGTACGGCGTGTTGGCGATCTTGTTGCGCGTGTAGGAGGAATCGAACATCACGAAGCCGTCGTGGTGTTTGGAGGTCAGAACCATGTAGCGCTGGCCGGCGGCCTTGGCCAGGCGGATCCAAGCCTTGGGATCGAACCGCACCGGGTTGAAAGTTTCCGCCAGGCGGCGGTAATCCGGTTCGGTGATGAAATTGATGCCCTTCGGGTTGGGCCGCATGATGGGCCAGGAGGCCTCCACGCTGGCCTGGGAGTACGGACCCCAGTGAATGAACATGCCGAAGCGGTAGTCGAAGTACCGCTGGCGATCCTGGGGGCCGGCGGCGAACAGAAAAAACGCGAAAAGGAACAGCGACATGCCCTCATTGAAACAAAAAACCGC
>JACQZT010000140.1 GCA_016213755.1 Acidobacteriota bacterium | reverse complement strand
GTGCTGGTAGGCGCGGCGTAGGTGGTGTGCTTCGACGACGACGGGCGGATTCGCTCCCGGCACGAGCTTCGCGGGCCCGCCAATTGGGGCATCGATCTCGCCCCGGGGGTTTGGCACACCATCTGCGCCATCACGCCGCGGGCCGTCTGCTTCGAGGTGAAACCCGGCCCCTGGGTTCCCGCCACGGACAAGGAATTCGCCCCCTGGGCGCCCCGGGAGGGGGATCCTGGGGCGGCCGCCTTCCTGCGGATGCTGCAATCGCGATAACCTATTGACTTGCGCCCCGGCTCGGGTACAATTGAGAAGCTGGCCCTCGAAGGGAAACGGAAGCGGTGTCTCATGTTCAAAACAAAAAGAAGTCGTTCTGATCCGACCCCGGCGGTGCGGACGTATCCCTCCAGCGAAGTGTCCGACATCGCCGGAGTCAGCTTGCGGCAGTTGCAGTGGTGGGACGAACAGCGGGTGGTTTCGCCGCATCATGAGGGTCACAAGCGGATCTACCTGCCCGAGCAAGTGCTGGAAATCACGGTCATTGCCGAGCTTCGGCGCAAGGGTTTTTCGCTGCAAAAGATCCGCCGCGTGCTGCGCTTCCTGCAACGCGAGGTCGGCCGGCGCCTGGGCGAGGTGCTCTCCGGGGACTCGGAATACCACCTGGTGACCGACGGCAAGTCGATTTACCTGGAAGACCGTCACGAACGCATCATCGATATCCTCAAGAACGCCCGCCAGCCCATGTTCCTGGTCTGCCTTTCCGACCAGGTTCGCCGCTTGGGAGGGGCCCCGAAGAAACCGGCCGCCTCGACCGCCTCGACCGCGGCGACCCCGGCCCGCCGCACTCGAGCGGTCTGAAGAGACCCGGATTCGGGGAGGGACCGGCCCTCGCGTTATACTTGGAAGGGCTGGGAGGTTATTCGTGGCCACGCATCGCCGTTCGCTCTATCTGGCGCCGCTGATCGTCGTATTTGGCGCAGTGGCAGGCGGTTTTCTGGGCCGGGGGCCCGGCGTCGCGGCCGCTCCGGCTTCCCAGGACGACGTCAAGACCAGCATCCAGACCTTCACCCGGGTCTTCGACGTGGTGGAGCGCAACGCCGCCGCCCCGGTGGCCGCGGACAAGGCCATCTTTAAGGGCGCCATTCCGGGCATGCTGCGGACCCTCGACCCCCACTCCGGCTTTTACGATCCGCGGGACTTCCGGGTTTTGCGGGAAGACCAGCAGGGCCACTATTACGGCGTCGGCATGAGCGTGACTGAGCGCAACGGCAAGACCATTGTCATCGCGCCGTTCGCCGGTTCGCCCGCCTACCGGGCCGGCATTCGCCCGGGCGACACCATCCTGGTGGTGAACGACAAGTCCACCGAGGGCCTCAACAGCGCCGAGGTGGCGGATCTGCTCAAAGGCCAGAAGGGGACCCCCGTGCAGGTGACGGTGGGCCGCGAAGGTCACGACACGCCCCTGACCTTCAACCTGGTCCGCGACGAGATCCCGCGCAAAAGCGTCAACGACGCGTTCTTCGTGCGCCCCGGCATCGCGCACCTGGATATCGAGTCGTTCAACGAGAACACCGGCCGCGAGGTGGAAGAGAACCTGAAAAGACTGGGCGAGCAGAACATCAAGGGCCTGATCCTGGACCTGCGCGAAAATCCGGGCGGCCTGCTCACCGAGGGCGTCGCCGTGGCGGGCCGCTTCCTGCATCCCGGTCAGACCGTGGTTTCCCACCGCGGCCGGTCGTCGCCTGAAAAACCTTACCTGGCGCGCAACGGATCGAGCAGCCGCGACTACCCGATCGTCGTGCTGGTCAACCGCTACTCGGCTTCGGCGGCCGAGATCGTGGCCGGCGCGCTGCAGGATCACGACCGCGCCTGGGTCATCGGTGAGAACACCTTCGGCAAGGGCTTGGTGCAGACCGTCTATCCGCTCTCGGAGAACACCGGCCTGGCGCTCACCACGGCCAAATACTACACGCCCAGCGGACGCCTGATCCAGTTCGACTACTCGGCCAAATCGTTCCTGGACTACTATTACCGCAAAGACCTGGATGCCAAGAACCCGCAGGATGTGAAGATGACCGACGGCGGCCGCACAGTCTACGGCGGCGGGGGCATCGCTCCGGACGAGAAATCCGCCGGCCGGGCGCTGACCCGTTTTCAGCGCGACTTGTTGCGCCGCTTCGCGTTCTTCAACTTCACCGCCCGCACCTTCGGCCAGCGAGACCTGAAGATCGCACCGGGCTGGGAACCGGACAACGAGGTGATGAACGCGTTCCACCGCTTCCTGCTCGACGGGGGCGTCGAGTTCACCGAAGCCGAGTTCGCCGAGGTGCAGGACTGGCTCAAGCTCCAGGTCCGGCGCGAGTTCTACCTCACCGGCCTGGGCGTCGAACAATCCCGCCGGCTGTCGGTGGAGACCGACCCCATGGTGTTGCAGGCCATCGAGGCCTTGCCGAAGGCCAAGGAACTGCTGGAAAATGCCAAGAAGATGATCGTGCAGCGCACGGCGCGCCAGCCGCGCCCCTGATCGTCCGGGAGGACTTATCCAGCCCCCAACCGTTCCCCCGTTTCCGGCGCCCCAGATCGCCGTACTGGATGCCGGGGGCCAATACTGCCACCTGATTGCGCGCCGCGTGCGCGAGTTGGGCGTGTACGCCGAGGTGCGCCCCAGCGAGACCCCCGCCGCCGGCCTCGCCGGCCGCAGGGGTATTATCATCTCGGGCGGGCCGGCCAGCGTGTATGAGCCGTCCAGCCCGACCGTGGATGCATCCATTTTCGCCTCCGGCGCCGCGGTGCTGGGCATCTGCTACGGCCAGCAGTTGATGGCGCACCTGCTGGGCGGCGAGGTCCGCAAGGGCGTGAAAGGGGAGTACGGCCTGGCGCAACTCGAGCCGCTGGCCGCCAGCCCCCTGCTCGGCGACCTGCCGGCCGGCAACCAGATCTGGATGAGCCACCGCGACCTGGTGGGCGCGCCGCCGCCCGGGTTCCGCGTGGTGGCCCGCACGGAAACCTGTCCCGTCGCGGCCATGGAAGACAATGCGCGCCGTCTGCACGGGGTCCAGTTCCACCCGGAAGTGGTGCATACGCGCCACGGCATGGAGGTGCTGGCGAGGTTTCTGTTTGACATTTGCGGCTGCCGCAAAGACTGGAACCCGAAACTGCGCATCCCGCTGCTGGAACAATCCATCCGGGACGTGGCCGGCGAGCGCAACGTCTTCTTCTTCGTTAGCGGCGGCGTGGACTCGACTGTGGCCTACACGCTGTGCCTGCGCACGCTCGGCGCCGGGCGCGTGCGCGGCGTCTATGTCGACACCGGGCTGATGCGCGAGGGAGAGACGGATTTCGTCCGCGGCGTGTTCGCCGCCCTGGGATCGTCCGGCTTCTCGGTGGAGGACGCGAGCGAGCGGTTTCTCGGCGCGCTCGGCACGACCATCGACCCCGAGCGCAAGCGCCACATCATCGGCGAGATGTTCGTCGAGGTGCAGGAGGAGATCCTCCAGCGCGGGCACTACCTGGACGCGCAGTGGATTCTCGGCCAGGGCACCATCTATCCCGACACCATCGAATCCGGCGGCACGGCCAAGGCCGACGTCATCAAGACGCACCACAACCGGGTGGCGGGCATCCAGCGCCTGATGGCCGAGAACCGCATCGTCGAGCCGCTAAGTTCCTTCTACAAGGACGAAGTGCGCGAGGTGGGCCGCGAGCTGGGCTTGCCCGAGGAACTGCTCGAGCGCCACCCCTTTCCAGGGCCGGCGCTGGCGATTCGCTGCCTGTGCTCGGAGGCCGGCTACCCGCTGGAGCGCACGGCGGAAGGTTGGATCGTGCCGGTGCACTCGGTGGGCGTGCAGGGCGATTCGCGCAGCTACCGGCCGGTGATCGCCATTGAGGGCTCCCAGCCGATGGCGCTGTACGCGACCGCGACCGAACTCATCAACCGTCTCACACGCGTCAATCGCGTCATGGCCGCGGTGCGCAGCGCGGTTGCGCTCGACCGAATGCGGGTAACGGCCAGCGTCCTCAGCCGGAAGCGGCTGGAGCGGCTGCGCCGCGCCGACGCCGTGGTCCGGCGGCTGTCGCACGAGAGCGGTTTCGACCGCCGCATCTGGCAGTTTCCGGTGGTCCTGATTCCGCTGGGCACCTCCGAGCGGCCCGATTCGGTGGTGTTGCGCCCGGTGGATTCGGTGGATGGGATGACCGCGCAATCGGCGCCCATGGAAGCCGGCCTGCTGGAGGCGATGGCGCGCGAGCTCGCCGCCCTGGACGGAGTGTGCGGCGTGTTCTACGACCTGACCCACAAGCCGCCCGGGACCATCGAGTGGGAGTAGTCTGTTAACCTCTCAGGCATGGGGCAACTCAGCCGAATCGGAGTGGCGATTGACAGCGGCCTGCTCGGGAAATTCGATCGCCTGATCGAATCCCGGGGCTACACCAACCGCTCGGAGGCGTTCCGCGACCTGATTCGCGACGAACTGGTGGAAACCTTCTGGCAGAACCCCGACAGCAGCGTGGTGGGCACCGTGACGCTGGTCTACGACCACCACGTCCGCCTGCTGAGCGAGAAGCTCACCGACATCCAGCACGACTTCCACCATCACATCCTCTCGACGCTGCACGTGCACCTGGACCACGATCACTGCCTGGAAGTGCTGGTGGTGCGCGGCAAGGCGGCGGCGGTGAAGAAGATCGCCGACACGCTGATCAGCACCAAGGGCGTGGCGCACGGGCGGCTGACCATCACCACCACGGGCGCCGAGCTATGATCGCCGGCACGGGCATCGACATCGCCGAGGTGGCCCGCGTCCGCGCGGCCATCGAGCGCTACGGCCCGCGCTTTGTCGAACGCGTCTACACGCCCGCCGAAATCGCCTATGTCGAGCGCAAGGCCAACCGTTTCGAACGCTACGCCGCGCGCTTCGCGGCCAAGGAAGCGGGCATGAAAGCCATCGGCACCGGCTGGCGGCACGGCGTCCGCTGGCAGGATTTCGAGGTGATAAACCTGCCCTCGGGGCGTCCCACGCTGCGGCTGCACGGCGTGGCGGCCGAGTTCGCCCGGCGGCTGGGGGTGCGCTCGGTTTCGCTATCGCTCACTCACACCGCCGAGCAGGGCATGGCCTTAGTGGTGCTGGAAGGCGAGGAAGGACCGCTCCCTCAGGATCTGTCAAGAACTCGGCCTAAAACATTTTCATAGGATTATGTTTTGGTTTGTCCTGATCGTGATGCCGGATCAGGAAACCCTGTTTGAGATACCTGCCGCCGAGTGCGGTCCGAAGACTCGCCCGGAAGAGCCAGAGGGGATGCCGAAGCTCAAAGTGGTGGATCGCAACCAGTTCAAGATGCCGATGCTGGACGTCGACACCCTGGTGGGGGCGGATCACAAGGTCCGCGCCATCGGGTGGCTGACCGGGACTTTGGATCTGAGCAAGTTCCTGGCGGGGATCCGGTCCAAAGTGGGGCATGCGGGACGGGAACACAACGACCCGCGCTTGCTGCTGGCCATCTGGCTGTATGCCTGAATGATCTGTTCACGGAGTTGCTGGCGGTGCCGGACACGGCCGGACTGGTGGACCTGGCGCAAGTGATGCACGACGGGAGCAAGATCCAGGCGCAGGCCAGCCCGAGTTCGTTCCGCCGGGAGAAGACGGTGGGGGAGCGGCTGGAGCAGGCGCGGCGGGCGGTGGAGGAGCTGGGCGATGACCGAATTGGAGCAGATCCGCAGAACCAAGCACACCGAGAAGGAAAAAGCCGAAGCGCGAGTGAGCGTCACGGTAAGCACGGGAATCTCAGTCTGTCGGAGCGTTTGTGATATAGTGCGCTCGCTATGGGGAACGGTCCGCATCTCTCCCGGCGTGAAATTCTGGAGTCCATTCCACTGCTGAGTTCGGGCAGCCTGTTGATGCCGCTGAGCGCGCCGGCCGCGCCGGCGCCGAATGGCGTCGTCCGCGGCGCCCTGCGGGACGCCGCCACGGGACGGCCGGTGGCGGCCAAGATGCGCGTCATGAACACCGACACGGGCGGCGCGTACGTGCCTGCCGCCTGCGTGAAGAGCATGCCCGCCAAGTCGCGCACGGGAGTCCGGTACTTCTACGCTCGCGACGCCTACGAGGTGGCTCTGCCGCCGGGGCGGTACGAAATCGAGGTGGTCCGCGGCATCTGCCATCAGCCGGAGTTCGCGCGGCTTGAGGTGGAGGCCGGCTCCACCCGCGTGCGCGACTTTTCCCTCCGCCTGCTGTGGGACCTGCACGCCTCCGGCTGGTATTCGGGCAACACGCACACGCACTACAACGTGGATATCGAGGAGACCGTCGACGAGCGGCTCAAAGTCGTCCCGCCCGCCGAAGCGGTGGACGTGAGCGTCCTCAGTTACCTGATCCGCAACACGCTTCCCTATGCCAGCAACCGGATCCCCATTGGCCGCCTGCCGCAATACTCGCGCGACGGAGCGATCCTGGACATGGGCGAGGAGTGCCGCAACAACAGCGCCGCGAATTCCATTCCCTTCGGTTACGGGCACTGCCTGTTTCTGAACATTCCACGGCTGGTGCAGCCGGCCTCGACGGGCATGCTGTCCGCGGACGGCAAGTCACCCGATTTCCCGACCGTGTCCATGCTGTGCGCCCGAGCCCGGCGCATCGGAGGGACGACCGTGTGGTGCCACAACGGCCACGGCCTGGAGGCGCCCGTCGCGGTGGCTCTGGGTCACGTGGACGCACTCAACATCGCCGACGGCTTTCCGGTGGAATACGAAGGGTATTACCGCTTTTTGAACTGCGGTTTTCGGCTGCCCATTTCGTCGGGGACGGACTGGTGGGAATACGACCACAACCGGGTGTTCGTTCAGGTGCGGGGCGCGTTCCGTTACGAGACCTGGCTGGCGGGCCTGCGGGCGGGGCGCACATTCGTGTCCAACGGACCGCTGCTGAGTTTCGAGGTCAACGGGAAGGGACCCGGCTCGGCGATCCGCAGCGCCGGGCCGGTCCGCGCAGTGGCGCGGGCGCTCTCCCGCGTGCCGTTCGAGCGTCTCGAGATCGTGTGCGATGGAGAGGTGGTGGCGTCGCAATCCGCGACCGGCCGGCAAGAGGCCAAACTCGAAGCGGAAATCGCCGTCGGGGGCGCCGCCTGGCTGGCCGCCCGGATCGCGGGCTCCACAGCCACTCGCCTGGGATATCCGGTCTTTGCCCACACCAACCCGGTCTATGTCCAGGCGGGCGGTCCCCCGCGCCGGCGGGCGGAGGCGGCCCGCGCGCTGGCCGGGCAGATCGACAGTGCGGCCGGCTTCATCCGCCAGCACTACCGGTTCGCCAGCCAAGCCGACCAGGCGATCGCGCTGGGACGATTCGAGCAGGGCCGGGCGCGCTACGCAAAACTGCTGCGCTGAGCATGCAACGTTGCCTGGAAGATCATGGCCGCGAAATCACCGGGCGGCCGGCGGCTCGCATCCAGAGGGTTCCCCAGTAACGGAGGCGGGTGACCCGTCCGCGGAGGCCGGCGAACCACTCCTCGTGGTGGAAGTTGCCGAAATTACCGGCCCCCTTCTCCTTCTCGTCGAGGTCGCCCACGGCGATGTTCAGGCCCATCGCGCGGTCGCCCAGCGCGGGGGTGTAGAACCGGCCGGGTTCCACTTCCAGGCACGGATCGAAGTGGATGGCCCATTCGATCACGTACCCTTTGCCGCCCGGCCGGACGCGCGCGGCGGCCTCCATGGCGCCCGTCTCGATCCAGCGCCGGTAAGTCGCCCAGGCCTTCGGATCGGAACGCGGCTCGCCTTCTAACAGCCCGCCCTGGCCCACTCCGCCCAGGCGCGACTTGGTGAGATTGACCACCATTTGCCAGGACGAGCCGTCGCCGGCGGCGCCCTCCTCCCCCTTCCAGCGGTGGGCCGGATTCATCAGGATCTCGATCTCGTCGCCAAACCAGGGAAAGCCTTCCCGGGTCGGATCGTGCGCCTTGGGGTTGTTGTCCGGCAGCCAGCGCGGCGTATCGATGCCGTACAGCACGTCGTCGCCGACCTCGAAGGCGAAGCAGAGCTTGCGGCCATCGTGTTTGACCCAGCCGCGCAGAGAAAGATCTTTCGCGTCCCGCACCGGCGAGAACTGCGAGGTCCAGCCTTCCATTCCGGCAAATGTCGTGGCGTCGTCCCATTCGCCGGGCGACAGAATGCCATCCACCCGGGGAGTAGTGCCGGGCTGCGCGTCCAGAGAGCGCGCCGATTCTCCGGCCCACAGGCCGGAACAGAGGCACACGAGCAGGGCGGCGCGGCGCATTACCTCCGCTTCTTGGGAGTGGAACTCTTGGATGCGGGAGCCGTGGCCGACACGCCCAGCGCCTTCAGACGCTCGCGGCTCTTGTCGGCCAGGTCCGTGCGCGGAAAGCGCTTGACGACTTCGCGAAACTCCTGCACCGCCGCGTTGCGCTGTTCGGACTTGAGCAGCGCCATGCCTTTCATATACATGGCGTCGGCGGTCTTGTTGTTCTCCGGGAACTTCTCCAGCACCAGGTCGAAGGCCTTGATGGCGCTCTCCATGTCGCCCTTGTCGTAGTGAATCATCCCGGCGTAAAACTGGGCATTGGGCGCCAGTTCGGTGGCGGGGAAGAAGCGCATGTAGTCGTTGAACTCCTGCATGGCCAGGTCGAGGTTGCCGGAGGTGCGGTCGCGCACCGCGGACTGGTAAAGCTGCTCCGCCGAGACGCCCGCCGGCGGCCCTTCTCCCGGCGCCCCGCCGGCCGCGGGCGGCGCGGGAGGCGCCTGCATCGTTTTGACCGCGTTGCCCAGATCGACAATCTGGAGTTGCAGCTTGCCCATGCGCGCGTTCATGTCCGAGACCGACTCTTTCAAGGCGCGAAAGTCCTCCGCGAACTGGTCCAGCTTGGCGCCCACGCCGGCCACCGGGCCGAGCACGGACTTCTCCTGGTCCCGCAACCGGTCGCGGATACCGGCGTCCAGCACCGCCACCGCCGTGTTGGCTTTGTTGGAAGCGTCGGTCGATTGCTGCACGAGCACCTGCAACTGCGCCAGCTTTTCGTTGAGGGACGTCTGCATCGACCGGACCTGGTCTTGCAGCAGTGCGATGTCGCGCTGAAGTTCGACGTATTCCTTTCTTTGGCCGAAGGAAACGACGGGAGAAACCAGAAGCGCACACAGGAGAAGACGCAAGATCACCATGAACTCACCCTCACAAACGCCCGGGGCCGCGCTAGTTCGCCCGGACCGCTCCCTGACGGTCGCGGTTCGGTATCCGATACCGAGCCGCGACCGTCAGGGAGCGGTAACGGGCCCTAACTCGTCAAACAACCGCCAGCTACTGGCCGGCCGAGAAATGCGCTCTGCGATTCTTCTGCCAGCAATCCTCGTTCGACTCGGTGCACTGCGGACGCTCCTTGCCGTAGCTGATGGTCCGCAACCGGTCGGCCGGCACGCCCAACTGAACCAGGAACTCCTTGGCCGACGTGGCGCGGCGATCGCCCAGTCCGAGGTTGTACTCGGCCGAGCCGCGCTCGTCGCAATGGCCTTCGATGCCGATGGTCTGGCCCGGGAAATCTCCCAGGATCGCCTTCAGGGCGTCGGCGTTGCGCGTCAAAGTCGCGCGAGCGTCTTCGCGGACGTCGCTCTTGTCATAGTCGAAGAAAGCATCCTGAATCTCGGTCATCAGGCGCTCGGAAAGCGACCGCTTCGGCGGCGGCGGGGGCGGCGGAGGCGGCGGCGGGGGAGCCGTCACGTTAACCGTTGCCGAAGCCGTGGCCGAACCGCCCGGCCCTTTCGCCGTCAGGGTGTAGGTGGTCGTGTTGCTCGGGAAAACCTGACGCGTGCCGGAAGGCTGAACCATGCCCAGACCCTGGTCGATGGAAATGTCCGTCGCGTTCTCGGCGCGCCAGCGAAGCGTGGCGGATTGCCCCCTCTCGATGGTCGACGGTTCGGCCGCGAACGTGGCAATCGTCGGCTTGGCCGGCGGGGGCGGCGGTGGGGGAGCTTCCTGCTTGGGCGGGGGCGGGGGCGGCGGCGCCGGCGCCTTCTTCTTGCAGCCCGCCGCGAACAACATCAGGGAAAGCCCCAAGACTACTGCTGTGGTTTTTCGCTGTCTCATCGTGAAAGTTTGCCTCCTAAAAAATCGTGAACCACGATACTCTGGCTCCTTCAACTCCTACTTGCTCCACACGGGCTTCTCGTTGAGGCCCTGCGTGGTCAACTTCTTCGGATCCGTGCCGTCGGCCCGCATCGTCCAGATCTGCTGGGTGCCGTCCCGGTTCGACGAAAAAACGATGTGCCGTCCGTCCGGCGCCCAACTCGGGTTTTCGTTGCGGCCTGTTCCATGTGTTAACTGTACGAACTGCCGGGTTGCCAAGTCTATCACGAAAACGTTGTAATTTCCTGGCTCATACCCCCGGGTCCAGGCGAACGCGATGTGCTGGCCGTCCGGGTGCCAGGCCGGGTTCACC
>JACQZT010000132.1 GCA_016213755.1 Acidobacteriota bacterium | reverse complement strand
GCCTCCACCGCGCAGCCCAGCGAGTCCGCCAGGAAGCGCGGGGTCATGATCGAACTGGCGCCGTTGACGCCATCCACGGCCACGCGAAAGCGCCGTGCGCGGATTCGCCCCGCGTCGACGTGCCGCAGCACGCGCTGGATGTGCATCTGGGGCGCCCGCTCGAAATCCTCCGCGATGCGGCCTGTCTCTTCGTTCGAAGCGCGGCGGAACTCGCTCTGGTGATACAGATCGATGAGCTCGCCCCGCTCGTAGTTGTTGAAAAACAGGCCCTGGGCGTTGAACAGCTTCAGCGCGTTGTACTCGGGCGGATTGTGCGAGGCGGTCAGCGCGATGCCCCCGCGGGCGCGGGTTTCGGCCACGTAGATCTGGATGGTGGGGGTGGGCAGAACCCCCACGTCGACTACGTCGCAGCCGGCGGCCAGCAGCCCGCATTGCACGGCGTGTTGCAGCATGGGGCCGCTCGACCGGGTGTCGCGGCCCACCACCACCCGCCCGGCGCCGACGTAGGTGCCGAAGGCCTGGGCAAAGGCGCAGGCCAGCGTGGGAGTTAGAAATTCGCCCACCACGCCGCGGATGCCGGAAACCCCGATTTTGAGCAGATGTTCGCGCGCGGGCATATCAGGCCAGGCTCCTCACTTGTTCGAGCAGCGAACGGAAAAGCGCGTGCGGCGGCTCGCCGCGCTGCTCGCAGATGACGCGCACCAGCGGCTCGGTCTGGCTGACCCGGACGTGCAGCCAGCGGTCCGCCCAGTCGATGCGCAGCCCGTCGACCGCCGTCGCGCGGCCGTCCGAGTACTGGGCCCGAAGCTGCATGAGCAGCGCCGGAATCTGGGGCGACGCAAGCGGCACCTGGCCCTTGAGGATCGAGTACTTCGGGTAGCCGCCGGCAATCTCCGCCAGCGTCGCGCCGCGTTCGAGCATCATCGACAGCACCGCCAGCATCGAGGCGATGCCGTCGTAGACGAAGCGGAAGCGGGGCATCATCACCGCGCCGGTGCCTTCGCCCGCCACGGCGACCTGCTCGGGGCGGTAACCGGCCAGCGCGTCGATGGTGGCCTGCCGGCCCACCGGCACACGCACGACGCGGCCGCCGTGCCGGGCCGCGACCTCGTCCAGCAGCGCCGTCGCCGACAGGTTGGTGATGGCCAGCTTGCCCGGCCCTCGCGGCAGCAGGTAGTCGGCCAGCAGCGGCAGGACCATCTCCTCGCTTAGCGCCTCGCCCCGCTCAGTGGCGATGGCCACGCGGTCCGAATCGACGTCGAACAGGAAGCCCGCATCCGCGCCGACGGGGCGGATGAGGGGTGCCAGTTGCAGTTCCACCATGCGCCGGTTGGTGGCTGGTTCGTGCGCGAACGAAACGCCTTCCACCTGCGCGTTGATGAGGATGAAGTTCAGGCCGAAGCGCTGGTTCATGCGCTGGAGGATCGGCGACGAGGTTCCGTTGCAGCAATCCACCAGCACCTTGTAGCGCCCCAGCGCCGGCAGGTCGAACGCCGCGGCCAGCTCGTCCAGGTAGGCATCCAGGGCGCCGGGCTCCTGGCGCAGCGAGCCGATGCGGTCCCACTCCACGTAGTCGAACCTGCGCAGGTGGTAGATGTCCAGCAGTTCGCCCGCCTGGGCCGTGGAAAGGTAGGTCCCGCACGGGCCGAAAAACTTGAGCGCGTTCCACTCGGCGGCGTTGTGGCTGGCGCCGATGGAGACGCCGCCGGCGGCGGCGCTGCGCCGGATGGCGTGCTGGATAACGGGCGTCGAAACCAGCCCCAGGTCGATCACGTCGCGCCCGCCGGCGTTCAGGGCGGCCACCACGCCTTCCCGGATCATGACCCCCGAGGCGCGCGGGTCGCGGCCCAGAATCACCGGGCCTGGGGCCGGCAAGAAGGTGCCAAATGCACTCGCGAAATCGAGCACGTGCTGCGCCGTCAGCCCGCCCGTTCCGACCACCCCGCGCAGACCGACATGAGAGATTCGCAAGCTCCGGCCGGCGCGCATGACCTATTTCACCAGTTCCAGACGGCCGAAGGCCTCCGGCACGTGGTTGTTCCTGGCGCCGGTGGGCTGCCAGCAGACGAACTTGCGGTCCGGCGGCGGACCCTGGATGCGGTAGAAGTTGATGCGCATCTGGTTGCCCGGCGCGGCGTCGCGGGTATCGATCGAGCGCATCGGGATCCGCATCTCTCCGTACCAGATCTTCCGGTCGCGGTCGATGCGCGCCTTCACCTTAAAGCCGGAATTCCAGGTCCAGCCGCCCTCGGGCTTGGGCCGGTCGCGGTCGATGTCCAGGTCCACCCACTCGCCCTGCGGCGAAACCTGGTATTCGCGATAGTGGCGGATATTGGCGAAATCCGCGCCGGCAAACACCTCGGCCACGTCCCAGTTCCACAGCTTGTTGGTTTCGGCGCCGGTGACCGGGTTCTCCTTGAGGTAAAGCGTTTCGTAAGGGCAAACGAAAAGCAGGTACAGGTTGTCCGCCGTCCAGCGGGAGCGGATCTCGGTGCGATGGCCCGGCACAGGCTTGCCGAAATGGTCGCCCTCGGCGACGGCCGGCGCGATGCCCTTCCAGGACGGGGAAGCGGGGTCCGCCGTGAGCGGGAAATTGGTCTTCGAGAAGACGCTTTTCAAGACACCCGGGCCGTCGGCCGGAAGCACGGAGGCGAGAATGAGCGCAAGGAGCGGGATTCGCATGACATTCTCACTATACGCCTACCCCCGCGGCCCTCGCGGCCGGGCAGTCAGAGTTTCTCGGAAGGCAGCGGCGGATCGGGTGGAACCTCGCCACTGGCTGCGACGCCGAGGAAGCTGCACGTCCGGTCCTTGCCAATTACCTTCAGCGTCATGAAGTCGCGCACGAACCACGACTGAACGTAGTTGTCCACCTGGAACATGAACGGCGTTCCGACGATACAGTGCGTCGGACGATGGCGGTTCTTTTTGATCTCGATCCGCGGGTAGTTCAGAGTCCACTTCTTCTTCTGGTAGCGCACTTCCACGCTGAGTGAGACCGGGCTCCGCAACCCGACGGTAGTAAATGCCAACTCGTACTCGTCGCGAATCAGCGTTCCTTTGTCCCCCTGGCGCACGTTGCGCAGCGTCAACTCGACCGCCTTGGTTTCTTTCGACCGAAGCGTGACGATCTCAAAAGTCTTAAAACTGGAGAGCTGGGTAGTGTACTCGCGCAGATTCTGGGCGCCCGCCAGCGCTTGCCCCACCATGTCGCTGGCCCGAGCCGCCTTTTCGATCTTGTCCGAATTGCCCGTCAAGTGATCCTGAGCGGTCTTTACCTTGCCGGCTTGAAGTTTCAGCGTTTCGGCCAGGTCCTTGACGTCGCCCGCCTGTTTGGCCAGAGTGTGCCCGCGCGCACTCAACTCCGCACTGGCCTGTAGCGCGGACTTACTAACCTCTCCTTGCTGCCGGAGGATATCGGCGGTTTGCAGTCGTGCCGCGTCGGCCGACTGCTTGGCGTTCATCGCTGCAATCCCGGCCGCGGATTCGGCCTCGCTGATCTTCTTCGTCACATCCGCCGGCAAGTTCTTGATCTGCAACTGTATCTTCGCGGTCTCCTCCTGGGCGTTCGCGATCTGCAGCCGGGCGGCATTGATCTCTTCGCCCAACTTGCTGAATTGCCGATACAGAGCCCACGCGCCGATGCCGCCGACACCGAGAACCGACAGGCCCAAGGCAAGCCAGCGCTGGCGGAGGCGCCAGACGAAATACTTGTTCTCGAACAGTTCGTCGATATCTTCGCTCGTAAACTTCTTCGAGTTCTTTTCCATAGTCCCTCCTTCGCGACCATCCTCTCAGGGCGCCGGACACGGCTTGGGCCCGGTGCGCCGCCGCGAGGTGAACTCGCGGACCACATTCATACCCGCCGTCCAGGCCAGGCTCAAAGCTCCGCTGCGGAAGCCCCATCCCAGCGAGCGGCGGCTGGCAGGCTGCCAGGCCAGCGAGATCAGCGCGCTGCCGAAAGCACCCGCGGGGTGAGCCAGCAGCAGCGTGCCGGAACCCCACGCGACTCCCTCGACCGCTTGCCGGACGCGACTCAAAGTTCCTCCTCCCGAAACCTGGCAGGAGGCGCTCGGTTCGTCCCTGAGCCTGGTCACGGCGGCCGACAGCGTACGCTTCGAGGCGCCGCGACCCAGGCGCGAGGCGAAACGGCGGGCCAGGCCGATGGGGGTCCCTGGCCAGTCCTTTGGCGATCGCCGAACCTGATCGTAAAGCGCCAAAGCGGCCGCTTTGGCGACCAAGCCCGCAACCCGGCGCAACGGATGGACGGGTTTGGCCGCCACCTGCGCTGGAACCGGAACCGGCGCCGTCTGAGCGGGATCGGGGAGCGCGTCTTCCTCCACCGGCCGGCCTTCGGGTTCCTCCTCGGATGGCGCGGCTGTGGCCGTGCGAGCGGAGCCCAGGTCGGAGACGGCGCGATCGAGTTTACCGATACTGAGTTGGAGCCGGTCCAACTCCCCGTCTAGTTCTGTCAGGGTTTCCACCAGCTCGTCTTTAGGCGCGTCCGATGGAGCCGGCAGCGCGGGAAGCCGGTTGGAACGGGGAGAGGGCTGTGCACCGGCCGGCACATCCGGCCTGACTTCTTCGGCCGGGCGGGCCTTCGGCGCCGGCTCTTGGTGCGAGAAAAGGGAGAAAGACACGCACACTCCCAGCAAGGCCCAAATCAGTAATGGCAGGCGAAAGTCTTTCCAGAGAGTTTTCACCCGGAATGAAGCCCCCTTCCCTTGCCGGCGACGATGGAATCAGGATACACCAGGAGGCCGGGGAAATGCGGGGGCGATCCGAATGAAGATAAGCTCATTAGTATGCGCCTGCGAGTCTTGCTGGGAGGATTCCTGTTGCTGCTGGCCGCGCCGGGGCCGTCGCCCGGCCAGCGGCGTTTGGCCGGAATGCCGGCCATTCGCTCGTCTCTCGACCGGCTGCAAACCACCGCCAGCGTGCTGTTGATCGGAGCGCACCCGGACGACGAGAACACGGCGCTGCTGGCCTATTTCGCCCGCGGTCGCAAGGTGCGCGCGGCCTACCTGTCGCTCACGCGCGGGGAGGGCGGGCAGAACCTCATCGGCTCCGAGCAGGGCGACCTGCTGGGCATCATCCGCACTCAGGAACTGCTGGCCGCGCGCCGCATCGACGGCGCCGAGCAGTTTTTTACCCGCGCTATCGACTTCGGATTCTCCAAGACGGCCGAAGAGACTCTGGCCAAGTGGGGCCGGCGCGAAACGCTGGGCGATATCGTCTGGGTCATCCGGAGCTACCGCCCGGACGTCGTGATCCTGCGTTTTTCCGGCACGCCGCGCGACGGCCACGGCCATCACCAGGCCTCGGCGATGCTCGGCAAGGAAGCTTTCTCCGCGGCCGCCGACCCGAAGCAGTTTCCCGAACAACTGCGCTGGGCCGGGCCCTGGCAGGCCCGGCGCCTGTTATGGAACGTCTTCGGCGCAGGAGACCAGCGCGCCCCAGGCTCCGTGTCCATCGACACGGGGTCTTTCGATCCCATCCTCGGCTACTCGTTCGGCGAGATTGCCGGCATGAGCCGCAGCATGCACCGCAGCCAGGGCTTCGGTGCGGCCGAGCGGCGCGGCTCGCAGTTGAATTCCCTGGTTCACGTGGCGGGCGAGCCGGCCGCCAGCGACACCTTCGACGGCATCGACACGACGTGGAACCGCGTGCCGGGCGGCGCCGCCGTCGCCGCGCCTTTGAGCAAGGCCTCGCGCGAGTTCCGGCCGGAACAGCCGGAGGCGATCGTGCCGCTGCTCCTGGAGGCTCGCGCGGCGCTGGGCAAGATCAAGGATCCGCGCGTCGGCTACCAGCGGAGCGAACTCGACGAAACCATCGCCCTATGCGCGGGCTTATGGCTGGACGCCGCGGCCGCCAATCACTTCGCCGCGCCGGGCGCTCCGCTGTCCATCGAGATCTCCGCCCTCAACCGCTCGCGCCTGCCGCTGGCGCTGACCGGCGTGAGCTTCCGGAGCGAAGCCGAAGCGCCGCCGGCGGCGGACTTCGCCGGCGCGGCGCTCGAGTACAACCGCCCCGTGCAGCGCACGCTGGTGTGGAACGTGCCCGCCGCGCAGCCCTATTCGCAACCCTTCTGGCTGCGCACGCCGCGCAACGGCGATCGGTACAAGCTGGACGATCCGCGCCTGGCCGGCCGCGCCGACACCATCCCGGCGCTGGAGGCGCAATTCCGCCTGCGGCTGGGCTCGCAAGAGTTCGAAGTGACGCGGCCCGTGGTGCGGCGCTATGTCGACCGGGTCTACGGCGAGCAGACGCGCCCGCTGGCGATCGGCCCGCCGGTGTCGGTCAAGGTCGCCCAGACCGCGCTGCTGTTTCCCAGCGCGCAGCCGCGGCGTGTCGAGGTTGGCGTCCAGTCCAACGTGGCCAGCGCCGCCGGGCAACTGCGGCTGGCGCTCGGGCCGGGCTGGCGGGCGACTCCCGCCGAGCGGGCTTTCGCTTTGACCCCCGCGGGCGACGAGATCGCGCTCGAGTTCGAGGTGACGCCACCGGCCGGGGAGGCGCGCGGCGAACTGCGCGCCGTCGCTTCGATCGCCGGCCGGGAGGAGGCCCGCTCCATGGACGTCCTACAGTACGAGCACATCCCCATCC
This sequence comes from Acidobacteriota bacterium, assembly GCA_016213755.1. Lineage (GTDB taxonomy): Bacteria > Acidobacteriota > Terriglobia > Bryobacterales > Bryobacteraceae > JACQZT01. The sequence continues at coordinate 10,639 of JACQZT010000132.1, read as the reverse complement.
AGACCGTCTTCCCGCCCTCCGCGACCGTGGCCGTGGGCGCCGATGTCCGCACCCTGGCGCGGACGGTCGGCTACGTCGCCGGAGCTGGCGACGAAATCCCCGAGGCATTGCGGCAGCTCGGCTGCGAAGTGATCCTGCTGGCCGACAAGGACCTGGCGGCGGGCGACTTGGATCGTTTCGACGCCATCGTCACCGGCGTGCGCGCCTTCAACACCCGCGCCGCCCTGCGCGCCAGCGTGCAGCGCCTGTTCGATTACGCCAGCCGCGGCGGCACTCTGGTGGTGCAGTACAACGTCCTCGAAGGAGGTTTTTTGGCCGGCGACCCGCGCGCGCTCGACCGCCTCGGTCCTTACCCGCTGCGCGTCGGCCGCGACCGTGTCACCGTCGAGCAAGCGCCCGTCACCCTGGTGAACCCGGCGCACCCGCTGCTCCGAACGCCCAACCGCATCGCCGCGCGCGACTTCGAAGGCTGGGTGCAGGAGCGCGGCCTCTACTTCGCCTCGGAATGGGACCCGCGCTACGAGCCGCTGTTCGAAATGAACGACCCGGGCGAGAAGCCCTCCCGCGGCGCGACACTGGTGGCAAAATACGGGAAAGGCGCGTACGTGTTCACTGCGATCTCTTGGTTCCGGCAGTTGCCTGCCGGCGTGCCCGGCGCCTACCGGATCTTCGCCAACCTGCTGAGCGCCGCAAAGAGCCTGCCATGACCCCGGAGCCTCGCGAACGCGAAGTCCACGACGACCCGCCCCCCTTTCTGGGCCGCTGGAGCCGCCTGTACCTGGCCGTCCTGGTCTACTTGGCGGCCATCATCGGGCTGTTCTACTTGTTCACCGTAACGCTGAACCGGTGAGCCGTGAAAAAACGGGTCGGGCAGCCGTGTCCCATGTGGGACACGGGTGCCTGTTGTGATGGGCGGATCGCCCACCGAAGGCGATGAAAATCGGCGCGCGGCGGTTCGGCATTCTGGCATACAGCGGGTGACTTTCGAGGGTGTCACCGTTTTCCGGCGGCCCTCAACATCACGCGCGAGGGCCGCAAGCCCGAATCCGGCGAACATACTGCCCTGCGCAGTCAGCTTCTCGCCATCTGCTGACCGGAAACCGGTGACAGGCATCCATTTTCGGCCTCGGAACCTTCGTGGTTTCAAAAGAACTCCACGGCCGAAAATGGTGCCTGTCACCGTTTTCACCGCTCCCCAAGGAGCCGGCAGTCGCGGCTCAGTCGAACAGTTCGGCCATCGGAACCTGGATTATCTCTCCCGCGCGCAGAATACCATCCTTGGCTTCGTGCGCGCCGCGTGCGGGGATCGATCATCCAAACGTACGGGACGCCCATGGCCAGATAGTCGTCGATCCGCCCCTGCATCTCCGAAAAGCGATCCTCCGGGCACAGTAATGGCGGCGTTTCGATGATCTGCTCGACCGGAGACTAGGCGCGGAGCACGCTGACGTCTGGCACGCGGTAGCGTGCGGTCTTCACCCGGACACGACATGCGAGTACAGCCCGGATACTCCAGTGCCGCTCCCGCTGAAATATGGAGACCTTGCAGTCGGGCGGGGTCGTATTCGCCCGCATTACGCTCCACAAGTTGCCCGTTCACGTATTCCCGGTCGGGCCGGTACATGCGGGACAGGTATTCGCTAACCGGAAGTACCGGCGGCGCCCCCATGTCCTTCATGATACCGGCCCGCGGAAGGCGAATGGAAACAGCCTAAAAGGCGATCCGCATGCCGAACCGGAACTGCCGGCCCGTGCTCGCACCGGTGATGGTCATGAAGTTACCCAGCGCGGTGGTATACGGAATGTCCGTCCGGAGCGCGCCCGTATTCGGGTCCAACCTTAGGCTGCCGGAGCCGGAGTTCGGGTTGCCCCACGCCGGCGTGTTGGTGAAGTTGAACGCCTCGGCGCGGAACTCGGTGCTCACCCGCTCGGTGACCTGGAAGTTCTTGTAGATCGACGGGTGCATCCTCCAGTAACCCGGGCCGCGCAGGATTTGCAGGCCGGTGTTGCCAAAGCGGTAAATGCCGTCCTTGTTGTACTGCCAGAGCGGATCGCGGAACGACATGGGATCGAAGTACGGTTTGCTCGCCCCGCGCTCCTGGTCGATCTTTCGGACGGGCGCGATCTGATCCGCCGTCTGCGAGCAGCCGCGCGCGCAGAGCAGCGAACCGTTGCTGCCGCTGACCGAGAACGCCGTGCCGCTGTACTTGGCGAAGGTGCCGTTCACCTTCCAGCCGCCCAGGATCTTATCGGCGATGCCGGACAGGTTGTACTTCTTGCCATTTCCGACCGGCAGTTCGTACACCCAGCCCAGGGTCAACATGTGGGTGCGGTCGTAGCCGGCCGGAACGTAAGCGCGCCGGAGGACCGGGAGCCAACTGAAAGACCGCACACTCGCCCAGCCGTCGTCGTCGGCATAGTTGAACGTCTTGCTGAAGGTGTAGGCGGCCTTCAGAAACAGGCCCTTGCTGAAGGACTTGTTCAGGCTCGCCTGCAAGGCGTTGTACGAGCCGTTGGCCCAGCCGTCCCACATGCTGGCGCCATTGGTCCGGCCGTACAGTTTCGCCAGCGGCAGATTCTCTCTGATTGTCTGCTGGTTGGCGCCGGTGCCCGGGCCCGCCGTGTTGATGTCGATATCCAGCATCTGGTGGATGGTTCGGGTGCCGACGTAGGCCACGTTGGCCACCGAGTCCCAGGGCAACTGGCGCTCGATGGTGAAGTTGAAGGACTGAATGTAGCCGCGGTGCAGCGGGCCGCCCCAGGGGCTGCGAGGGCCCATGTCGATGTTCAGCGGCAGGGTTAGAGTGCCCTTGCTGATATCCGGCGTCGGAACCTCCGGGATCCCCTTGTTGAGGGTGTTGTACCAGCCGTTCCGGGTGTCGGGATTCTCGGCCTCGGGCAGGGTCGTGTTCCAGCCGGCCGTAATCGTGGACGGGTACTGTCCGCGCAACGGGCGCGAGAAGGGCAGCGGATCGTACGTGATGCCGTAGCCGCTGCGGACCACCCACTTGTCGGAGACGCGCCAGGCGAAGCCGACCCGCGGCGCGAACAGCCGCTTGCTGACCGTGATCCCGTTCGACACCCCGTTGATGCCGCCCAGGTAGACGATATTCGTGTACGGGTTCCACTGCTCGATGCCGCGGTCCCCGCGGTTGATCAACGGATAATACTCGTAGCGCAGACCCAGCGTGAGAGTCAGCTTGCGGGTGACGTGCCAGCGGTCGCCCACATGCCAGCCGAGCTGCCATTCCCGCGTCTTCATCAGCAGGTTCTGGACCGACTTGTTGTAGCTTCCGACCAGCCCCAGCAGCGCGCCCGCATAGCTGTTCTGGGAAGTCGTGTTCTGCTGATTGAGAATGGTGCTCGACGAGCCCGCGAAGCTGATCACACCGCGCGGGTTGGCCGTTTCCGGCTGCCAGTGGTTCATCTCCAGGCGCCGCGGTTCGAAGCCCCAGCGGAGTTCGTGCGCGCCGTGGATCTTGCTGAAGTTGGTCCGGAATTCGTAGGTTCGCTCGTGGCGCTCCACGGGGATCCAGGTCGAGGTCTCGCCCCAGTCGCTGAACCCGAACCCGGTAACCTGCGGCACGCCGCCGTAGTGCTTGATGTCGTTCTTGTACTTCACGCCGCCGTTGGTGCCCGGAATCCCCCATACGTCCAGTCCCACGTTCTTGTCCGGTTGCACCCCGGTGACCTCCTGATCGAATCGCGTGTACCCGAAGACACCGTCCCACAGGAAGGTCGGCGAAAAGGTGTAGGTGAAGCCTCCAGTCGGGATATTCACGTGGGTCTTGCCATAGCCGGCGGTTCCGAGCGCACCGCCACCCATTTCGCCGAACGGGTACCGTCCATCCACGGGCGCGCCCATGCGGCTGTACTTGCCCCACACCGCCAGCTTGGAGGTGGCGTTGTAGTTGACCTTCAGATCGTACATGTTGCGGTTCAGCGGCATCACCGCGGAGACGAAATAGTTGCCCCCGAGATTGTTCGGATCGTTCGGATTCCGCTGGTTCGGAACGGGAATGCTCCGCTGCATCTTGTCGAAAATCGGGTTGATGCGAGCCTTGGGGATGATGTTGTTGGCGAACGGCTGCCGGGTCCTGGAATCGGAGCCGCTCTGGGTCGCCGGGTCATAGACCACCGACAGCGCCGCGCCGCACACGACGCACCCGTCCCAGGTGCTTAAGTTGCCCTCGCGGAACGTAACCGGTGCGACCGAGTAGTTCCCCGCGTAGCCGGTGCGCTCCATGGTGCGCTCGTAGCTCGCGAAGTAGAACAGCTTGTTCTTGATCACAGGTCCGCTCAGCGTGCCGCCGCCCTGGTTCAGGATGGTCAGCGGTTTGACGTACGCCGAAGTCCGCATGTACGCGGTCGAGGAATTGAGGTGCTGGTTGTTGTGATACCAGAAGCCGACGCCATGGATTTCGTTCGTGCCCGACTTGGTCGCCACCGTAATCGCCGCGCCGCCGGCCATGCCCTGCTCGGCGTCGAACGACCCGGTGCTGATGTTCACCGTTTCAATGCTCTCCACCGGCTGCACATAGTAAGTGTGGTGCGGCAGCCAGATGAAGGTGTTGGCCGCGCCGTCCACCAGCGTGTTGTTGTTGTTGCGCGCGGTGCCATTAATGTTGGTGGTCAGCGCCCGCGCCGGTGTATCCACCACCGCATTCTGGAAGGCCGACGGCGTCGCGCCCGGCACCAGGTCGATCAGGCTCTGATAGTTGCGGTAGGCGGGCAGCGGAAGCTGCGTGATGGCCGTGGCGGTGATCTCGTGGCGCACGTCCGACTTGTCGGTCTGAAGGACGGCCGCGCTGGCCGCGACCGTGACCTGTTCGCTCACCGCGCCGACCTCCAGCCGCATGTCCACGCGAGTCACGGTATTGATCGAGATCTCGACATCGACTTTGGTCGACGTCCGGAATCCCGGCGCCGACACCTTCAAATCGTACGTGCCCGCCAGAATGTTCAGCAGCGAATAACGGCCGGCGTCGTCGGCCGCCGTCTCGCGCGTCAGGCCCGTGGCCTTGCTGGAAACTGTCACGCCGGCCCGCGGCACCACCGCGCCAGTCTGGTCCTGAATCGTTCCAACGACCGATCCATAGAGCACCTGGGCGTCGAGTGGAGCCGGGCCGGGCAAGACGCACATGAGTGCGAGGCCGAACACCGAGACAATTCGACTGAAGTGTTGAGCGTGTAGCAGACTCATCTATTTTCCCCATTCCTTTGTATTGAGGGCACCCCGCCCTCACGGTTGGAAGTATACACCCGCCCGGCCCGAGAATGTGCGCCACGCCGGACCCAGCGCGGAAGGTGCTAACGGTCGCGGCTCAGTCGAACAGTTCGGCCAGCGGAACCTGGATTATCTCTCCCGCGCGCAGAACACCATCCTTGGCTTCGTGCGCGCCGTCTTTCGTCGTAACCCACGCGCGCCGCATGCGGGGATCGATCGTCCATACGTACGGGACGCCCATGGCCAGGTAGTCGTCGATGCGCCCCTGCATCTCCGAAAGGCGATCCTCCGGCGACAGGATCTCGATACACAGCAAAGGCGGCGTCTCGACAATCTGTTCGATGGGAGAATCGGTCCGGAGCGCGCAGACGTCCGGAATCCGGTAGCGCGCCGGTTTCACCTGCACGCGGCACTCCGGCACGGCCCGGATACTCCATTTCCGTTCATTCCGAAGGAGGTACGCGAAAACGAGTCCTTGGAGTCTTGCGTGATCGTATTCGCCCACATTGCGCTCCACAAGCTGTCCGTCCACGTATTCCCGGTCGGGCCGGTACCTGCGGGACAAGTACTCGCCGACCGGCAAGAGCGTTGTCGTCCCCATATCCTTCATCATACCCGCCAAAGAAAACGGGCGTGCGCCGGATGGCCCACGCCCGAAATACAGTCGAATGCGAAACAGCCGTTAGAACGCCAGCCGCAGACCCAAGCGGAACTGCCGCTCCGCGCTCGCGCCGGTGATGCTCATGAAGTTGTTCAAGTTCCGGAGACTGCCGTCCGGGTTGAGTTGCATGGATCCCGCACCACCGCTCGGGTTGCTCCAGCGCGGAGTATTGGTGAAGTTGGTGGACTCCGCCCGGAACTCCGCCTTGACCCGCTCGGTCACCTGGAACTCCTTGTAGATGGCCGGGTTTAATCTCCAGTAACCGGGCCCGTACAGCACGTTCCGGCCCATCGTGCCCGGGCGGTAAACGGGGTTCGCCGGGTTGAACTGGAACAGCGGATCCCGGAACGACATGGGGTCATAGTACGGCATGTTCGGACCCCGCCCCTGGTCGATCTTCCGGACCGGCGCAATCTGGTCCGCTGTCTGCGAGCAACCGATGCACTGAAGCGACGACCCGCTGCCCGAAACCGTGAACGGCGTGCCGGAGTAAGTCACGAAGGCGCCGGTGATCTTCCAGCCGCCCAGGACCGTGTCGGTGATGCCGCTCAGGCTGTGCCTCTTGCCGGCGCCAAAGGGCATCTCGTAAACCCATCCCAGCACCAAACTGTGCCTGCGGTCTTCACTCGAGGGCGCATAGTTGCGCGCGATCATCGGCTCCCAGCTCCACATCGCCAGTCCGGCCCAGCCGTTATCCTCGGCCATGTTCATGTAGCGGCCCCAGGTGTAGGCTCCTTTCAGGAACAGCCCCTTGCTCATGGACTTGTTCGCCGTCACCTGCAAGGAGTTGTAAGTGCCGTAGCCGATGCCGTCCCACATGTTGGCGGCATTGGTGCGGCCGTAGAGCTTGGCCAGGGGCAGGTTTCTGGTGTCGATGCCCAAGCCCGGGCCCACCGTGTTGATGTTGCGGTCCAGCATCTGGTGTATGGTGCGGGTGGCGACGTAGCCGGCCGATACCACGGTGTCCAGCGGCAGCTTGCGCTCCACGGTGAAGTTCCAGCTCTGGATGTAACCGCGATGGAGTTCGCCGCCCCAGGGGCTGCGCGGACCCATGTCGAAATTCAGCGGCAGCACCAGCGAGCCCTTGCTCACGTCCGGTGTCGGAACGTCGGGAATGCCTTTATCCACGGTGTTGTACCAGCCGTAGGTCGGATCCCGGAACTCGGCGCCTTCGGTGCCCGCGCCCCAAGACCCGGTCAGGGTGGAGGGATACAGGCCGCGCAGCGGGCGCGAGAACGGGAGCGGATCCCAGGTCATGCCGTAGCCGCTGCGGATCACCCAGTCCTCACGGACGCGGTAGGCGAAACCAATGCGCGGCGCAAGCAGCTTCCGGCTGACCGTGATGCCCGCGTTCCGCGGGGTGCTGCCCAGGCCGCCCAGCAAGACCACGTTGGTGTAAGGATTCCACTGCTCGATGCCCCGCTCGGCGCGGTTGATCAGCGGGTAGTACTCGTAGCGCAGGCCCAGGTTCAGGGTCAGGCGCCGGCTCACCTGCCAGCGGTCGCGCACATACCAGGCGTATTGCCATTCGCGAGTCTGCATCAGGAAGTACTGAATCGATTTCGAATAGCTGGTCACAAGGCCGAGCAGCGCGGTGGCGTACTGGTTCACCACGCGGCCGGTCTGACCTGGAACCATGGTCGGCCCGCCCCCGAAGCCGATGTAGCCGCGCGGGTTGGCGGTCTCCGGCTGCCAGTGGTTCATTTCCAGGCGCCGCGGCTCGAAGCCCCACCGGATTTCGTGCGATCCCGCGATCCGGCTGAAGTTCACCGGGGACGTGTAGGAACGCTCACGGCGCTCCAGGGGCAGCCAAGTCTCGGTCAGGCCCCAGCCCGTGAATCCGGTCTCGATCTGGGGGACGCCGCTGTAGCGCATGTCATTGGCGTACTGCTTGCCGCCGTTAGTGCCCGGAATCTTGAATACGTCCAGGCCCCAGTTCTTGCCCTGGCCGGTACCCACGATATCCTGGTCGTGTCGCGTGTAGCCGAAGACGGCGTCCATTATGAAGGTAGGCGAAAAGGTGTAGGTGAAGCCGAAGGTCGGCATGTTGAGCCTCACGCTGCCTTCACCCGCGGTGCCGATGTTCGGTCCGACCATGTCGCCGAAGATGTGCTTGCCCGTAACCGGGGCCCCCATGCGGCTGAGCTTGCCCCAGACGGCCAGTTTCGACGAGGCGTTCCAGTTCCCCTTGATGTCGTAGTTGTTGCGATTGTACTTGAGAGTGCCGCCAGTCCCGAAGGTGCCTCCCAGGTTGTTGGCGGGATCGGTGGGGGAAACCTGGTTGGGCAGGGGAATCAGCTTCTGGATGGCGTCGAAGATGGGGCTGATGCGACTGCGGGGCACGATGTTCCCCGCGAACGGCTGGCGCTGCGCCGGGGTGGCGGCCGAGGCCGGATCGTACACCACCGAGTAGGCGCCCCCGCATACCGTGCAGCCAGGCCACCTGCTGAAATCGCCCACCCGGAACTCGGCCGGCGGCGTGGACCAGTTGCCCGCACCGCCCTGGCGGTACATGGTCCTCTCGAAGCTGAAGAAGTAGAACAGCTTGTCCTTCTTGATGGGGCCTCCCACAGTGCCGCCGAACTGGTTGAAGATGTCCACCGGCTTCCGGAAGGTTGCGGACCGGTAGTAAGGTCCCGCCAGCCAGCGCTGGTTGTTGTGGAACCAGAAGCCCGAACCGTGTATGTCGTTGGTGCCGGACTTGGTGGCCACGGTGATGGCTGCGCCGCCCGCCATACCCTGCTCGGCATCGAACGCGTTGGTGGTGATGTTGACGGTCTCGATGCTCTCCACCGGCTGGACATAAGCGGTGTGGTGCGGCAGCCAGATGAAGATGTTCACCGCGCCGTCGGTCAGCGTGTTGTTCATGTTCCGCGCCGTGCCGTTCACTCGCGTGGTCAGCGCGCGAGCCGGCGTGTCCACGATGGCGTTCTGAAACGTGCTTGGCGTGGTGCCCGGGAGCAGGTCCATTAAGGTCTGGTAGTTGCGGTAGCCGGGCAAAGGCATGTTGGTCACCGCCTGCGAAGTGATCTCGTGGCGCACGTCCGACTTGTCGGTCTGAAGGACGGCCGCGCTGGCGGCGACGGTGACCTGCTCGCTCACCGCGCCGACCTCCAGCCGCACGTTCTGCCGCGTGACCGTGTTGATGCTCACCTCAATGTCGGTCCGCGTGCTGGTGCGAAAACCTTGCGCCGTCACTTTCAGGTCGTAGGTTCCCGCCAGCACGTTGAGCAGCGAGAAGCGGCCCGCGTCGTCGGCCGCGGCTTCCCGCGTCAGGCCGGTGGCCTTGTTGGTAATGGTGACGGTCGCCTTGGGAACAACCGCTCCGGTTTGGTCCTCCACCGTACCCACGACGGAACCATACAAAACTTGCGCCGCGGCGGGCCGCGCCGCCACGCTCGCCAGGATTAACGCGGCGAGCAGGCACAGCAGGCCGATGCGCACGGAAATACCCCGATGTGAATTCATGTCTTGTAGACCCCCTTCCTACACAAGGGACAGTGTCCCCCGTCTGCCCTGTTATATGCCTTTGGAAGAGACCATGTCAAGCGGCACGGAGGTCCGTTTCCGCGCTGTGCCGCCGTACTTCTTTACCACCGCGACTCCGGCGAAGATGATCGCCATCGCCGCGGCTTCGCGCGCGCCGAACGGCTCGCGGTAGAACAGCCAGCCCAGGAAGACCGCTACCACCGGATTGATGTAGGTGTAAATCGACACCACCGCCACCGGCAGCCGGTCCATCGCGTAGATGTAGGCGCTGTAGCCCACGATGGAGCCGAACAGCACCAGGTACAGGATGGCCGCGACGCCGCGGAAACTCCACTGAATCGGATGTTCCCCGGCCAGCAGCGCGGGCACCAGAAAGGCGGCGCCGGCGGCCAGTTGCTGCACCGCGCCGCTGACCACCGGGTGCGCGCGCGTCACCTGCCGCCGCTGCGCGATGGACCCGCCGCACCAGCCCAGGCAGCCGAGTTGAAGCACCAGGAATCCGCGCACCAGGCCGCGGCCGCCTTCCGCGCCCCAGGCGCCCGGCGCCACCAGCAGCGCCGCTCCGGCCAGTCCGATCAGCATGCCCGCGATGGTGGGCCCGTGCAGGCGCTCGCCGCCGGGAACCAGCGCCTCGATGGCCACCAGCCAGAACGGAGAGGTGGTCAGGATCAGCGCCGCCAGGCCGCTTGGAATCCACAACTCCGAGTACACCAGCGCCGCGTTTCCGATGCCCAGAACCAGGACTCCATTCAGCGCTGTGAACCGCAGTTCGCGCCCGCGCGGCAAGTGCGTGCCCTTGAGAAAGCAAGCCGCCAGCAGCAGCGCGCCGGATAACAGGTATCGCGCCGACACCAGAACCAGCGGCGGGAACGACTCCAGCGCCATGCGGATGCCCAGGTAGGTCGTGCCCCAGAAGAAGCACACCGCGACGAGGGAGACGTAGGCCCAGAAATGCGGATGACGGCGCAATTCTTCAGGGTAACAGGCGCCGGGCCGGAGCCGCGGTTTCGGGAATCCTCAATCCGTGCTAATCTTCTACGATAACGGAGTCTTATTGAATGACCGCTCCCTGACGGTCGCGGCTCGGTCACCTGCTGCGAATCGGCGGCGCGTTTCCGAGCTGCGAGCGGCTTACGCGAGCGGCTCTCATCGAGGCTGCGATAGCGGGGGAGATTCAAAGCATGTCGATGCGCGTTCTCATCGCCGATGACCTCGTGGTTTCCCGGCACTTGCTGGAGGCCACTCTGCGCAAGTGGAGCTAT
>JACQZT010000143.1 GCA_016213755.1 Acidobacteriota bacterium | reverse complement strand
CCATCGCGGCGCTGATGTCGGCGCTGCTGACCAGCCTGGCGGGCGGCATGGCGGCGCTGACGGCGTGCGTGCAAGTGGACTTCATCCAGCGTGCGATGAAGCGCAAGCTGAGCGGGCGGGACGCCGTGCGGCTGGGCCGTGCGCTGATGCTCGCCTGGGGCGTGGCCATCGTGTCGGCGTCGGTGATGGTGCTGCGCCTGGGCAAGAACAACAACATCATCCAGATCCTGAACATCGTGATGTACCCGTTCACGGGCGTTCTGCTGGGCGTCTTTCTGCTCGCCCTGCTGGCGCGGCGGGCCAACGGCCGCGGAGCGCTCATCGGCGCCGCCGCGGGTTTCGTGGCCACCATCGCGCTGCCAATCTCCGGCCGCCCCGTGTCGAACTTCTTCTACGGCGCCATCGGAGCGCTGACCACCCTGGCGCTGGGCTACGCCGCCAGCCTCCGGTTTCGGGGCCAGGCTGCGCAACCCCCGAACTCTCCGACAGGCGCGATCTCCCAGGTGCGCTGACTCCCCCGCGACGGGATTGCCTGTCAGCGGAGCGGTCAGGCTAAATCAACCCGCACCAGCGGTCGAACACTTGCCGGGCGGCCCGCGCCAGGCGTTCGCCGCCCTGCCGCGGATCGACCGGCGCCGCCAGGCTCTCGACGTCGCCGCGGTTGTCCGGTTGCCCCAGCCAGTCGGAGATCATCTCGGGCGTGGTCTCCAGGTGAAACTGCAGGCCGTAAACGTTCGCGCCCGCGCGGAAAGCCTGGTGGCGGCAAGCATCCGAGCGGGCCAGCAGCCGTGCTCCCTCGGGCAGATCGAACGTCTCTCCGTGCCAGTGGAAGACCGCCTCCGAGGCAGCCAGCGCGCCCAGAACCGGATCTTGGACGCCGTCTTCCGTCAGGTGAACCGGGAACCAGCCGATCTCTTTCACCGGGTTCCGGTACACCCTCGCGCCCAGTGCCCGCGCGATCATCTGCGCCCCCAGACACACGCCCAGCACGGGCTTGCCCCGCGCCGCGGCGTCTCGAATCCAATCCAGTTCCCGGCGCAGGAAGGGCAGGTCGTCATTGGCCGACATAGGCCCGCCCATCGAAACGACGGCTGCGTACGAGTCGAGCGCGGCGGGGGCGCTGGCTTCGAACATGTCGATGTATTCGAAAGCCAGGCCGTTCTCCGCGAGCGAATCGGAAATCAGTCCCAGGTGTTCAAACGGCACGTGACGCAAAACGGCGACGCATCCCATGGCTCTATTCTACGGCGGCCAGGATCTCGAGTTTTTCGTCGCTCAGGTAGCCGTAGCGGTTCACCCACAGCCTGCGTCCCGAGGGCGCGAAAACGGCCTCCACGCGGCGCCTGAAATCGGCCGCGGGGCCGTAGCCGTGCGCCAGCGCGAAGACCGGCGTCTTCCCGGCCGCCTTTCGCGCTTCGGCGATCTTGCGCGCCTGCGCCTTGGAACCCGCCGGGTGCGGAGCGCCGGGTTCCGGATAGACGTAATCGGCCAGGTGCGGCAGGAGCGGGCCGTCGGACATGTCGAGCCAGCGGGCCAGAGCGGCCGCCACGCGGCTTTCGGAGAGGCCGGGATTCGCTTGCAGCAACTCATCGCCCCAAAAGCGCAGAATCATGGGCCAGTGCATGGTGTAGAACTTCACGCCGATTCCGTCAACGTGCCGGCTCGCGCGGTCGAAATCCATTCCCGACAGGCGCGAGAGCGGCGGCGGAAAGGCGTGCGCCAGGAGTTCCTTGGAGGCCCCGCCGGCCTGGGTCAGCGCTTTCCGGTAGCCCGCCAGCATCTGTTCCACCAGCGTCGCTTTGAAGCGCAGCCACTCATGAAGCAGGGGGCGCTGCTCCAACTCCGCCAGCCATCCGCCCGGGTCGCGGTCGTTCAGCGCGCCGTGCACCTGGCGGTACAGCAGGCCGGCTTCGCGCCGCAGGCGATCGAAGGGGAGCCCGAGCCGTTCGGCGGCCTGCCGGGCCGGTTCGCCGAAATCCAGGAAGACGTCGTCGAGCAGATAGGGAGGATACTCAGGCCAATCGAAACGAAGGCCGTCTACCTCGGGATAGGCGGTCAGCAGATCGCGGATCAGGGCCTCGGTGTAGGCGCGGATGTGCATGCTGGCCAGGCTCCCGTTGTTCGCCAGGCGGCGCGGCGGAATGCGGCCGTCGGGCAGCCGGGGACAATCCTCTTCGGCCGGCCCCCCGAACTGCACCCGGTAGCCGGGCGGAATCGCGGCCTGCACTTGGAGATAGACTTTCAAACCGCGCGCCCGCGCCGCGCTCACGAACTCGCCGATCAGCGGCCCCTGCTTGCGGGTCAGTTCGGTCACGGCCGCGGGCTGGTAGCGCAGGCCACGATAGAGCCTCGCATCGGGCTCAAAGCTGGGCGCGGTGCGAACGAACAACTCGCGGCGCCCCCACAGCGGGCGGTCCAGCAGGCGCACCTTGCCAGCGCCGGCGTCGATGGGCGGCTCGCGCGAACCGGTCTTCTCGCCGGCCGGCTCCATGACATAGGGCGAAGTGGTCACCGACGTCGCCCGGGCCCGGCGCAGAAGGTTGTCCAGGACGCGGCCGATTCCCTCCACCTGGATGTACTCCGGCATCACGGTGATGCCCACCGAGCGGCCCGCGGCGCCGGCCGCGGCGCACAGAAACTGGCGCCGATTGAGTCGCGCGCCGTGCATACGAAGATTCATCGGTCTCCGGCCGGGGGCGAATCCACGCGCGGCAGGTAGATCTCAAACCGGGCGCCTTCCTCCGGCCGGCTGAGCACCCGAATCCACCCTCCGCTCTGCTTCACGATCCCATGGACCATGGACAACCCCAGCCCGGTCCCTTTCCCCGGCTCCTTGGTGGTGAAGAACGGCTCGAATACGCGCTGCCGGGTTTGCTCGTCCATCCCGATTCCGGTGTCGCCGACCGCCAGGCATACATGCCGGCCGGGAACCGCCTCCGGATCCTCGGACACGCGCCCGGCTTCGAATTCGGCGTTCGTCGTCTCGATCGTCAGCGTTCCGCCGCCGGGCATGGCATCTCTGGCGTTCACCGCCAGGTTCATGAGCACGTGGTGCATCTGCTCGGGATCCGCTCTCACCTCGCCCAAAGAGGGGTCCAGTCTGGAAACCAGGGCGATGTCTTCCCCGGCAACGCGACTGAGAATCTCCACCGTTTCCAGGACCACGTCATTCAGATTGAGCGACTTCGGCTGCATGATCTGCTTGCGGGAAAAGGCCAGCATTTGCCTCGTAAGGTTGGCCGCCCGCTCTCCCGCTCTGCGCACCGGTTCCAGGCGCTCCCGAACCGTCGTTGCGAGGTCCGAACGAGCCAGAAGGAGATCGCAATAGCCGTTGATAACGGTCAGCAGATTGTTGAAATCGTGCGCGATGCCGCCCGCCAGCCGGCCCACGCTCTCGAGTTTCTGGGATTCCCGGAGTTGCTCTTCCAGCCTGGCGCGCTCTTCCTCGGCTCGCCGGTGCGCGCTGATGTCCCGCACCTGGGTGATGAGATGCCGGGGTGCGCCGCCGGCGTCGCGAGCCGGAGCGGTCATGACGCTGGTCCAGATGGGACGGCCGTCTTTGTGAAGGTATCGCTTTTCGAAAAGGACCCGCTCGCTCTCGCCGGCCAACATGCGCCGCACGGCATCCTGGCTGATCTCGGCGTCCTCCGGAAACGTGACCGACAGGAAATGCCGGCCGAGGAGTTCTTCTTGCCCGTATCCCAGCATTTCTCGGAAGGCCCGGTTGACTCGGAGAAACCGTCCATCCAGCCCGGTCAGAACCATGCCGACCGCCGCCTGATCGAAAGCGACCCGGAACCGCTCTTCGCTGTCCCGCAGAGATGTCTCGGCCCGGTCGAGAGCGGCGCCGCTTCGGGCGGAAATCCAGTCCACCAGAATGACGACCAGAACCGCGGAAAGGAGCGCGGTCGCCGCGGTCACCACCGCGGGATTGCCAGTCGCGGTTCGGAACAGGACGATCTCAAACCAACCCTGACAGACGATCACCAGCAGAATCGCCGGAAGAAACGCGCGCAGCAGGCGGGCGTGGGTCGACGATCCCGCCAGGGTTCGCATGAGCCGCGTATCGGGTCCGGCGACGGCCAGGGTTCCCAGGCCGAGACCCACGAAAGCAATGGCCGTCGGCAGCGCCACCGGGATCACATCGCCCGAGTAGAAGAGCGGCGTCCCATACCCGTACCCCAGCAGGACGGTGAGCCCGCCGGAAATCACCGTCAAGGAGGCGCTAGCCGGCAGGTCATGGGAAAGCGTCTCGCCTGCCCGGCTCAGGGCCGGCAGCAGGAGCGCGGCGGTCAGCAGCAGGAAACCAACCGCCGTCACGGGCGACATGTAGCCGGTCCTTTCCGCCCGGTTCAACTGAAACACTCCGAAGAGGCGCTCCTCCGCCCCGGGCGCGAATCCAAGAATCGACTGCGCCAGCACCACGACACTGAGCGCCGCAACCGGAATCGCGCTCGTCCTCGCGAGGTTACGGCTGAATCCCGAAAGCGGCCAGCGTAATCCCGCCCAGGCCGCGAGCCCCAGCAGGACAAAGGAACAGGCTGTGGATGGAGCGGTGGGAATCGACCGGATGTGAAAGCGCGTCAGCGCCGGTTCTCCCAGCACCCAGCCAAGCAGCACGATGCCGGCGCAAGCCACCGCGGCGGCCGAGCAGAACAGTCCTCCCCGGCATAATATCAGCGTGGCGTTCGGCGACAGGCTCTTCACTCAGTTGCTGCTCCGTTAGCTGACAGCATACACCAGCGCGCGTGGTATGGTGATAGCTTCCGACGCTCTATGAAACCCACTCTCTCCCGCCGTCGTTTTCTGCCTTTGCTGGCCGGCGCCGCGCACCTGCCGGCTCAGCCGGCGAAACGGCCCAACATTCTCTTCGCCATCGCCGACGATTGGTCTTATCCCCACCCCCGCGTGACCGATGCCCCCTGGATCAAGACGCCCAATTTCGACCGCGTAGCGCGCGAGGGCGTCCGCTTCACCAACTGTTTCACCTCCAACCCCAAGTGCAGCCCCTCGCGGGCCACCATCCTCACCGGACGCAACTCGTGGCAGCTCAAGGAAGCCGTCAGCCACTACAGCGTTTTCCCGAGCGAATTCCCGGTCTACCCCGACCTGCTCGAAAAGGCCGGCTATTTCGTCGGCTACACTGGTAAAGGCTGGGGCCCCGGCGATTTCAAGTCCACCGGGTGGAAGCGCAACCCGGCCGGCCCGGCGTTCGAACGCTTCACGCTCCAGCCGCCACAGCGCGGCATTTCCCCCAAGGACTACGCCAGGAACTTCGCCTTTTTCCTGGAACAGAAGGGCAAGGATCAACCCTTCAGTTTCTGGCTGGGCGGCCACGAACCGCACCGCGGCTACGAGGAAGGCTCCGGCGTGCGGGCCGGCAAGCGCCCGGGCGAGATCGCGCTGCCAGGCTACTATCCGGACAACCGCACTATCCGCGGCGACATGCTCGACTACGCGCTGGAAGTCGAGTGGTTCGACCGGCAACTGGGGCTGGCCCTCCAGAAGCTCGAGGAGATCGGGGAACTGGACAATACCCTGGTGGTGGTCACCTCCGACAACGGCTATCCGTTCCCGCGCGCCAAGGGTCAGATCTACGAGCACAGTTTCCACCTGCCGCTCGCCGTGCGCTGGGGCAGGCAAATCGCGGCCGGCCGCGTGGTGGACGACTTTATCAACTTCCGCGATTACGCGCCCACCTTCCTGGAGGCCGCCGGGCTCAAACCCGCCCCCAGTATGACCGGCCGCGGCTTCCTCGACATCCTCCGCTCCGGCAAGTCCGGCACGGTGGATGCCACGCGCAACGTGATGCTCATCGGCAAGGAGCGCCACGACCTGGGACGCCCCTACGACCAGGGCTACCCGGTGCGCGCCATCCGCACGCCAGAATATCTCTACGTCCGCAATTACGAACCCGGCCGCTGGCCCGCCGGTAATCCCGAAACCGGCTACCGCAACGTCGACGACGGCCCTTCCAAGGAATTCCTGCTGTCGGGCTTCGACGACTATTACCGGATGTCCTTCGGCAAGCGTCCGGCCGAGGAGCTATACCTGCTGAAGACGGATCCCGATTGCGTCAAGAACCTGGCCACGGATCTCAGTCACGCGCAGGCCAAGCGCACCCTGCTGGAGCGCATGGAACGCATGTTGCGCGAGGAAGGCGACCCCCGCATGCTGGGCAACGCCGCCTTCTTCGACACCATCGAATACACCGGCCCGAAAAAGCACTCCTATGACAACTGGCTCCGGTATCAACGGTAGGGGTCGGGTCACCCGCCCCCTACGACCTCCTCCCGCAGGGCGTCCAGGATCGCGGCGTAGCAGCGGCCATTCTCCGGCGTCAGACTGCCCGCGGCGGCCGACACCCAGTGCGCCAAGTGCCGCGCGACAAAGTCCCCCCGCGCGCGCTCCAGCGACTCGCGGTCGGGATTGCCGGCCGCGATGGCGTGCTCGATCCAGGCCAGGAAATCGAGTTGCGTCAGCAGGTGATCGGGCGCCGCGCCCGAGTCGATCTCGAGCCCGAAATGCTGGTAGAAGAGCTTGTTCTCCAGCAGGATCTCGCCCGGCTGGCGGTTGGGCAGGTAGGAGCTTTCGAGCAGGGGGCACTTGGGGCGCGGCATACCGGCCTCAAACAACCCGATATAGAGGCTGCGCAATTCCTCCAGCGTGGCGGGCACGCCCTCGTAGGAATCGGTCAGCGCGCGCCAGTGCGGCTCGCCGGGATAGGAGAGCGCAAAGCGGAAGACCGCCCAGCGATTTACTGCGTCTTGTACCATACCGAAAAATACTTGCGGCCATCGCGATCCTGCTGTGCGCCGTTCCAGATGGCCACGGCGATCGGCGTCCCAGCCGCCATCTCCGGAAGATGCAGCGCCACGGCCCACTTGCCGGCCAGGCGCTGCGCGTGAACGGGGAAGGTGGCGCCGGTCCGCTTGGTGGTTTCTCGTCCGGAGGCCTCCATCACGGCGGCGCCGCGCGTCGAGTCGTAGAAGTAGATCCGCACCGGGTGGGCGGCGTCCCCCATTTGCAGCGAAGGGTTAACCTCCGCCGCGCCGCTGGCCGGGATCATGATGGCGCAGGTGTCCGGAAACCGGTCGACGGCCTGCGCCGGCTTGCCTGCGTCCTCGGTCTTGTCCTCCCACTCCAGCCGCACCACCGTTCCCCCCGGCACGCGCGCCATCCGCACTTGCACGGAGGCGATTTCGAGCGCCGCCGGCGCATCCGTGGGAAACAGCAGCGGCGTCCGCTGCAAGGCGACCGCCACCGCCGGGACCGATTTCCACAGCGGCGCCGCGGGGTCCCAGGCGCCTCCGGCGCCGGCCTGGGCCACCGGGATGGTTTTCATCTCCGCGTGCGCCCACGCGGTCAAGAGCAAAACACAAGCCGCGAGTCTCATGCTTTTTTCATCCCTTGAATCTGGTAGCGGACCCCGGCGTCGCGCCCGACGAGCAGTTGCAGCACCTCGCTCGCCCCGCCCGCCTGCGCCTTTTTCAGCTCGCCTTCCAGGCGGCGGATCACGTCAACCACTTCCTCGCCGAAGAGCGAGGCGAGGTAGTCCATCGGCATCCGCGGATCGTCCAGGACGCTCTTTCCGTAGTTCCCGCGCCGCGGCGGGTTGAACGGCGGCACGTAGAACACGTTCGGCTCGGTGCCCTTCCCGGGATACAAACCCAGCGCGACTTTGTGAACCTTCACCAGCTTGTGCACGGCCGAAGCCGGGTCGTCGAGAAAGCCGACGAATCGCAGCCGCCCCGGGCACTGGCGAGCGCAGGCGTTGACTTCCCCTTTTTCCAGGCGCGGGTAGCAGAAGATGCACTTCTGCGCCTTGCCCAGCAGTTCGTTGAAGTAGATCTTCTTGTACGGGCAGGCGCGCACGCAGTAGCGGAAGCCCTCGCAGCGGGTCTGGTCCACCAGGACAATGCCGTCTTCGGGGCGCTTGTAGATGGCCTTGCGCGGGCAGGCCGCCAGGCAGGCGGGATTAGTGCAGTGGTTGCACAGCCGGGGCAGGTAGAAGTAGTAGTTCTCGCCCCCGGTCAGCGCGCCCACGTCTTCGTCCCAGTTGGGCGTGTTGCGAACTTCCTCATGGGGCATGGCCTGCGAGCCGCCCTCGAAGAGCCGCTCCTGGAAGTTGTACTCGAAGGTCTGCCCGTAGTCCTCCCTGGACGGCAACTCGCCGGGCCGCGGCATGCCGTTTTCGAACCCGCCGCCGATGCGATCCCAATGGCGCGGGTAGCCCTGGCCGGGGCGCGTCTCGACGTTGTTCCAGTACATGGTGTCCATGCCTTCGCCGTCGGTCCATTGCTTCTTGCAGGCCATGGTGCAGGTCTGGCAGCCCAGGCATTTGTTGAGGTCGAGAACCATCGCGATCTGGTGTTCCGGCATGACGATCAGGCCCTCCCTTTGCCTTGCCGGCGGATGACGCCGAGCTCCGCCGCGGTCGGCGTGTACTTGGCGATATCGACGCGGATGTCGCGGTTATTGCCGGTCGGCCCCCAGTAGTTGAGTTTGAAGTTCACGTGGCCGTAGCCGCCCACCAGTTGCGTGGGTTTGATCTTGATCGCGCTCGGCGATTGCCACCCGCCTTGCAGGAACCCCAGGTAGCGCTCCCAGCCGTGGTACATGGTCAGGCGCTTCCGTTTCTCTCCCGGCAAGACCTGCACTTTGCTGACAAAGCTGCCATTGCCGTTAAGAACCTTCACCCAGTCGTTGTCGGCGATGCCGCGCTCTTTGGCATCGTCCGGGTGGATGTAGACGATGGGCACGCCGCGCTGCAAGCGCAACTGGTAGCGCGCATCGCGCCAGGTGGAGTGAATCGACCAGCGGCCGTGCGGCGTGTTCCAGAAGAAGGGGTACTTCGCGCTCTCCTCCAGCGGCGGCTTGTACACCGGCAACTGCTCGCCCAGTTCCAGAAACCAGGGGTGGTCGATATAGAACTGCTGCCGCCCGTTCAGCGTGCGCCAGGGGCGCTTGTGCTCGACCTGATGCTGGAAGGGGGTGTAGGCGACGCCCGGCCGGATGTCGCTGTTCCAGGCCTCTTCGTCGATCTTGCGGAAGCGTTGCGGCTGCTTGGCGAGCTCGTCGAAGGTCATGCCCGCCGTTTCCGGCGAGTTCGCCAGGATGAAGTTGGCGCCGTCCTCGGCGCGCTGGAATTTCCCGTGGCCGCTCCACAGGTCGTAGGTCTTGGTGAAATCGCGCTCCCAGCCCAGCGGCTCGTCTTTGAACAAGCCCAACTTGCGCTCGGCGGCCAGTTGCGAGACCTTTTTCGCCAGGTCGCGGAAGATCTCCCAATCGGGCTTGGATTCGTAGAGCGGCTCCAGCGCCTTGTTGAAGGGGTGGATGAAGCTGTGGCAGTCGGTCGAGTTCAGGTCCGACTTCTCGTAGTAGCTGGCCGCCGGCAGCACCACGTCGGAATGCAGCGCCGTGGTGTCCATGCGGTAGTTCAGGTTCACGATCAAATCCAGATCCTTCCACAGCGTTTTGAGGATTTGCTCGTTGCCCTTGGCCTGGTTCAGATAGTTGGCGCGCCAGACGATCATCGCCCGCGGCTTCTGACTGCGCTTCTTGGGGTACAGCGGCATCCAGCCGTTCTTGATGCTCTCCTCGATCCACCACTCGGCCGGCTTGCCGGCGTACAAGTGAGGGTCTTTGCTCGAAGAGTGAACGTAGCTCCACAGCGTGGTGTTCTGAAAACGCTGCTTCTTGGGCCCCTCGGGGAAGGCGTAGGCTTTGAACCCGCGCTCCGGCCACACCCGCTCCTGGCCCACGTAGTGGTTGAAGCCGCCGCCGTTCTTGCCGACGTTGCCCGTCAGGGCGACCAGCAGAATCAGCGCGCGGTTGCTGAGGTCGTTGTGGAACCAGTGGTTGGTCCCCGCGCCGTGAATAATCATGGCCGGCTTGCGCGTGCCCAGCTCGTGCGCGAAGCGGGTGATGTCGTTCACGTCCAGCCCGGTGGTCTGCGCCACCGACTCCAGTGTGTAGGGCGCCAGTTTCTCCCGCAGCAACTCGAAGACCGTGGTCACGCCGCCGTCGCTGTGGTGCAGGTCGGGGTCCGCGCCGTTCAGCGCGATGGTCTTCTGTTTCGATCCCATCGAGCCGGGGGCCTCGCGCCGGCGGCCGGTTTTCTTGTCGAAAAAGAAGAATACGTCCGCGACCCCGTCGGGGCGCACGAAGCGGCCGGTCTTGCGGTCCACCAGCAGCGCCAGGTCGGTCTGCTCTTTGACGTAAGGCTCGTCGTACAGCTTCTGGTCGAGGATGTATTTGGCCGCGCCCAGCGCCAGCGCGGCGTCGGTGCCGGGCTGAATCGCCAGGTACAAATCCATGTGGGGCATCGACGAATTGAAGTCCGGCGAAATGCCCACCAGTTTGGCGCCGTTGTAGCGGGCTTCGTAGGCGAAGTGCGCGTCCGGGATGCGCGTCTGCGAGATGTTGCTGCCCCACAGCACGATGTACTTCGAGTTGAACCAGTCGGCGCATTCGCAGGCTTCCGTCTGCACGCCCCAGGTGAGCGGCTCGCCCGGAGGCAGGTCGCAATACCAGTCGTAGAAGGAGCAGAACACCCCGCCCGTGTAGTGGCAGAAGCGCGAGCCGGCGCTGAACGACACCGGGCTCATGGCCGGAATCACGCTGAAGTAGGTGTTGGTGTCGGGGCCGTACTGGTAGATGTTGTCGAGCAGCTTGCCGGCCACCAGCGTGAGCGCTTCGTCCCAGCTCGCCTTGCGCCACTTTCCCTCGCCCCGCTCGCCCGCGCGGATGAGCGGCGAGCGCAGGCGCTGCGGCCCGTACACGTACTCGGTGAAGCAGGCGCCCTTCTGGCAGCCGCGCGGGTTGTAGTCCGGCAGGTCGGCCGAGATGCGCGGGTAGTCGGCCGCCTGCTCTTCGCGGATCATGATGCCGTCGCGCACGTACACGTTCCAGGAACAGGAGCCAGTGCAGTTGGCCGAGTGGGTCGAGCGGATCACCTTGTCCCAGCTCCACTGCTTGCGGTACAGGTCCTCCCAGGAGCGGTACGGGTAGGCGTGCAGCGGGTCCGGAATCCCCGTGAAGCTTTCGAGCGCCGGTTTGTCGGCCTT
>JACQZT010000142.1 GCA_016213755.1 Acidobacteriota bacterium | reverse complement strand
TGTTTTTGAAGGATATTGCCATAGCCAGATGTCAGATGAAGAAACAAGAAAAATCTTGAAATCCAATCATCTTTCAATGAGACAACAGAATACCATATTGTCAGTATTCAACGAAGGAAGAATCAACGGTTTTCTGGTTTTCCTGATGGCCGGCTTCGCCGAAACCAACCGCATTCCGTTCGATTTGCCGGAGGCCGAAAACGAGCTCGTGGCCGGCTTCCACACCGAATACAGCAGCATGAAGTTCGCCAGCTTCTTCATGGCCGAATACGCCAACATGATCACGCTGTGCTGTATGGCGACGGTGCTGTTTCTGGGCGGCTGGCAGCCTTTGTGGCCGGCGGCGCTGGGATCGAACTTCGCTCCCGCACTGCTGTTTGCCGGCGCGGCGGCCATGGCCGTCTACCACGGCCTGAACCCGGCGCGGCCCAAGGACCGCTACACGCTGCCCGTGGCCGGCGCGGTGTTCCTGGGGATCGCCGGGCTGTTCCTCGTTCCGCTCTTTCAGCCGGTTCTGGTTCCGCTGTTCTGGTTCGCCGCCAAGACGGGTCTGCTGCTGTTTTCGTTTATCTGGGTGCGCGGCACGCTGCCGCGCTTCCGCTACGACCAGTTGATGCGCTTCGCCTGGGGTTTTCTGTTCCCCGTGGCCATGCTGAACTTGCTCGTCACCAGCCTGCTGGTGGCGGTGGTGGCCAAATAGCCATGGACGTCGCACTGTTTCTGATCTTCGCCGCCATCGCGGTGATTTGCGGCATCAACCTGGTGGTGCGGACGCACCCCATCCAGAGCGCCCTGTCGCTGATAGGCGTCATGGGATCCATCGCCGTCCTGTACCTGCTGCTGGGCGCCGAGTTCATCGCCGCGATCCAGATTATCGTGTACGCCGGCGCCATCATGGTGCTGTTCGTTTTCGTCATCATGCTGCTGAACGCGGGCGGCGAGCCGAAGGCGGCCGACCGCTCCAAGCTGGTGAGGTGGCTGGGCATTCCGCTGTTCACCATCTTCCTCGGCGTGTTGAGCTACCTGGTGCGGAAGATGGCGCCCGAGGGCGCGCAGGTGGCCTTCGGGAAGTTTACGGGCGGAGGCCCGCGCGAGGTCGGCCGCATCTTGTTCACCCAATATCTGCTGCCGTTCGAGGCCACCTCGGTGCTGGTGCTGATTGCCATTCTGGGAGCGATCGTTTTGGCCCGGAAGGAGTTGGACTGAACCATGAGCGCCGTTCCTTTGTCCTGGTACCTGATCCTGAGCGCGATCCTGTTCGGGCTGGGCGTGGCCGGCTTCCTGTTCCGCCGCAACATCATCACCGTGTTCATGTCCATCGAGCTGATGCTGAACGCGGTGAACCTGAGCTTCGTCGCCTTTTCGTATCACTTGAAGCAGGTGGACGGGCACATCTACACGTTTTTCGTCATGGTGGTGGCCGCGGCCGAGGCGGCCGTGGGGCTGGCCATCATCCTGACGGTGTTCAAGAACCGCGCGACGCTGGAGATCGATCAGGTGAGCGACCTGAAGAATTGAGCCGATGCAACACCTCTGGCTGATACCGATACTGCCGCTGGCGGGCTTCCTGGCGAACGGGTTGTTCGGCCGCCGCGCGTCGCGCTCCGTGGTCAACATGATCGCCATCGGGAGCGTCCTGGCGGCCTTCCTGTGGACCCTGAAGACGCTGCTGGCGCTGGCGCCGCTCGAGGCGCCCCACGCCGAGCGCTACTTCACCTGGATTGCCTCGGGCGAGCTGCGCATCGGCTGCGACCTGGCGGTGGACCGCCTCAGCGCGGTGATGCTGCTGGTGGTCACCGGCGTGGGCCTGCTGATTCACATCTACGCCGCCGGCTACATGGCCCACGAGGGCGGCTACTACCGCTTCTTCGCCTTCCTCAACCTGTTCATGTTCTTCATGCTGGTGCTGGTGCTGGCGGCCAACTTCCTGCTGCTGTTCGTGGGCTGGGAGGGCGTGGGCCTGTGCAGCTATCTGCTCATCGGCTTCTACTTCCTGCGCAAGAGCGCCACCGACGCGGGCAAGAAGGCTTTCATCGTCAACCGCATCGGCGACTTCGGTTTCGCTCTGGCCATCTTTCTTCTGATGGTGAATTTCGGCACGCTGGATTTCGCACAGGTGTTCGCGAAGTCGGCTGCGCTGCCGGTGGAGCACACGGCCGGCATCCTGACCACTATCTGCCTGCTGCTGATGCTGGGTGCGGCGGGCAAGTCGGCGCAGGTTCCGCTGTACGTCTGGTTGCCGGACGCGATGGAAGGCCCCACGCCAGTCTCCGCGTTAATTCACGCCGCGACCATGGTCACCGCGGGCGTTTACATGGTGGCACGCTCGGCGGCGCTCTTTACGCGCGCCCCGCTGGCGCTGGACGTGGTGGCGTACGTAGGCCTGCTCACGGCCGTGCTGGCGGCCACCATCGGCCTGGTGCAGAACGACATCAAGAAGGTCTTCGCCTACTCGACCGTGTCGCAGTTGGGCTACATGTTCCTGGGCCTGGGGGCGGGCGCGTTTTCGGCCGGCATCTTCCACCTGGTGACGCACGCTTTCTTCAAAGCGCTGCTGTTTTTGGGCGCGGGCAGCGTGATTCACGCGTTGTCGGGCGAGCAGGACCTGCGCCAGATGGGCGGCCTGCGCTCCAAGATTCCGGTCACCTTTTGGACTCTGCTGTGCGCCTCGGTGGCCATCGCCGGAGTGCCGCCGTTTTCCGGTTTCTATAGCAAGGACGAGATCCTGCTGGCCGCGCACCACCACGCGCCGTGGATGTACTGGGTGGGTGTGGTCACGGCCGGCATGACCGCCTTTTACGTCTTTCGCGCCCTGTTCATGGCCTTTTTCGGCTCCTACCGGGGCCATCATCACGCGCACGAATCGCCGCTGGTGATGACCGCGCCCCTGATGGCGCTGGCGGCGCTGTCGCTCGCGGGCGGGAAACTCAACGTGCCCGCGTATCTGGAGCCGATGTTCCCGCGCGGCGAGGCGCATCACGACTCCGCGCTGGTGGCTTTCTCCGTGGGCGCGGGCCTGGCGGGGATCGCGCTGGCGTACCTGCTGTACGTGGTTCGCCCTGCCCTGGCCGATACGCTGGCTTCGCGCAGCGGGGCGCTTTACCGGCTGCTGTACGGCAAGTATTTTGTGGATGAAATCTACGACGCGGCGCTGATTCGTCCGGTGGAGGCGATGTCGCGCGTCGTGCTGTGGCGCGGCTTCGATGTCGGTGTCATCGACGGCATCGCCAACGGCCTGGGGAGCCGCTCGCAGCGCATCGGCGGCGCGCTCCGAAAGCTGCAATCGGGCAACATCCGCAGCTACGCGGCCTGGGTGCTGGCGGGCGCCATCCTGCTGCTGGTGACTCTGACCGTGGCGGGAGGCGAGCGATGAACCTGCTGCTGGTGGTTCTGTTCCTGCCGCTGGCCGGTTTTCTGGCTACGCTGCTGCTGCCCAAGGACAACCCGCGCCTGGTGCGCGGCCTGGCGCTGGTCCTGTCGCTGGCGATCTTTGTTCTCTCCCTGGGGCTGGCGCTGCCCGCCGTGCGCGGCGCGCAGGGCTTCTGGTTCGAGGCCAATGTTCCCTGGATCCAGTCGCCCGCCATCCGCTTTCACGTGGCGCTGGACGGCGTGAGCGTGTGGCTGGTGCTGCTTTCGACGCTGCTCACGCCCATCGCGGTGCTGATTTCGTGGAAGCATATCGGCCGGCGCGTCAAGGAGTTTCACGCCTTTCTGCTGCTGCTCGAGTTCGGGCTGGTGGGCGTGTTCGTGGCGCTGGACCTGTTCCTGTTCTACGTCTTCTGGGAAATCTCGCTGGTGCCCATGTATTTCCTGATCGGCATCTGGGGCCACGAGCGGCGCATCTACGCGGCGGTGAAGTTCTTCCTGTTCACCATGGCCGGCTCGGTGCTCATGCTGGCGGCCATGCTGTACATCTACAACTCGACCGGCACGTTCGACTATCCAACGCTGCTGGCCATGCACGCCGACGGGCGCTGGCACGCCGAGGGCGCAGAGCAAATGTGGCTGTTCTTGGCCTTCTTTGCCGCTTTCGCCATCAAGGTGCCGCTGTTCCCTCTGCACACCTGGCTGCCCGACGCGCACGTCGAGGCGCCCACGGCCGGGTCGGTGATGCTGGCCTCCGTGATGCTGAAGATGGGCACCTACGGTCTGCTGCGCTTTTGCCTGCCAATGTTCCCCAACGCCGCCCGGCGCTCGGCCGGCTGGATCGTCGCGCTGGCCATCGTGGGCATCATTTACGGCGCGCTGGTGGCCATGGTGCAGCCCAATATGAAGAAACTGGTGGCCTACTCGTCGGTGAGCCACCTGGGCTTTGTCGTGCTGGGCATTTTCACCTTCACGCAGGCGGGCCTGGACGGCGCGGTGTACCAGATGCTCAACCACGGCATTTCGACCGGAGCGCTGTTCATGCTGGTGGGCTATCTTTACGAGCGGCGCCATTCGCTCGAGATCGCCGATTACGGAGGGATCTCGACGCCCGCCCCGTGGCTGGCGACGGTCTTCCTGATCACTACCCTGGCCAGCATCGGCCTGCCGGCGCTCAATAATTTCGTGGGCGAGTACCTGGTGTTGCAGGGTTCGGCGCAGGTGAATTTCCGCTGGACCGTGTTCGCCGCCACGGGGGTGATCCTCTCGGCGGTCTACATGCTCTGGATGGTCCAGCGCGCCTTCTACGGGGAGGCCGGCGAAGAGGTTCGCCACCACATGAGGGATCTGGACCGGCGCGAGTGGGCGGCCATCCTGCCGCTCATCGTGCTGATGGTCTGGATGGGCACGGCCGCCATGACTTTCCTGCCCTCCATCGGCGCCTCCAACGCGCGCACGCTCCAGCAAAGCGCGGTGAAGGTCGAGTTTCAGGTGCAGGCGGCCACGCCGCAAAAGGAGTTGGCCGATGCCCGCTAGCTTCGTCCCGTCGCCGGCCGAGTGGTTCCGCATCCTGCCCGAGATCCTGCTGGTTGTGTTCGGCACGCTGCTGATGTTGCTGGAGCCGCTGACCTCCGCGGCCGGGAAGGGCCGGCTGGGGCGCATCGGGCTGGGCGGGCTGCTGGCGGCGCTGTGGGCCGCGGTGGTGGCCTGGTCGAATCCGGGCTCGGCGTTTCAGGGCATGCTGGTGGTGGACGGCTTCGCCACCTTCTTTCGCGTGCTGGCGATTGTGGTGGGCATCCTGGCGGCGCTCAGCTCCTTTGAGTACCTCAAACGGGAGCGCGCCGAGTCGGGCGAATACTACGCGCTGATTCTGTACTCGGTGGCCGGCCAGTGCCTGATGGTTTCGGCGCGCGAGCTGATCATGATCTTCATCGGCCTGGAGATCTCTTCCATCGCCACCTACGTGCTGGCCGGCTACCTGCGCGACGACAAGCGCAACAACGAGGCCGCCCTGAAGTACTTCCTGCTGGGCTCGTTCGCCACGGCGTTTCTGCTGTACGGTATCGCCTGGACCTACGGCCTGACCGGCACCACCGACCTGACCGACATCGGCCGGGTGCTGGCGGCGCGCGAGATTGCGCCTCCCGGCTTGGCCGTGGGTGCAGCGGCGGCTTTGCTGCTGGTGGGCCTCTCCTTCAAAGTCTCGGCCGCGCCGTTCCAGGTGTGGACCCCGGACGTGTACCAGGGCGCGCCCGCCCCGGTCTCCGCGTTCCTCTCCGCCGGACCCAAGGCGGCGGCCTTCGCCGTCTTGTTGCGTGTTTTCATGACCGCCTTCGCGCCGGCGGCGGACCGCTGGCAGCCGGTGATCTGGGCCCTCGCGCTGGCCACCATGGTGGTGGGCAACTTCGCCGCGCTCACCCAGACCAATCTCAAGCGCCTGCTGGCCTACAGTTCCATCGCGCACGCCGGCTACGTCCTGGTGGCGGTGACCGCCAACACCCACGTCGGCGTGCAGGCGGCCATGTTCTACCTGGCATCCTACGCCTTCATGAACGTCGGGGCCTTCGCCGTGGTGACTCACTTCGCGCGCGAGCGTGAGCGCTGGGTCGAGGTCCGGGACCTGGCCGGTCTGGGCGCCCGGCAGCCGGCCACCGCGGCGCTGATGACTATCTTCCTGCTCTCCCTGATCGGCGTGCCGCTGACCGCCGGTTTCTTCGGCAAGTTCTACATCTTCAAGGCGGCTCTGGGCGCGAACCTGATCTGGCTGACGATTCTGGGTCTGCTCAACAGCGCGGTGGCGGCTTATTACTACCTGCGCATTCTGGTGGTGATGTACATGCACGAGCCGGGAGAGTCGACCGAGGATTTGGCGCCGCTTTCCGCGGGCGTTTGGATCGCGGTGTGGAGTTCGGCCGCGGCGACGCTGATCCTGGGCGTTTATCCTTCCTTGATCCTGGACTTCGCGGGCCGGGCGTCGGTTCTGACGCGGTAATGGCCAGGGTGTTACTCGTTCACTGGAACGCCGCCGAGGCGGAAGAGCGCGCCGGTCGCATCGAGAAACTGGGGCACCAGGTGGCCATCCTGCATGCCGGCGGAGAGGCGCTGCGGCGGATTCGGGCCATCGATCCTCAAGCGTTCGTGATCTCTCTCGAACGGCTGCCCTCTCACGGACGGGCCGTGGCGGCGCTGCTCCGAGAGCGCAAGGCCAGCCGGCATCTTCCCATCGTCTTCGTCGAGGGCGCGGCGGACAAGGTCGCCCGGGTGCGGCGGGAGTTCCCCGACGCAGTGTTCACGACTTGGCGGAAGCTGGCGAGCGTCCTCCCGCCGGCGCTCGAAACACCCGTGGTCGCCCCAGTCCGTCCCGGGCTTGGCGTGAGCGCGCCGCACCGTCCGCTGATACGGAAGTTGGGGTTTGAGAAGGACACGAGAGCTTTGACTTTCAATGCCCCGGAGTCTTTCGAGCGCACCCTCGGCCCGCTGCCCGAAGGCGCCAGTCTCGAAGAACAAGGCCGCGGCCCCGCGGACTTGCTGATTCTCTTCTGCGAATCCGAAACCGTGCTGGCGCGCGATTTCGCGGGCGCCGTCCGCCGTCTGGCGCCGAGCGGCCGGCTGTGGATCGCCTGGCCAAAGAGATCGGGCCCGCTTCCAAGCGACCTGGACATCAACGTCGTTCGCGCCTACGCCATGGCGCGCGGCTGGGTCGACTACAAGATCTGCGCCCTCGACGCCACCTGGTCGGCCAGCCTGTACGCCCGCCGCCGGACCTAGTGTACTGCGTCAAAAGTTCTGTAACATGCGGCCGGCGCGGCGACGGCCACTCTAAACCGCGGCCCTGGGCCGGCCCGGACGGGGGCGCTCCTCCAGGCCAGCCAAACGTTTCGTAAAGAACCGCTTGCGCCACATGCTGACCACCTCGCGCCGCGCATCTATGCGCAGCGCGATATCTTTGTTGTCCCACCCTTGAGCGGCCAGCAGGATCATTTTGGCACGCTGTACCATAAAGTATGGCAACGTATACCGGGCAGCCATCCGCTTCAACTCGCGGGCTTCAGCCGGGGAGAGCCTGATAGGATATGGGCTGAGTCGTGGCATTGTGTCATACCTCCCGTAATCAGGATCTCACATCACAGAAGTATTTGCAGTCATAAATACGTTAGTGTATTATAGATTATGCCCGGCGCTCCCAAGATCTGGCGGTCCCAAGTGCGGCACGACGACTTCCAGCGCTTTGCCCGTAGTCACACCCTCCCAGCCCGCTTGGTCGAACGCGCCCGCATCATCCTTGGCGCCGCACAAGGCAGAAATACCGAACGGATCGCCACCCAACTGGGAATCGCCCGCCAAACCGTGGCCCGCTGGCGCCTGCGTTTCGCCGAATACGGCCTCGCGGGGACTGAAAAGGACGCCCCGCGCTCCGGCCGACCCCGCCTCATTGTCCCCGACAAGATCGACGCGATCGTTTCCAAAACCACCCGGGAAACGCCGCCGGGCTCCACCCACTGGAGTACCCGCACGCTGGCCCAGACCACCGGAATCAGCCCCTCCAGCGTCGGACGGATCTGGCGGGCGCATGGACTCAAGCCGCATCGCATCGCAACCTTCAAGCTCAGCAACGACCCCCGCTTTGCCGAAAAGTCGGGAGATGGGATCAACCTCTATCGCAACCCTCCCCAGGGTTCCCTCGTCTTATCGCTCGGTGAAAAGTCTCAGATCCAGGCGCTGGACCGCACCCAGCCGGGTTTGCCCTGGAAGAAGGGCCGTTGCGGAACGATGACCCACGATTACAAGCGGAACGGAACCACCACGCTGTTTGCCGCCATGAATATCCAGGACGGAACCGTGATCGACATCTGCATGCCCACCCATCGTCATCAGGAATGGATCAAGTTCTTGAAACTGATTGACCGGCGAACGCCTCCGGACAAACAACTCCATCTGATCCTGGACAACTACTCGACCCACAAGACCCCGGAAGTGAAGCGCTGGCTGGCCCGGCATCCGCGGTTTCACCTGCACTTCATCCCCACCCGTTCCTCTTGGCTCAACCTGGTCGAGCGATTCTTCCGCGATCTGACTGACAAATGCATCCGGCGCGGCGTCTTTCACAGCGTCCCTGAATTGGAGGAAGCCATCCGGAAATACGTGCAGGGGCACAACCAGCGCCCCAAACCCTATCGGTGGACCGCCAAAGCCCGCGACATCCTCGAAAAGGTCAAACGGGCGTGGGCGAAACTGAGAGCCAGCGGATATCTTCCGAAAAACCGGAAATTCGCTGCCCTGGACAGTATCGACCGTCAGTTGGCTGCCGAAGCTGGATAAGACTCTGGGAAACTCGAGGATCGCGACAGCAGGGGCATACCGGGCTCGCAGACTGCCCGCCCCGGGTGGCTACTCGCAATTACGGCGTTCTTGCGGTGGCCGTTGTTGCCTACCGCCCTGCCTCAGACTGCCATCCCAAAGACCGCCTCCGCTGGCGAGTGCCCGTTCCCATCCCAATCCTCACGCCGCAGGCCAACATTCTTGTCACCTCAAGACTCC
>JACQZT010000141.1 GCA_016213755.1 Acidobacteriota bacterium | reverse complement strand
TCTGGACTGTCCGCGGCGCCAACGCAATTCTCGCCCTCCGCTGCTGCCAGATGAACGGTGAGTTCGAGGACTACTGGGAGTCGCGGGTCGCCTGATCTCCACTTCTATGTCGCGCACCCTTTCTTCGCCCGGCTGGTTTCGATCATTTTCTCCAGTTGCGACTCGGGCACCGAGAACCCCAGGCTCACCGTGCGGGCCTCGGCCTTAAGCTGCATCGAGTCGAGCAGCGCGGCGACCTCGGCCGACTCCACCTTGTTCCGGTTCAACTGCACCATGCCGGCCACGAACTTCAACACGTCGGCCAGGGCCTGGGCGTCCTTGTCGGTGCGCGCCACGGCTTCCACGGTGATGGTTATCGTTGCGCCAAACTTCAAGCCCGCCGCGGACTGCTCGATGGCCTCCAGCGGAACCGACTGCATCGGACCGCCCGTCCGCGAAGCCGGCGCCGCGCGCCGGGCCCAATCGGCCGGCGAGCCCGCCGTCACCAGCCAGGCGTCGCTCTTGGCGCTCCACTCGGCGGCTTTGGCCGCCATGGCCGGGTTGAGTCCGCCGCCGCCCTGCTTGTAGCGGTCAATCGCCGCTTGCACCAGGTCCGCGGTACCCGCGACCGCCAGCGAAGGACTCAGGAATGCGAACCAACCGGCGTGGGGTCCCTGGCTGGTGAAGACCTCGACGCCCGCATAGTTGCTGGGGGCCACACCCAGGGTCTTGGCCATTGCCGTGAGGCGTCCCGGATCGAAACTGCCGCTGGCCACCACCAGGCCGTTGTCGTGCTTCGGACCCATGGGAGCACGCGTGGCGACGACCACTTCCCGCAGATCGCGGCGCGGATCGAAACCCGTGGCTTCCATCATCTTGCGCATGCCTTCGTCTTCGAATGGAACCTGCTTCAGGAGGAATTGGCCGAGAGGACTGGCCTTGGCCTGTTCCAGATTCATCCCGCCCACCACGGCGGCGTCGGGGGGGACCAATTGCATCAGGGCCGGGTCCGCCGCCAGCGCCGGCAGGGCCAACACGGCCAAAATCAAACCGGAGAATATCGATCCGCGAGTCGTCATCATCGCACCTCACTCCCAGGAACGCAGACGGCGGGCCGAAAGTTCCCGGACAATTACAGAACCAGCGGCTCCTGGCTTTCGGCTTCCACGCCGAAGGCGTCCAGGCCGACCATCTTGCGCGGGTGGTTGGTGAGCACCCGGATGCGGTGCAGGCCCAGGTCCGAGAGAATCTGCGCCCCGATGCCGGTTTCGTGCTGCAACAGGCGGCTGCCGTCCGGCGTGACGTAGTGCAGGACGTCGCGGCGGTGCGCCAGCATGCGCGCCGGGCCGCGGTCGGGCTCCCCTTCCACGTTCACACCCGGTCCGGTCTGGTGCATGTAGACCAGCACCCCGCGCCCTTCCCGGGCGATGCGCGCCAGGGCGGCGCCAACCAGGCGGCCGCAATCGCAGTCGGTCGAGCCGAAGATGTCGCCGTAGACGCAATGCGAATGCATGCGCACCAGCACGCTGCCGGGAGCCGAGATATCTCCCAGGATCAGCGCCATGTGCGTCTCGTGGTCCATCGTGCTGACATAGGAGACGGTGCGAAACTCGCCGTATTCGTTGCGCAGCCGGCCTTCGGCGCGCCGCGTGACGAAGCGCTCGTTCTGCAAGCGGTAGCGGATCAGGTCGGCCACCGAAATGAGCAACAGGCCGTGGCGCGCGCAGAACTCCTCGAGCTGCGGCACGCGCGCCATGGTGCCGTCGTCGTTCATGATTTCGCAGATCACGCCGCCGGGCCGCAGCCCCGCCATGCGAGCCAGGTCGACCGCCGCCTCGGTCTGGCCGGCGCGCACCAGCACGCCGCCTTCGCGCGCCCGCAGAGGGAAGACGTGCCCGGGCCGCGCCAGGTCTTCGGGTCTGGCCTCGGGCCGCATGGCCACCAGGATGGTCTGCGAGCGGTCGGCCGCGGAAATGCCCGTCGAGACGCCCTCGCGCGCGTCGATCGACTCGCAGAACGCAGTCCCGAAACGCGAGGTGTTGCGCTGGGAAATGGGCGGCAACTCGAGCGCCTCGCACACTCCGGCGCCGAGCGCCAGGCAAACCAGTCCGCGGCCGTGCACGGCCATGAAATTGATGATCTCCGGGGTGACCCGCTCCGCCGCCACCGTCAGATCGCCTTCGTTTTCACGATCTTCGTCGTCGACGACGACCAGCATGCGACCCGCGCGGAATTGTTCGAGGGCCTCCGGAATGGAAGCAAAGGGCATAGGATGACACTTCCAGAATAGCGCGCTCAGGCTTTCTTCTTTTTCTTGCCGGCGCTGCCGCCCTTAAGCTGGTCCGGCGGAAACGCGCCCACGCGCGCGGCCCACTGGCTGTAGAGCCGTTCGAGTTCCGCCGCCTTGCCGGGCTCCTGGGCGCCGAGTTCGTGCATCTCGCCGCGGTCGGCCTCGAGGTCGTAGAGTTCCCAGCGGCCGGGATAGCGCGAAACGAGCTTCCATTTCCCCTGGCGAACGGCGCGGTTGCCGGCGTGTTCCCAGAAGACGGCGCGTTGCGGGTCCACCGCGCGGCCTTCGAAGGCGGGAACCAGGCTGCGCCCTTCCAGCGGCGTGATGGGCAGGCCTCGGAACGTCTTTGGGTATTGCGCGCCGGCGGCGTCCACGGCGGTCGCCATGAGGTCGATGACGTGTCCGAACTGAGGCGAGATCCGGCCGCCCTTGCGGATGCGCTCCGGCCACTGCACGACCAGAGGACTCGATATGCCGCCCTCGTGCACCCAGTGTTTGAACAGGCGGAAGGGCGTGTTGCTGGCGTTGGCCCAGCCGCGGCCGTAGCTGAGGTAAGAGTCGGGCGTTCCGGCGGGCGCTCCAGCCTGGCCGCGATCGACAACCTCGTGGCAGCCGCCGTTGTCGGCCAGGAACATCACCAGCGTGTTGTCCTCGGCGCCGATCTCCTTGAGCTTGGCCAGCACGCGGCCGACATTGCGATCCATGCACTCGATCTGCGCCGCATAGACCGCCATGCGCAGGTCCAGGCCGTCCTTGTCCTTGGCATCGGCCCAGGCGGGGACTTCCGGGTCGCGCGGCGTTAACTCCCAACGTTTGTCGATGACACCCATCTCGAGCATGCGGCGGTAGCGGCGCCGGCGCAGTTCGTCCCAGCCCAGACGGTACTTGCCGCGGTACTTCGCGATGTCCTCTTGGAGCGCGTGCGCCGGCCAGTGCGGCGAGGTGAAAGGCAGGTAGAGGAAGAACGGGGCCAGGCCGCGCCCCAGTTCGTCGATGAACTCGATCGCGTGGTCGGTGAAGGCGTTGGTCATGTAATAGTCGCCGCCTTGCGGGGTGAAGGGCTGGTCGTTGAGCGCCATCTTGCGTCCCGGATCGAGACGGAAGTAGCTGCTGGCGCCGCTGATCAGCCCGAAGTAGCGCTCGAAGCCCCGGTCGGTGGGCCAGTGCGGGCGCTCTTCGCCGACGTGCCACTTGCCGGCCATGAGGGTGCGATAGCCGGCCGGGCGGAGCGCTTCGGCGATGGTGACGCAGCGGTCGTTGAGATAGCCCTGGTAGGAGGGCCGACCCAGGTCGTTGACCATCATTCCCACGCCGGCCTGGTGCTGGTACAAGCCGGTGAGCAGCGCGGCGCGCGTGGGGCAGCAGCGCGCGGTGTTGGTGAAGTGCGTGAACCGAATGCCGCGCGCGGCCATGCGGTCCACGTTGGGCGTCGAGATCTCCGAGCCGTAACAGCCCAGGTCCGCGAAGCCCATGTCGTCGGCCATCAGGATGACGATGTTGGGGCGTTTCTGGGGCGCGGCCGAAGTGAGCGCCGCGGCGCCCAAGCCGCCCAAGAAAGTTCTCCGGTCGAGTATCACAGGAGCATCATACGCCAAACCGGGAAACCGGGGACAGTACACTCTGTCCCCCCTTCTTCTACCAGACACAAGGCGCTCGCAACGGGGCCTTGCAGGTAATAGACCGCATCCATTACCAGGTTGTGCCGCCGTTCCTGTTCCCACCCCTTGAAGGGGCCGTTACCTGAGAGCAACTCTTTCATGTGCAGATTCGCAGCACTGCCACGGTCCACTAAAGTCGCCCGCCTCGCGCTGTGCATCCTCACGTCCCCCGGCTTCCTCCCATACGGGACCGCGCGGACCCTTCGCTCAGGCGCGGCCCGCGCGCTGCAACAGTTCCTCAATCGTCAAACCGACGTCCTTTGCGATCCGGCGCAGCAGGATGGGCGAGATGTCCCGCCCTGGGTGATCCGGGATCGTGGTGCCCTTGCCGTCCGGGCGCCGAAACTGTTTATGCGAACCTCGCTGCCGAACCTCCGTGAAGCCCAGCTTTTCGAGAATCGAAATCACCTCGCGAGGCTTGAGAACCGGCGGCTTACCCATGGTCAGCCAACGGTGACCGTCTGCGTTCCGACGAACTGAGCCTCCAGTTCCGGTTCGCCTTCCTCCAGGAGCATCTCGATGACCTCTTGTAGATTCATGTTCAGTTCATCCAGTGTGCTGCCCTGGCTGTGAGCCCCGGGGAATCCCGGAACATAGCCGACGAACAAGCCCGTGTCCGGACACCGTTCGACAACTGCCGTGTAGGTTTTCATCCGCGCGGCGCTCCTTGACTGG
>JACQZT010000135.1 GCA_016213755.1 Acidobacteriota bacterium | reverse complement strand
GATTCGGTTCGTCAAGGAGTACGAATCGCGCCAACCCAAGCAGCACCCCGTGGGCATGACGTTCCAGTACAAAGGGGGAACGAACGCCATCCTCCACCAAAGCCCGGCGGACTGGATTTCGCCCAACCCGGGGGACGCGAAAGAGGACTACCGGGAAAACCCTTGCTCGAGCTGCACGGCCAAGGTGGTGGTCAGCGACACCGACCACCTGTGGGGCCATACCGGGGGCGACAACATCTGGGTGTGGAAGAGCTTCACGCGGGGCCTGAATGTGCTCTTCATGGAGGAGTTGCTGCCCTCTCCCACCTGGCAGGATTCGGCCCGCCAGGCCATGGGGCAAGTGCGCCGCTACAGCGAGCGGATGAACCTGGCCGCGATGAAGCCGGACGAGAAGGCCTCGGCCACGCGCTACTGCCTGGCCGAGCGGGGCCGGGAATACCTGGTGTTCCATTCCAACAAAGGCGAGTTCACTGTGGATCTGGCCGGCGCCCCCGGGACCTTTTCGGTCGAGTGGCTCAACGTGAACACTGACCGGACCCAGGCGGGCAAGCCCGTGCAGGGCGGCGCCGCGCGCACGTTTACCACGCCCTTCCCGGGCCCGGCGGCGCTGTACCTCAAGCGAATCGA
Source organism: Acidobacteriota bacterium (assembly GCA_016213755.1). GTDB lineage: Bacteria > Acidobacteriota > Terriglobia > Bryobacterales > Bryobacteraceae > JACQZT01. The sequence goes on along the minus strand of JACQZT010000135.1, from coordinate 45,688 downwards.
CTGACCCGGGCGCGGTAGAATCCGGGTATGTCCATCAGCAACGCTTTGCTCCCCGAATTCGACCGTGAAATGGTCAGCACCCGGAAAATGATCGAGCGGATGCCGGAAGACAAACTCGACTGGCGGCCGCACGAGAAGTCGATGAGCATGGGTCAACTGGCGACGCACCTGGCGCAAATGCCGGGCTGGGGCGTGGAAACCCTGCGCAAAGAGTCAGTCGATATCACTGGCTACAAACCACCCAAACTCGAATCCGTGGCGAGCATCCTGGAGATGTTCGACGGCTTTGTTGCCGCCCTCCACACCGAAATCGCCGCCGCCAGCGACGAACATTGGATGAAGCTCTGGAGCCTGTCGATGGACGGCAAGACGATCTTCAACATGCTCCGCATCGCGGTGATCCGCGGCATGATCCTGAACCACAGTATCCACCACCGTGCCCAACTGGGAGTCTACCTGCGCCTGAACGGCATCCCGGTGCCGGCGGTGTACGGGCCTTCGGCGGATGAGAAGGAGTGACGCGGAAAACCTATTCAGCGGGCCAAGGTCGGCGGCAAGCCCTTTGTACCGTACCCAAATCGGCGAACACCAGCATAACTGCCCGTCCTGTTGCTCGGCGCGGACGTAGTACCAGACCTCGCCGGTGGGCGGTTCGTGGACCGTGCTGGGGGAGATCGTGCCTTCTCGGGCCGGCGCTGGTACAATTGTTTTGGAAATGGAACTCGCCATTCGCATCCAGATTGAAGAGTTGCCGGAAGGGGCCTATCTGGCGACTTCCGACGAACTGCCGGGCCTGGTGGCGCAAGGGCGGACTGTCGCGGAGGCCCTCGAAATCGCGCGGGACGTTGCTCGGAGGCTCATCGAGGCACGCCGCGAACGGAAAGGTGAAATCCCGTTTTCCACGACTGCGGGGCGCTGCGATTACACGATTGTGGTGGCCGCGTAGGTGAGCCGACTCGCGGGCTTTCGGTATCGCGAAATCGTTCGGAAGCTCAAAGCCTGTGGGTTTCAGTTCGATCGACAAGCTGCCGGCAGTCATGAGATTTGGTACAATCCCACCACAAACCGCTATACAACAGTCCCCAATCACCCCGGCGACCTGCCCGAAGGCACTCTCCGCGCGATTCTGAAAGAGGCTGGAGTAGATCCTGGCACTTTTCTCGATGCCTGACCTTAGTCCGCCAGGCTGAGCAGTGTCTACGGATACCGCACCCAAATCGGCGAGCTCCAGCACAACTGCCCGTCCTGCTGCTCGGCGCGAACGTAGTACCAGACTTCACTGGCGGGCGGTTCGCGGTCCGTGTATGTGAAGCGCATTTCGCGCCCCGCGCCGGGGGCGGTGTAGACGATGCGGTTGCTTCGAATGACCTCCACCTGTTTCAGGGGCCCCGTGCCGGAGACGAAGGCGGTGAGCGGGGGTGGGGTGGCGGCGGAGAAAGCGTCGCCCATGAAGTGCTCGCCCATGCGGAGGTCGACGAAGAGGTTGTCGGTGGCGGCGTAGGAGTGGCGGGCCTTCATCGCCTCCACGATGGCGCCGCGGTCCACCCGGTCGACGTAGAAGCCGGCGTAGGAGATGTGGGTGGAGACGTGGTCGGAGCTGGACTGCACGCCCATCTTGATACCCTTGGCCCAGGCGTTCCAGACGAAGCCGGCGGCAAACTTACTGGACTCCTTGCGGGTGGGCGCGCGCGGGGCGCCGGGAGTCTCGAAATTGCTGCGATAGCCTTGGTACAGCTCCACGACGGGCTCGAGTTCGGGGTCGCTGTCGCGCCAGTCGGTGCCCATGCCGGAGGCGGAGGTGTGCGAAGTGGTGACGCCCGCGAAGCGGCGCAGGTAGGCATACAGGCGCGCCGCGCCTTCCTGGCCGCGCGCTTCGGCTTCTGGGATCTCGAGGACCGGGCGGCCGCGCAAAGCAAACACCACGTTGCGGTGTCCGTTGGGCCAGCTCAGGCTGCGCTCGTAGGAATAGACCGGCGCAAAGCGTCCGCGGATGGTGTATAAGTCCGCGGCCTTCTGAATGCGCCACCAGTTGTAGGCGATGGACTCGCCCGCCTGGTGGTCGCACACGCCCAAAAAGTCGAAGCCGGCGGCATCCATCGCATAGCGGTAGCTGTCGTCGAGCGAGCCGTCGCGGTTGCCGTCCCAGGATAGATCCGTGTGGCGGTGAATGTCGCCGCGCACGACGCGCAGACCGGACGAACGGTAGGCGCGCACGCGCGCGATGTCGGCCGCCTCGGCCGGATGCGCGGGCGGCAAGTTCTCGGTGGACGGAGCGAAGGCGGCCAGCTTCGGCGCGGCGCCCGCCGGCCCGGATGGGATCGTGGCCAGGCGCAGGTCCTGATCCAGCGGCCGGCCCGCCGGCCACACGCGGCCGTCGGAGGCCCACGCCAGCGCGATGTCGCCATTGCGCCGCAGGGCCGTCGCGGCGGCCATGTCGATGCGGCCGAAGCCCTCGGGAAATTCCATCATGGGCGACCAGCGGCCGCCGCGGTAGGTGGTCCCGCACAGCCGCCACAGGGCGCGGAACGCGCCGCGCCCTTCCCCTTGCGGCAGGTTGACCCGCGTGCGGAAGAAGACCCACGGGTTGCCGTTGGCATCCAGCGCGAGGTTGGGGTGCTGGAACACCTGCCGCAAGTCCTCCGGCACGGCGCCGGAGATCGGCGCGGCGGTCTCGGAGAGCCGGCCGTTCTCGAGCACGGCGACGCGCACTTGGCGGCGCACCAGCAGGCCACGGCCGCTTTCGGGAATCTGGTAGCCGTAGTCCTTGCCCCAGTTCCAGTCGCCTTCGTCCCAGGCGAGCCAGAGGCGGCCCTGCCGGTCGTACTGCGCCGAGGCGCGGGTTTCAAAAGCGCCGCTGGCGGCGATCTGGGTCAGCGCGCCCAGCCGCCCGTTTTGCCAGGTGCGCGCGACCACGTCGTAGTTGCCTTTGGAGTAGGTGTCCCAGACGATGGTGACGGCACCGCCGGGCGCGATGGCGAGGGCGGGTTCCCAGTCATGAGCGGCGTCCGAGGAAACTTGTATCTCGGGGCCCCATTTGGCACCGTCGAAGACCCGCAGGTAGATGTCGAAGTTGCCCGAGCGCGCGCTCTGCCAGGCCAGATAGAGATGGCCCGCGGCATCGGCGGCCAGGGTGTGAAAGATGTCCGGGTTCTCGGCCGAGGTGAGGCGCTCGATGCGAGACCAGCCTTTGCCGTCGAAGGCGCGCGCGTAGAGATCGAAGTTGTTGTTGACCTGCGCGGACCACACCACCCACACGCGGCCGGCGCGGTCCTGCGCCAGGGCGGTGCGGTAGCAGTCGATTCCGGCCTCGGACACTGGTTCGGGGTCGGAGCCTGCGCGGCGAACATAGACCCGGTCGCCCTTGCCGTCGTAACTCTGATAGGCCATCCACAGCGTACCGTCGCGCGTTTCGAGCAGGGAGGGGAAGTCCTCGGCGTCCGCGTCGCGGGTGATCCAGGTGGCGGCGGGCAGGGCCTGGACGGACGCGCGGCCGTCCAGAAACAGGCGCGGCGCATCGCCCGGCGTGAGGTTTGATTCGAAAGTGAAATCGCCCTGCCGCGTGGAGACCCGCGCCGGCACAGGAGCGGCGAGTTCCACCACGATACCCTTGCCGGTGACCTTGTCGCGCCGCGAGGTGGGCCCCATGAGCCGCTCGTAGGGCGTGTCCCAGTAGGTTTGGCCGCGCGTGGCGCACTTCCAGGCTGCGCCGTCGAGCTGGTCCGTCTTTGGGTCGAACTGCCAGGCGGAGAGGCGCGCGCCAGGCGCGGCGAGGCTACCGCTCCAATCGATATCCGGCCGGCCGTCGAGGCCGAAACGCACCAGAAATGCGGCTTTGGGCGGCGCCGCGGCGGCGACCGAGCGGGGACCCGACGGGCGCGCCAGCCACAGGACGGCGGGCAGGCCCGCCGCGAGCAGGGCAAGGACGATTCTCTTCATCGTGTTTGAAGTCTACACGTTGTGATACACTCCTGCCAATGCAGCCGACTCAACAACGCAATCTGGCGCTGGACGCCTTTCGCGGGTTCATCATGCTGGTTCTCGCCTCGGGAGGATTCGGCTTGGCCGGTCTGGCCAAGCGCGACCCTTCCTTCACCTTCATCGCCAACCAGTTTGAGCACATGAACTGGGAGTGGATCGCGTTCTGGGACCTGATCCAGCCCGCGTTCATGTTCATCGTGGGCGTGGCCATGCCGTTTGCGTTTGTCATCCGCCGGAGTCAGGGCTTCACGGAAAGCAAGCTCTTTCGCCACACGCTGGCGCGGGCCTTCCGGCTGGTGCTGATGAGCCAGATCCTGATGTCCATTTCGCGCGGCAAGATGCACTTCCAGCTCATCAACGTGCTGGCGCAGATCGGACTCACCTACTTCCTGTGCTACCTGATCATGCAGCTCAAGTTCCGCTGGCAGGTGGTGATCGCGGCGCTGATCCTGGCCGGGCACTGGGTCCTCTTCGTGATGTTCCCGGGGACTGAAGGGCCCTTCATGTCTAAGACCACCAACATCGGGGCGCTGATCGACAAGTTTCTGTTCGGACGCATGAATGGGGGGTACTGGACCAACATCAACTTCATCACCTCGACTGCCACCACGCTGTTCGGCGTGTGGACCGGCCAGTTGATTCAGAGCGGCCGGTCGCACGCGCAGAAGATGAAGATCCTGGCCCTGGGCGCCGCGGCGGGCCTGGTCCTGGGCTTTGCCATACACCCCTGGAACCCCATCATCAAGCGCATCTGCACCACCTCGTTCACGCTCTACAGCACGGGATGGGTGCTCGCGATGCTGCTGGCCTTTTACTGGGTGATCGAAGTGCGGGGCTACCGCAAGTGGACCTTCCCGCTGGTGGTGATCGGGGCCAACTCGATCTTCATCTACTCGCTGGACATTATCCTGCGCGGCTGGCTGAACCGCGCGGTGGGCACCTTCACGCTCAACTACTCGTGGATCGGCAACTTCGCCCCCGTCGCGCAATCCTGCACGGTCTTCCTGGTGATGTGGTACCTGTGCTACTGGCTCTACCAGCGCAAGATCTTCTTCAAACTGTAGACAGCCGCTCGCAGACGGCTTGCGCAATCTCGGTGGTGGTGGCGGCGCCGCCCAGGTCGTAGGTGCGGACGGCGCCGTCGGCCACCACGGCCGCCACGGCGCGCTCGATGCGCGCGGCGAGGGCGGGTTCTCCCAGGTATTCGAGCATCATCTTGGCGGCCAGGATTGTGGCCAGCGGGTTCACTTTGTTCTGGCCGGCGTACTTGGGCGCCGAGCCGTGCGTCGGTTCGAAGACCGCGTAGCTATCGCCCAAATTGCCCGAGTAGCCGAAGCCCATGCCGCCCACCAGTTGGGCGCACAGGTCCGAGAGGATGTCGCCGAACAGGTTGGTGGTGGCGATGACCGAGTAGTTGTTGGGGTTCTTCAGCAGCCACATGCAGATGGCATCCACGTTGGCGGTGTCGAACTGGATTTCGGGATACTCCGCCGCCACCGTTTGGGCCGCTTCCAGGAACACGCCGCAGGTGGCGCGCAGCACGTTGGCCTTGTGGACCGCCGTGACCTTGCGCCGTCCGTTGCGGCGGGCGAATTCGAAGGCCGCGCGCACGATGCGCTCCGAGCCGGCGCGGGTGATCGAGCGGATGGAGATGGCCGCCTCGCGCGGCACGCGAGCCATCGCCTTCTCGGCGTAGAAGCTCTCCGGCGCCGGGTTGAACTCGACGCCGATGTACATGCCCTCGGTGTTCTCGCGGAAGACCACGATGTCGATGCCGTCGCGGTAATTGAGCGGGTTGCCCGGGAAGGCTTTGCACGGGCGCTGGCAGATGTACAGATCGAGTTGCTGCCGCATGCGCACGATGGGGCTGCGGTAGCTCAATCCACAGCCTTGCAGTTCGGGCGCGAGCTCCCGGGTGGCCTCGGCCGCGGGCTTCGAGGTGATGGCGCCGAAGAAGGCGCAGTCGGTCGACTTCAGCAACTCGAGGGTGCGGACAGGCAGGGCGTCGCCCTCCCGGCGCCAGAACTCCCAGCCGATGTCGCCATGCAGGTACTCGGCCTGGAAACCGGCCGCGTCGAGGACGGCGCGCGCGGCGTCGCACACCTCCACGCCGATGCCGTCGCCCGGCAGCCACGCAATGCGGTAGTTATGCGGCACTGTGTTTCCTCTTCAGATAGGGGATCAAACCGCCGGCTTCGAGCAACTCCACCGCGCGCGGGTCCAGCGGCGCGGCGTCGAAAGTGGCGCCACTGGTCAGGTTCACGATCTTGCCGGTCAGCAAGTCGATTTCCAGCTCGTCGCCCGCGCGCGCCTCCACCGCCTGCGTGGTGACCACCGGCAGACCCAGGTTGATGGAGTTGCGGAAGAAGATGCGCGCGAACGACTTCGCGATCACGGCGCCCACGCCGGAATACTTGACGGCCGCGGTGGCCTGCTCGCGGCTGGAACCGCAGCCGAAGTTCTCGCCCCCGATCAGGATGTCGCCGGGCCGCAGCGCGGCGCGGATCTCAGGGTAAGTCAGCTCGAAGAGATGTTCGGCGGTTTTATCGCGGTCGGTGATGTTCAGATACCGGCCGGGGTAGATGACGTCGGTGTCGATGTTGTTGCCCAGCACGGCGGCCACGCGGCCGCGCAGTTTCATGGTCTTCTCGCTCATGCCACCACCTCAGCGGGATGCGCCAGGCGGCCCGCCACAGCCGAAGCCGCCACCACGGCGGGCGAGGCCAGGTAGACGCGCGAGTCCTTGCTGCCCATGCGCCCGATGAAGTTGCGGTTGGTGCTCGAGACGCAGGCTTCGCCCGCGGCCAGGATGCCCTGGTGCACGCCGACGCAGGGTCCGCAGCCGGGCGGGTTCACCATGGCGCCGGCCTCGACCAGGGTCTGGATGTAGCCCAGCCGCATGGCTTCGAGATATATCCGCTGCGACGCCGGAATCACGATCAGCCGCGTGCGGTCGTGCATGCGGCGTCCGGCGAGGATGCGGGCGGCGACTTCAAAATCCTCCAGGCGGCCGTTGGTGCAGCTTCCCAGCACCGCCTGCTCCACCGGCACTTCGCCCAGCGCCGAAAGCGGCTTCACGTTGTCCACCGCGTGCGGGCAGGCGATTTGCGGTTCCGGGATGTCGCGGGCGGCGTCGAACCGGAAACAGCGCTCGTATCGCGCGTCGGGGTCGGGCGCGAGCCCTTCCACCGGCGTGAAGGCGACCTTGGCGCCCATCTCCATCGAGAGGTTCGCCAGCACCATGCGCGAGGCGGCGCTCAGCGCGCGGATGGCCGGGCCGTCAAACTCCACCGCGCGGTAATCGGCGCCGTCGGCGCCCAGTTGCCCGATGATGTACAGGATCAGGTCCTTGGCCGAGACCCAGGGCGCGAATTCGCCCTCGACTTCGATCCGGAACGTCGACGGCACTCGGAACCATAGCGAGCCTTCGATCCACACGCCCGCCATCTCGGTGGCCCCGATGCCGGCCGCGAAGGCGCCGAAGGCGCCGTGCGTGGTGGTGTGCGAGTCGGTGCCCACCACCACCATGCCGGGCCGGACGTGCCCGTTTTCGGCCAGCACCTGGTGACAGATGCCCCCGCGCCCGACATCGTAGAAATGCCGGATGCCCTGCTCGCGAACGAACTCGCGAATGGCCTGGTGCGTGGTGGCGGTCTTCTCCGATTCGGCCGGCACGCGGTGATCCAGGATGATGACGATCTTCTCCGGATCCCACACGCGCGGCACGCCGATTTCGCGAAAGCTCTTGCGCACCAAATCGGCGTTCTCGTGCGACAGCGCCAGGTCCACGCGGGCCACCACCACCTGGCCCGGCTCGACGGCCGGGCGGCCCGAGGCGCGGGCCAGGATTTTCTCCGCCAGTGTCATGCCCATGGTTTAGTCTCCGTACTTGGCCTCCACCAGCGTCCGGGGCAGGTATTCATTCTCCAGCGCCCGGTACTCCTTCAGGCCCACGAATCCGGTGTACTCGGCGAACGACGACACCCACTGGGTCTGGCCCTCCAGCAGGCCGGTGGGCGAAGCCTTCAGCGCCGCGAAGAACTCCTTCAGCGCGCGGTGCGCCACCAGGATCGAGGCCACCGGGATGGAGACGCGCGCCACGCCCATTCGCGCCAGCTCGGGAAGCGGAATCAACTCGGTTTTGACGCCCGTGACGGCGTCCATCAGGTTCACCGAGAGCAGGCCCTGGATTTCACGCACGGACCGCTGGATGTCGGCGCGGGTGCGGATGCCGTCGATGAAAACCATGTCGGCGCCGGCTTCCAGGTACAGGTTGCCGCGGCGGATAGCTTCGTTCAGGCCCAGCGGCGCGCAGGCGTCGGTGCGGGCGTTGATCATCAGCTCCGAGCCCAGGCGGCGGCGCGTGTCGGCCATGGCGCGCACCTTGCCGGCCATCTCCTCGGCCGGAATCACCTGCTTGCCTTCCATGTGACCGCAGCGTTTGGGGAAGACCTGGTCTTCTATGTTGACGCCCGCCACGCCCATGGCCACCAGCCGCTCGGTGATGTCGCGCGCGTTGAGCGCATTGCCGCCGCCGGTGTCGATGTCGGCCATCACCGGGATGCGCACCGCGCGCGCGATCTGCCAGGTGTGGTCGAGCACGTCCTTCATCTCCACCAGCCCGACGTCGGGCCGCGCCAGCAGGCTCCCCGCCAGGCCGAATCCGCTCACCTGAATCGCTTCGAAACCGGAATCCTCGATGATGCGCGCGCTAAGCGCGTCGTGACACCCCGGAACGGCCAGCGCCCGTCGCTGGGCCAGCTTGTCCCGGAGAATTACCGCCGGATGTTGCATTCTGCCTCCGGCCTCAATTCTACCTCGGGCAACACGGGTTAAGCTTTAGGAATGGACCTGGCATCCGCTCAACCGAAACGGGTCGTGAAAAACGGCCGCATCCAGCAGTCGGTGGCGCTGTGGTGTTACGCCGCCGCGCCCTGGAACTGGAGCCTGGAGCGGCTGTGCCGGGTGGCCGCCGCGCTGGGCTTGAAGAGCGTGGAACTGGCCAGCCCGGAAGACTGGCCCGCGATCCGCAAGCACGGGCTGATCTGCGCGCTGGCTCCGAACGGCATGCCGGATCCGCCCTTCGTCAAGGGCCTCAACAACCCGCGCTATCAGGACCAAGTGGCGGCCGCGACCCGGCAGGCCATCGACCAGTGCGCCGCCTTCGGGGTTCCCAACGTCATCGCCTTCACGGGCTTTAAGTGGCGCGACGCGGAAAACCCGAAAAACGGCGAGATTTCGCGCGAGGAAGGCGCCGCGCACACGGTGAAGGCGCTAAAGGAACTGGCCCGTCATGCGGAAGCGAAGAACGTCACTCTGTGCCTGGAGATGCTCAACACGCGCGACAATTCCGACCCCATGAAGGGGCATCCCGGCTACCAGGGAGACGATCTGGACTATTGCGCAGAGATCGTCCGGCGCGCCGGTTCGCCGCGGGTGAAGCTGCTGTTCGACGTCTATCACGTGCAAATCATGCAGGGCGACGTGATTCGCCGCCTCCGCCAGTACGCGGAGCTGATTGGTCACGTCCACGTGGCCGGCTGCCCGGGCCGCGGGGAACTCGACGCCCGCCAGGAGATCAACTTTCCGGCCGTGATGCGGGCGCTGCTGGATGCCGGTTATCGGGGTTATGTGGGGCAGGAGTTTGTCCCTGCCCGCGACCCATTGCGGGGGCTGATGGACGCTGTGGCGTTGTGCGACGTTTGAGGGCGTCCATGCCCCGTTGCCTCAGACGCTCCACTTTCCAGGTGCGGACGACTTTCGGATGAGACGGTTTGTCCATGGCAGTCGCTCCCGCCGTCAACCCGCGACGGCTTTCGGTTTCACCGATTCGAGATCTTCGAAGGTTGTTTTGCCCTCGGCCAGGTAAATCAAGTCCCGGCCCAGTCTCACGTCGACGAAGCGGTCCGTCTCGTGAACCCAGATACGAACCGTGCCGGTGGCGGCATCGGGAATGCCGACCGCGTGGCCCCCGGCCCGGAGGATCTCCATTGCTTCGGAATCCGTCATGACACCCTCCTGCCCCAATTCTGCACCCGATCCACCCCCAGCGCCACCAAAAACCGGGACAGCCTGACCTACCCGGGTTTTCAAAAACCCGGGTAGGTCAGGCTGTCCCCGTTCTTAGCGCAGGGGGCCGAGGAGCAGGATCTGAACGCCGCCGAGAACGCCGCGGCCGGGCATGGGCACGCCAGGGATCTCTTCGTAGCGGGCGCCGGCCAGGTTGCTGAACTGCACGAAGGGCCGGAGGCGGCCGCGGCTGGAGGCGAAGTTGAAATCCCAAACCGCGTAAGGATCGCGCGCGAAGCGCTGAACAACGCCCAGCCGGGTGCGAACGAGCAGGCCGCCCTTCAGGCTTCCCTGCCAGGTCGCCAGGCCCGTGTGCAGCGGGTAGTTGAAAGTGTACTTCGACATCAGGCCGCCAGCGCGCCCGACGCCCCGCAGCGCGGTGTAGCGCAGTTCGACGCGCTGCCCGCGCGCCAGGCCGGCTTCGAGCGCGATCTCCGCGCCACTAAAGCGCAGGCGGCGGAAGTTGGTGGCGCGCCATAGATCGGCGGGCGTTGCACGCACATAGTCGATGCCGTCGCGTTCGCGCCGCTGGAAGACGGCCGCTTGGCCGCGCAGGCGCGGGCCGGCGTTCCAGTCCAGGCCGCCCTCGAAGCTCCAAGCTGTTTCGGGCCGCAGATCGGGCGAACCGAGATTGGCCGGGTCGTGGTAATACAGGTCGGTGAAGGTGGGCAGGCGGAAGGCGCGGCTGGCCGAACCCCGCAACTTGAAGCGCTCTGAGATCCACAGGCCGGCGCTGGCGGTGGGGCTGAACTCGCGCCGGATGTTGCGGTACGCCTCCTCGCGCGCCCCGAGTGTGAAGGAGAAGCGCCGCAGCGCGCGAACGTCCAGAGCGGCGTAGCCGGCGGTGCGCGCCCGGCTGTGCCGGCCCAGGTTGGTGCTGGCGATCGAGTCCCGATGGGCTTCGACGCCGTAATGCAGCCGCGCGTTGGCGCCCAGCGTTTCCTTGCGCCGCAGCGCGCCCTGGTAGCTTTCCACCGCGTGGCGGTTGGTGAAGACCTCCGGGCGGTCGCGGTACAGCACGAACAGGTCGGTGTGGCGGCGGAAGGCGAACGAGACGTCCGTGCGGCCGCCCAGCGCCTGGCGCACCCCCGCGAACCACGTGCGGGTGCGCTCCCAGGAGTTGAAGTTTCCATAGAAACGGTCGGCCCCGAAGGGGCGGTCGTTGTGAGCCAGGATCCACTCGCCTTCTCCCAAGCGAGTGGCCAGACGCGAGACGCCGGCCAGCGCCAGGTTGCGGAAGTCGCGATTCTCGCGGAAACCGGAGGAGAAGTCGCGCGAAAAACTGAACTGCTGGGACCAGCGCGTGGAGGCCACAGTCCAGGATCCGCGCTGCTGATTAACGCCGAAATTGCCGGCCCCGGCCCGCAGGCGAAACTCGGAAACCTCCGGAGGGCGGATCCTGAGATTCACCACGCCGGCGACGGCGTCGGATCCGTACAGCGTGGAACCCGATCCGCGCAGGATTTCGATCCGCTCGATGGCATCCGGCGGCAGCGGGACATCGAGATTGTGATTGGCGCTCTGGACGTCGTTGATGCGGAAACCGTTGAGCAGCACCAGGGTCTGTCCGAAGGTTCCGCCGCGAATGGAAAGACCGGATTGAATGGCGCCCGGCGCGCGCTGCTGCAGATCGAGCGACGAGTCGAGGTGCAGCAGGTCGTCGTACAGGTTGGTGAGGATGCTCAGTTCGCGCGCAGGCACGACGCGGACCGAACGGTCCATCTCCTCCAAAGGCACGGGCTCGTACGCTCCGGTTACCACCACCGTTTGGGCCTGCGCGGAACACAGTAGCGCCAGGGAAACGGCGAGCGCACGGGCGTGCAACCTCGGCTTGTGCCGGCCCGAACTGCCGATGGAGATCGAAGCCCGAACGGGCACTCAGTCCCCCGTAAAGGCCGCCATGACGCGGCTATGGACGCGGTCGATGTGGGCCGTGCCGCCGGCCAGTTGCAGGAACTTCTGGTTGTGGTAGCGCGCGTCGGTGTAGTCGGCAACCGCGTTTTGCTCGAACGAGCGCTTCATCTCCCGGATGCCGTCCGCCAGGTCGATCCGGCACTGAAAGCCGAGCCGGCGGCGGATCTTGTCGAACGAGACGCGGTAGTCGCGGCGGTCGGGGTTGTCCACCTGGCGTACGCCGGTTTCGGGAAACTGTTTCCGAATTTCTTCGGCCACCTGGTTGAGCGTGAAGTTAAGGCTGGAATCGCCCAGGTTGAAGACCTCGCCGCCGACCAGCGGCAGCGGAGCGCGCAGCACCCGCACCATCCCGCCGGCCACGTCGCGGACGTGAATGAACGGGCGCCACTGCTGGCCGTTGAAGATGGTGATCACTCCCTCGTGGCAGGCCTTGGCGGTGAGCAGGTTGACCACCAGGTCGAAGCGCGGCCGGTAGCCGTGCCCGAACACCGTCGCCAGGCGCAGGATGACGGGGTGAAAGGCGTCGGTGCGGGCCTCCAGCAGCGCCTTCTCCGAATCCACCTTGGTTTGAGCGTACAGCGAAATGGGCCGCACCGCCGAGTTCTCGTCCATCAGGAACTCGGAGGCGCCATAGACGCTGCAACTGGAGGCGAACAGGAAGCGTTCGACACCGTTGCCCTTGGCGATCTCGATCATCATGCGGGTGGCGGCGTAGTTGATCTCGAGCGCCGTCTGGCGGTCCTGCTCGCAGGCCGAGTCGCCCACGATGGCGGCCAGGTGGACCACCGATTTCACACCCCGCATGGCGTGCACCACGCTTTGGATGTTGCGGCAATCGCCCGGCAGCAGCTCGAAATCGGGGCGATCCAGCAGTTCCCGGATGGCGAAATCGCCGTACAGCAGGCTGTCCAGCACGCGCACCCGCTCGCCGGCCTCGATGAGCTTGCGGCACAGGATGGAGCCGATGTAACCGGCGCCACCCACCACCAGGACTGGCGCCCGCTCCGGCGGCGAGGCGGCGCGCCGGCCGGCGCCGGGCTCCGTCTCGGCCTCGAGCCAGGATTTTCCCCAGCGCACGCCCGCCGTGCCGGCGCTCAGGAAGAGGCCGAACAGCAGCACCGAGCTGCGGGGCATGATTTCGTCGCGGCTGAGCAGGAAGTTCAGGAACAGGAAGATCAAGGTCGCCGTGAGCGACCCGCGCAACACCACCAGCCACTTGTACCGGCCGGCGTAACCGCGCGAGCGGGTGTAGAAGCCGTTGGACAGGAACACCAGCGGGAAGACCAGGGACAGCGGGAGGAAGCGGTCCGCGTAGTAGCCGGCGAAGATGCGCGCCACCACCACGGTTTCCGTCCAGTCGAGCTCGGTGGCGCGCCACAAGAGCGTGCCGAGCAGGGCGGCCAGGGCCGCCAGTTGGACCAGTGCGAGGTCGGCCAGCACGCGCGCCAGCGTGGCCTTGCGGTTGAGATCAGCCAGCGACGGAAACATGGGAGGGAATTCCTTTCCGGTTCCGGACGATTTCGCGCACGGCCCGGATGACGTCACCGGCGTCTTCGTCGGTCATGCGGGGATAGAGAGGCAAGCTGAGCAAGCCCGCGTAGATCTCCTCGGCCACGGGGAAGGAGGCGGGGCTGTAGCCGTAGCGCTCCTGGTAAAAGGGCTGGCGGTGCAGCGGGATGAAATGGACGCTGGTTCCGATGTTGGCCTGGCGCAGCTCGTCGATGAATTGCGCGCGGTCAATCGACAATCCTCGCAGTTGCACGGGATAGATGTGATAGGCGTGCCGGCGGCCGGGCAGATCGGCGGGCAGGCGCAGTTCGGAAAGGTCCGCGAAAGCCGCATCGTAAAGCGCGGCCAGGCGGCGGCGCCGTTCGAGGAAGCCGTCCAAACGGCGCAACTGGTGAATGCCCAGCGAGGCCTGCAGGTCGGTCATGTTGTACTTGTAGCCGGGCTCGTGCACTTCGTAGTACCACGAGCCGGATTGCGCGTAGCGCTTCCAGGCGTCGCGGCTCATGCCGTGCAGCGCCAGCAGCCGCACGCGCTGGGCGAACTCGTCGTCGTCGGTGGCCACCATGCCGCCTTCCCCGGTGGTCATGTTCTTGATGGCGTAAAAGCTGAAGGCCACAGCGCGGCCTTGCGCGCCGATCTTGCTCCCCCGGTACTCGCAGCCGGCGGCGTGCGCCGCATCCTCTACCAGCGCGACGCCGCGGCGGGAAGCCAGCTCCCGCAGTGCGTCCAGGTCGCAGGCCTGGCCGGCGTAATGCACCGGCAGGATGGCGCGGGTGCGCGGCGTGAGTGCCCGTTCCGCGGCCTCGGCGGTCAGGTGGCCGTGCTGGTCGACATCCACCAGCACCGGCGTGGCGCCCAGGTGCACCACCACGTTGGCGGTGGCGCAAAAGGTGAGCGTCGGAACCACGACTTCGTCCCCCGGACCCACGCCCAGCGCCGCCAGCGAGACGTGCAGCGCCGCAGTGCAGGAACTCACGGCGATGGCGTGGCGGCAGCCCGCGTAGCCGGCAAAGTCCTGTTCGAAGCGCTGCACCTTGGGGCCGGAGGTGATCCAGCCCGAGCGCAGGCTGTCGACCACCTCCTGGATTTCCTCCTCTCCGATGTAGGGCAGGCAGTAGGGCAGAAACGCGCTTCGCATCAGAGGACCTTTCGCAGGGTGAGGCTCACGGCCGTAAGGCGGAACCCGCGGCTTTCGTACAAGCGGGCCGCGGCGACGTTGCGCAACTGTGTGCCCACCTCGACCCCCTCCGCTCCCTGGCTTTGGAACCAGCGCAGGGCGCCCTCGGTCATGGCGCGGGCGATGCCGCGCCCGCGGGCGCGCGAAGCCGTCGCTACCAGGATGATCCGGCCGCGCCGGCCCTCCAGCTTGCAGGTGACGAACCCGAGCGCTTCTCCGTCTTGCGCGCCGACCACGACGGCGTCGGCCGCCTGGCCCGAGCAGCAGTTGCGCACCCAGGCCGCGTGCAGCGCGTCGGCGACGCCGGGGCCGAGCGCGGAGTCGGCGTGGAAACGGTCGCAGACGTAGGAGGTGCGGGCGATGGCCAGCACGGAGCCGAGATCCGCGGGGCGGAACAGGCGCACTTCGATGCCGTCGGGCGCGGCGGCTGGCGTCCAATCCGCCAATTCGAGCGCCAGGGTCTGTATGCCGTCGAGGGTCTCGAAGCCCGCGGCTTCCAGCGCGTGAATCGCTGCCAGTTCGCCCGCGCCGACCCGGGCGACAATGTGCCGGATGCCCGCCTGCCGGCACTCCGCCAGTGCCGCTTCCACGAGCTTTTCGTAGCGCTCGCGCGCCTCCGCGGCCGGTAATTCCAGCCGCGCGGCGGGGAATCCAAACTGTTCCGAGTCCCAGGGCAGGGGTTGCCAGAGGCTCAAGGTTCGCATGAGGAAGTGTTCAGGTTCTTTCCGAAAAGCACACACGGAATGGTGCGCCAGAGGATCGCGCAGTCCAGCCGGAAGGACTGACGATCCACGTACTCGACATCCAGGGCCTTGCGCTCGGTCCAGGAAATGGTATTGCGGCCGCCGATCTGCGCCAGCCCGGTGAGGCCGGGCTGGACCAGCAGCTTGCGCCGTTCCGCAGGAGTGTAAAAGCGGAGCTGATCGACCTGGTCGGGGCGCGGGCCGACCAGGCTCATCTCGCCGCGCAGCACGTTCAAGAGCTGCGGCAACTCGTCCAGGCTGGTGCGGCGCAGGAAGCGTCCCACAGGTGTGACGCGCGGGTCACGATCGCCGCTGAAAGCGCTGCCGTCGGGGTTGCGCAGATCCGGAGCGTCGACGGCCATGCTGCGAAGTTTGAGAAGCCGGAAGCGGACTCCGTCCCGGCCCAGCCGCCATTGGGTGAACAGGACCGGGCCGGGGGAGGTGAGCTTCACGGCCAGGGCGGCGAGGAGCAGGAGGGGACCGGCCAGCGGCAGGGCGGCCAGGCACACGGCGATGTCCATCATCCGCTTCATGAGAGCGTTTGCTCGATGGCGGCGACACAGAAGCTGCGCGAGCATTCCCGTTCCAGGTACGCGCGCCCGTTTGCTCCCCGGCGCGCGCAGTCCTGCCGGTCGCGGGCGGCTTGGCGCAACACCCGGGCCAGCGCCTCGGGTTGGTTGCAGGGGACGCTCCATCCGCAGCGGCCCGTTTCGACCAGCCGCGCGAGATCGCTTTCCGGCGGGGCGAGAGCGACGATGGGGCGGGCGGCGGCCATCTGCTTGTAGATCTTCGAAGGCAGCGAGGCGCAGGCGGCGGCAGGGTGCAGCGTCACCAGGGTGGCGTCGGCCGCGGCGAGCATTTCCGGATAGCGCTCCAGCGGCTGGAAGGGCAGGAAGCGGACGCTGGCGAGGCCCGATTCCCGGGCCTGGCGCTCGAGCCGCGCCTTATGGACTCCTTCGCCCGCGATGAGGAACAGGATGCCGTCGCCCTTCAAGCGGCGCGCGGCCTCCAGCACCGGATCGAGGTGCGAGTTGTGCGAGAGTCCGCCCGAGTAGAGAACCACGAACTCCCCGTTAATGCCCAGTTCGCGCCGGAAGCTGTTTTCGCGCGGGCCGGGCCGGATGGCCCGCGGATCGGCCCAGTTGGGCACGACGGCGATCTTGTTCGCAGGCACACCCTTGGATTCGAGGTTGCGGCGAAAGCCGTCGGAGACGACCACCACGCGATCGGCCGCGCGGTAGATCCAACGCTCCATGCGCCGGAAAAACGCGATGGCGCGGCGGTTGCGGAGGAATCCCATGGCCACTGCAATGTCCGGATAGATGTCCTGGACATTGACCACCAGCCGCGCGCCGGCGGCGCGGGCCATGGCCCAGGCCGAAATACCCAGCGGAAGCGGCGGCAGGATGGCATACACAACGTCCGCGCGCTGCCGCGCGGCCAGGCCGCCGATGAGCGAGGAGGCGCAGAAACTTCCGAAGCTGAGAAACCGGGGCCAGAAGCGCTTGGACGGCGTGGCGTAAGTGTAAGTGCGAATCACCTGGATCCCGTCGATCTCCTCGCGCCGAAAAACGCCGCCGCGGTAGCCCGCAAAGACCTTCCCTTGCGGGTAACTCGGAAAGCCGGTGAGCACCGTAACCTGGTGGCCGCGGTCCCTGAGGTCGCAGGCAAGCTGGTGCACCCAGATTCCGGCCCCGACGGTTTCAGGGGGGAAGTAGTTGGACACCAGGATTATTCGCATCGGCCGTCAGGATCTTACGCTTCCAGCTCGTCTCACGATCGAGTCACAAAGCGCTTCGAGCCGTGTGCTGAATCGTTCCTCCGACAGGTCTCTTCGCACCCATCTCCGTCCACGGGCGCCCATGGAAGCCAGCGACGCTGAGTCGCACCGGAGAGAGCTGTCGAATGCCTTCTCAAGAGTCTGCCCGTCGGCCGGGTTGTCCACTACAAATCCGCACCCTTCTCGGGCAATATCCGCGGACAGATCCACGCCGTTCGACACGAGAACAGGGACTCCGCAAGCAAGCGCCTCCGTCACCGTGTAGCTGAAGTTCTCCCGGTGCGATATCAGGACGAGCAGATCGGCGGCCTTGTAGAAATCGCTCAACCGATCCCCAAACACAGGTCCCAAGTACCGGCATCTTCCACCGGAAGCCCCGCAGATGCTCGCCATTTTCGTTTCTGGAATCTCGGCACTGGCGGGTCCAACCAGAAGGAGCACCCAGTCCCGAGGAGCGGTCCGCAGAAACAGTTCGATTGTTTCGATCGGCCTCTTCATGGGGTGGAGGCGGCCGCAAAACAGGGCGACTCTGCATCTGTTCGGCAAGCCGCAGTCCAGCCGCACTCTTTGCCCCGCGCTGGTTTTGTCGAAATCGGCGACGCTGGCCACGGGCCAGTTGATCACGTCCGGTCGGGCGATTGCCGGCAGCCCTGCCGCCTTGTCGCGCTCGCGGGCCGAAGCGAAGACGACACTGGAGGCGTCTTCCAGCATGAGCCGGCGATAAAGCCGCAACCAGGCCTGCTTTCGATACCTTCGGTAGCTAAAGACCCAGGGGTCGAGGGAACCATGCGGCACTACTACATAGGGGACCTGGTTGCGCCGGGACCAGAGGGCGGCGTGCACAAAGGGGTGGATATAGAGACCGTGAAGAAAGACGATATCGGCCCCCGTCAGAATCCCGCGAAGTCGTCCCGAGTAGCAGCCGCTCCAGAAATAGTAGGGTTTGCCGGGGAACTTCCGGGAAGTTGGCACTTGGGCAACGCCGGGAGTGGCGACTGGAGACGGTCCCGGGGAAAAACTGCATATGTCGACTTCGACACCCAGACGGCTGAGCGAACTTTGGAAGTTGAGAACGGAGCGATAGGTGCCCCCGGTCTTCGGCTCCAGGTCGACGCCCAGATGAACAGTTTTCATGAAATCGTCACTCGGGAGCAAGCCTGGGCACGGCCGGCACGAGAGGCGTGCTTTCGCGGAGACTCGAGGCCGGCTGCCATTGCACTCCGAAAGTGCTTCGCTGGAGCGCTCGAAGAAGGCACGCCTGCCCCACCAGAAGCCACAGGATTCCGCCGTGCTGCGCGGGGTTCAGAGGGATTCCCATAAGCAGGGCCGCGAGCAATGCGGCCCGAACCGGCCAGACGATTTCAGCTTCGTTTCTCCGGGTTGTCAGCGCGGCCAGGAAGATCATCGTGTACAAAACCAGGCCGGGGATGCCGAGATCGGCAGTGGTCCCGATCACCAGGGAATCGACCCCCGCGGCGGTGCGCTGGTCCAGCACTTGTTTGGAGAATTCGGCCGGCATTCGGTTCGGAAGATAGAACGCCTGCGTTCCGATTCCGTAGCCGAGAGCGGATCGGGGCCACGTGCTTAACAGGAAATCCAAAGCCGGCCGCTCTCGCGAGGGTTGAATGAAGCTCTCCATCTCAAGGGATTGCGTGGGCCCATGGAATCGGTCGATGACCCGCTTTTGCGCCACGATGGCAAACAAGGGGATGCCTAACGCCAGCACTCCGGCGACACGCAGTCCGTATCGAATGCGGCGGGTGGTTTCGAACACGGGCCGAATCAGCTCGACGGCAACCAGAAGTACCGGGAGCATCAACAGGAGGGAAGAGGCGAACGTCAAGAGGGCGCACGTTGCGATGACCACGAACTGACAGACGTCGATGCGCCGGGATCTGCCCTGCAACAGACCAGGGGTGCTCACGCGCACGAAAAGCCACGCCAGCGCTGGGACGCAGACTAGCGCGAGATCCTTCGGTTCCCGGCTGAACGAGTGCACTCGGAGGAACCTGAGACCAAGGATGTCAACTGTGGCGAATTCCGAAAACGTCCCAAAGAGCCCGTCACGGTAAATCGGCGTGATCGGGTTTTGGAAAGCGAGGTATGACAGCGTCTGGACGAGCCCGTACCCGCAGAGCACAAAGACCGACCACAGATACGCGTTCATCCACTTCTCGATGTCGGCGACGCTCCTTCCGGCCGATACGATGAGCAGCGGAAGCGCGGCGCTTAGCAGGAAGACGAAGACCTGCACCAGCACGCGAAACTCGTAGACCACCACGTTCAGGACGTCGTGCACGACGACCTCCTTTGCCACCAGTGCCCAACCGCTGGCGGCACACCCATACAGCACCAAGAGCAGAAGAGGACGTCCGACTCTTCCCAAGCGACTGGATCGAAGACCGTGTATCGCAAGCAAGGGGGACAACATCAACCCGCATTTGAAGGCGTTGACTTCCCAGCCCACAGTGACATAGAGGCCCAGCCATGGCGCGGCAGCGAACAAAGCGGCGATAAACAGGCGGGGACGCGCCAGCAAGGGGATCCAAGCCAGCAGCAGTACGGCGACAAAAAGGTAGTTAAGAATCGGACGACCTCACGCAACAGGTTTCGCCGTTCTGGACGGCACGGAGATGACGGCCGGCATGGATGGCCCTTCGCGCGGCGGTTCAAGGACGCCGGCATTTCCGAGGATCTCGTCGAAGCGGTCTATCCAGCGGTCCTTCGAAAACGCCGAACGCATCCGGACGCAATTCGCGGACAGCGTTTCATACCAGGGCTGGCTCGACAATGTCCGAATGACGGCGCGGGCGAGCGCGGCGGCATCGGCCGGGACGACTTCGCCGTTGAAGCTCGGAATCACGACGTTCGCCAGTCCTCCCACATCGGTCGCGACGACGGGAACCCCCATGGCGATGGATTCGATGGCGGAAAGGCTCGTGCCCTCGGACCACAAGGATGGAACGACGGAAATCGCCGCGTCGTCAAGCGCCTTCGCGACGCCGTCTAAACTGGAAGACCGTACGCTCACCCGGTCCTGAAGCCCTAACTCCGCGATTCGCCGGGCGACCAGGGGCGCTTCCTTCCCCCAACCCACCATCTCGGCGAGAAAGTCAAACTCCGCATCTTTGAGTTGTTTGCACACATCGAGGAACAGAAGCGGTCCCCGGTTTGGCTCGAACCGCCTCAGAAAGAGGAGTTTTCTGCCGGCAAAGCGGCTCTGCACCCGCCTGGCGCTTGGAGTGGGGAAGCGAGAAAGGTCGGCGTAGTTCGGCAGGTATACGCACTTTCTCGCCGCGCGGTAGCTCGCGGGGCCGAGCAGGCGCATGTAGTTGGCGAAGTTCGAGTCGACACAAAGAACAAGCTTCGTCCTCCGGCACAGGGCGAGGTTCCTTATGCGTTGCAGTATCCTTGCCAGCAAGCCTTTCAGACCCGCGTACTGTGGTCCGTCCCACCACACGCCGTGTTGGATGGCAAAGGAGCGTTCCGAGAAGAACGGGAACCCGTCGTCGGGAGTGGCGTAGCAGCAAAGTGCGGCGCTCCGGGTAATGCCGCGGGCCCGGAGTGCGAAAACGGGATCACCCCACGTGGGGATGGGACAGCGAACGGTGTGAACGGTAATGCCGGTTTCCCATTGCACCACCGAGTCCGCGAGGCCCTTTTGCAGGACGACGACGGCGAAATCACGCTCAACCAGATGACGCGCCACATCGCGCACGATCCGCGGCCGGCCGCCGTCGATGACAGCGCCCGTGCGGGGGTCGAGAAACGACGTCACCAGGATTGCGACGGTCGGCTGTTCGGGAAACGGCGTCCGCAGATCCAGGGCCCTATGCGCTGACATTTGCGTGATCGTCCTGGTGTTGGGTCGTCCTGCCGGTCTCGCGATTCATAAACACGAAGGCACTGTAAACCGCCGTGGTGATGGCGTGCACAAGGTAAGAAGATAGCAGCGCCACGGCCAGCCCCAGCGCCCCCCAGCGTGCAACCGAGAACTGTGCCGCCAGAAGGAACGCACAAGCCCATATACAGTTCAAGAGAAGGCCATGCCACATCCTGCCCGCGCTTGCGATGGACTGGCCGATCACCGAGCAACAGGCGCTCAGAACCGCTGTCAGGGCGAGGACGACCAGTACCGAAGCGCCTCTCCGGTAGTCCGGCCCGTAAGCGCTCATGATTACCGGTGCCAGGAGGAACACGGGAAGTGCAAGACCCGCCACGAGCAGAGAGATGAGCTTCAGGGTCGACAGAAGTACTCGCCGGTGCTGTCTGAGGTCGCCAACGGCATGCAGATGCGACAGCACTGGCAAGACCGGCTGTGCAACCAGCCCTGGCAAGGTTGCCAGCGCGGAGCGCCAGTGGTTGGCGGCGTTGAACAAGCCCATCTCGGCGTAGCCACCCGGCAGTTGTACCAGCATCGTGTTGCCAATCCAGGTGACGGGAGAGGTCATTGCCATGCCGAGAAACGCGGGAACCGAGAAACTCCATAACACTCTCAGGTCGGAGCGGAGGCCCGAGTATCGAATTGTGATGTTGGCGGCGCGGCACACGCGATGCAGAGCCAGTTGATTCAAAAGGCAGCCAAGACCGGCGGCTGCGACCAGTCCGCACACAGCGCCCGGGAGTTGCCATACTGCGACGGGGACTATGAGCACCGGCATGCATACGAGCCCGCGGACAAGATTCACATAGGCGGCGGAGCGGTAGGCTTCCAGGCCGGTGAACGCCCCGAGTTGAACTCCATTCAGCGTGTTGAAAACAACCAGCCCGGCGCCCAAGCGGAGATCGGAAGCCAGCGCGGAGGCGCTCAGCACTCGTGCAGCCATGTTCGGGGCGCAGGCGACCAGGAACAGAGCGCACACAACGCCAAACAGGACTCCAGACAGCAGCAGAAGACCAATGATGCGGCCACTTCGATCCGGGTCGGTACGTTTGAACTCCGCCACGAACTTGACCGTCGTAATGCCGAGGCCCAAGCCTGCGAAGACGCCAAACATGCCCAGGGTGCTCTGCAGCATGGCGAGTTCTCCGAAATGTGTTTTTCCGAGAAGCCTTGCAGTCACGATCGCGGCGAAAAGGTTAAAGAGTTGCAGCGTGCCAGTGCTGAGGACTACCCAAGCCGCCGCGCGCGTAAGCTGAGCGCTGAGCAAGGAGTTCACGAGATCTGGGAATCTCGCGCCGTCCAGCCATTTGGCCATCATGTTCATTCCGGCCGTTCGAGGATCTCCGCCAGGTAGCGAGTCACGCTTTGGTCTCGCGATAGTACTTTCTGTAGTAGCCGTAGTAATAGTAGTTGTGGCTCATATCCCGGTGAACTTCGTTCAGCACGAGTCCCACCAGGTTGGCGCGGAGCCGGGTGAGCGTATTCAACACAGATGCCACAGCGGCACGATTGGTCTGACCTGCCCGCGTCACCACGAGGACTCCGTCGACGGATGCAGCCATCTGGAGCGGTTCGGGGAAACCGAGCAGGGGTGGCGCATCCAGAATGACAAAGTCGAACTCCATCGATGCCTCGTCCAGAAGTTGGGGCAGGCCCTTTCCTACTAAGTCGGCCGCGCGTCGTGTCGATGGTCCGGCCGGCAGCACATACAGATCGACGTTCGCCCTGGGTCTGACCAAAGCTTCCCTCCACGGGAAGTCGTCCACGAGCACCTTAGAGAGGCCCAGATTGTTCGGGATTTCGAAAAACTTGTGTACGCTGGGTCGGCGCAGATCGCCGTCGATCAACAGGGTTCGTCGATGCTGCTCGGCGTGCGCCATGGCCAAGTGAACCGCCACGGTCGTCTTACCCTCGGCGGGCGAAGCGCTGGTCATCAGCACCGACCGCAGCCGGCCGTCGAAGTCGGTCAGGAGGATCGAATTGCGCAGGCTGCGCACGGCCTCGTCGAAGCCGGTCAGGGTTCGGTTGTTGGAAGAGGCCGCGGGAACCAGTTCGCTTCCCGGTTCCTGCGCCGGGAGCGGCATGAGGCGGCCGCGCCAGTTCTTGATCATGGGCAGGGTGCCGACCACCACGGTTTTCAACGTGCGGGTTACCTGCTCGGGGTCGCGCACGGTGTTGTCCAGGACGTCGCTGAGGACGGCGATGCCGACCGAGATCAGACTCGACAGCAACAGCGCCAAAGCCACGTTCAGCTTGAGGTCCGGAAACACCGCCTTCAGGCCCGGCCGGGCCGGGTCGGCGATGCGGATGGAGCTGTTCTGGAAGCTGGCGTTGATGCCCGCCTCCTTGATTTTGCGGACCAGTTCTTCGTAGAGCTTTTTGTCGCTTTCGGCTTCGCGCTTGAGGGTCTGGTATTCGAACGAGCGGGCGTTGAGGCGGTCGAATTCGCCCTTGGTTTCGGACACTGCTTTCTGGAGCATGGATTCGCGGTCGAGGGCCTCGCGGTATTCGATCTCGACGCGCCGCGCGATGCTGGCCTGGGTGGTTTTAAGCTGCCGCTCGGTTTCGCCCACCTGCGCCTGCGCCTTGCGGAACTCGGGGTGGTTTTCGCCGTAGTGGGTGCGGACGTCGGCGAACCTGCGCTGGGAGTCGTTCAAACCCTCGGTCAGCTTCTTGAGCGCCTCGCCCTGGCTGGAAACCTGCGCCGCTTCCAGTGTGCCGCTCTTCACCGAGCCGAAGGCGGCTTCCTTGTTCACGCGGTCGGTCTGGGCCTTGGTGTAGTCGGTGTTGAGCTGCAACAGGCGCGCCGAGACGATGTTGGTCTTCTCCTCGGGATTGATGACGCTCAGCTCGCGCTCGAACCCGACCAGGGCGGCGCTGGAGCGCTCCATCTTAGCCCGCAGCTCCTCCAGTTGCCGCTCCATGAACTGGCCCAGCCCGGCCGCGGCCTTGTAGCGGATGTTGTAGGTGTGCTCCAGGTAGGATTGCACGATGGCGTTGGCCACGTCGGAGGCCAGTTGCCGGTCCGGCGAGCGGTAGCTCACCAGCAGCAGGTAGGTGTTGGGCGGGCGGGTCACCTTGAGGTTCTTGAGCACCACGGGCGTCTCTTCGGCGAACCCTTTCACCGGTTCGGAGTCGAGCAGACCCTTCTCGTGCTCGCGCAGATTGTACTTGCGGGCCACCGGGCGCAGCACCGAGTCGGACTGGATCAGCTTCACCTGGGTGGCCATGAACTGGTCGGCGTCGTTGGTCACCGACTGCGTGGCCTCCTGGCCCAGAATGCCGCTGGGGATGCGCCGGTCGATGTCCACCGTGGCGGTGGATTCGTAGATGGGCGTGAGCCGGACGGAGACGATGACGGCGGCGATCACACACGCCGCGATGGCGCCCAGAATCTTCCAGCGGTGGCGCTTGAGGATCCACAGGTAGTGCGAGAGCGGCACCATGGGCTCTTCGGGTTCCCACGCGGACAGCGGCGCCATCACGCGCTGCGGTTCGGAGGCCAGGACCAAGTGGTTTCCGTTGGTGTTGTTTTCGAGCATGTTTGTCTTTGGACCGCTCCCAATACCGTGGCGCACGTTCTCAACGTGCCGCATCGACACTCCTGTCGATGCCCGGGCGTCCACAGGAGTGTGGACGCGGCACGCACGAGTGTGTGCGCCACATGTCGGGGAGCGGTGATTAGCGGCGCCAAATGAGCACTCCCGACGCGGTGGCCGCGCCAAAGCCGGTCACCCGGTCGAGCACGGTGGCCGCCGTGCGGCGGCCTTTGTTGTCCGGAATGTAGAGCACGTCGTCGGCTACCAGCGCCACGTCCGGCGACTTGCGCTGCAAAATCATCTCCAGTTCGACGGGGATTTCCCGCCGCAGGACCGGGTCGGAGGAGGCGCGGTAGATGTAGGCGCGCTTGGCGGCATACGGCGCCAGTCCCTCGGCCAGCGAGAGCAGGCGCAGCACGGTGGTTTCGGAACCGTCGCGGACGGGGAAGGCACCGGAGCGGCGCACGTTGCCCACGACGTAGATTTTGCGCGCTTCCGGCACGCGGATCTCCTCGCCGCCCGTCAGGGTCACGTTCATCGCCGGGTCGGCCGCATCGATCAGGGCCTTGATCGGAATGCGTTGCACCAGCGAGCCCGGCGGCGCCGGGCGCGTCACCAGAAGTTCCGGCCCCGCCTCGCCGGTCAGGCCTTCGGCTTTGGCCAGGGCATCCAGCAGCGTCACCTTGCCGACGGCCTGGAAGGTCAGCGGCTTCTTCACCGCGCCCACCACGGCGATGGGCCGGCTGGCGTACTCCAAAATGGTCACGCTCACCACCGGCGCCACCAGGATGCGCTCCCGCTTCAGCGCCCCCGTCAGGGCCTGCTCCAACTGCGCGGGCAGCATCCCGGCCACCGCCAGGGGGTCCTTCAGCATGGGGAAGCGGATGGTCCCGTCGGCCGCCACGCGCACCGTGCGCGTCAACTCGGGCGAGTCGTAGACCGAAACCGCGACCAGGTCGTTGGCGGCGATCTTCTGCGCCGGCAAGTTGGCGACGCCGGCGAGGTTGACATCCACCACGTCGGCCGGCCGGCTCTGGGCCAGCAGCCAGGTTCCGGCCAGCAGGTATATTACCAGTCTCATTGGCAGCCTCGAAATCACTTCTTGTTGCCCAGGAACTTCTCCAGCCGGCGCATCCAGGTCTGGAGTTCGGAAAGCCGCTCGAGCACTTCCGAGCGGTCCCGCTCCATGGCCAGCAGCAGTTGGGAGCGGGCGTAGTCGGAGACGTTGCGGGCCCCGCGGGTGACGCAGGCATTCCGCAGGTTGTCGTACTCCTCCTCGGTGAGGCGAAAAACGACGATTCGATTGCGACGTTTCAGGATCGACACGGGAATAAGGGGATCTTCAGGCGGCTTCTCGCACCGGACACAACAGGGCGCGGTCGATTTCCACGGCTACCGAGCGTTGCAGGATTTCCACGTTCACCAGCACGCGGCAGAGGTCTTTCTCCCGCAGCAGGATCCCCACCACGCCTTCCAGGCACCCTTGCTCGATGCGCACCTTCTGCCCCAAGCGCAGATAGGGCCAAGGCTGGGCCGGCAGTCCCGACGCCACGATCGACCGCAGGGCGTCGATCTCCTCTTCGCCCGCCGGGGTGGGATGCTTGCCGAAACCCACGATGGAGGTGACGCTGGGCGTGTTCAGCACCAGCATCCGCTGCTCGTAAGAGAACCGGCAGAAGACGTAGCCGGGGAACAGCGGCGTCTCGAGTTCCTTGATGCGGTCGCACCAGCGCCGCCGGGCGCGGCAGAAGGGAGCGAATTCCTCCAGCCCCCGGCCGCGCAGGTTGCGGGCCACGGTCCTCTCGTGCCGGGGTTTGACAGTCAGAGCGTACCATTCGGCACGCGAATGCGCTGGACTCATAGGATTCTACTTCGGGGGAGGTACCGCGACTTCAGGACACAGCTATCGCTACGTCGGACCCACCAGGGCTTTCACCCGGACGACAGGCTCCAATAGGGTCCAATGTTATACGTTTCGTGTACAAAGTCAAGCCCTTTTTGTAAACCCTTTGTATTCTGAATGCAGAACCGCGAGGAGAGTGAAGACCAGCGCGGCGAGGGCCGGCTGCTGGAGCGGATAGTCCACCAGGCAGTGCGCGAAGACCGCCAGGACGCCGATGCCCCAGCGCGAGCCGAGGGCCGGCCGCAGGCTGGCGGCGGGGATCCAGAGCAGAAGGGCCAGAAAGGGCAGGCCGCCCTCGGCGGCCCATTCGGCCCAGTCGTTGTGGGCGTGGTTGGCCAGGAGGCCGTCGTCGTAGCGGGCGAAGACGGGGTAGGCCACAGGCCAGGCGCCCAGGCCGAAGCCCAGGGCCGGGCGCGCGCGAATCATCTCGATCGACGAGGCCAGCATTTCGCGCCGGCCGGTGTGCGGATCGGGCTGGAGCAGGCGGGTCCACAACAGGTCGCCGCCCACCACCAGAGTGCAGAGGGCCGCGCAGGCGGCCACCAGCGCCAGCGTGCGGGCACGGCGGCGGACATACAGAAGCGTGAAGAAGGCGACTTCCAGGCTGCCCAGCAGAAAGCCGGCGCGCGAGGCGGAGGCGATGAGGGAAGCGCAGAGCGCACCGGCCAGGACCACGCCGGAGAGGCGCCGCCGGCGGTCCTCGAAGGCCCGGTCCAGCGCCAGGGGCAGCACGAGCACGACGAAGGCCGCGTACTGATTGGGCGAAAGGAACGAACTTAGCCGGTAGCTCGGATGACCGGCCGGGAAGATCCAAAAAACCTTGCCCGGAGAGGTGAAGGCCTGCAACGTGGACACCACGCTGAGGGCGAATCCGAACCACAGCACGGCGCGCCGGTCAAAGGACTGAAGGGCCACGAAGAAGACCGCCAGGTTGGTGAGCCACAGCAGCACGGCGTTCCAGGTGGCGTGGGGATAGACGGTTGTCCGCGCGGCCAGTTGCAGCAGGCCCCACAGGGGCGCGGCGGCCAGGGGGATCAGCAGGCGGCTGAAGCGCAAGGAGCGCCGGGTAAGAGCGGCCGCCGCCAGCAGAAAGGCGCCGGTTTCGAGCAGGCTGACGGCCCAGCGCCAGGGCGCCCAGGCCAGCAGGATCGAGAGGAAAAGGAGTGCCGCGAGGAGGCTCTTCATGGTGCGAACTCGATCTTGACGCCGGCCAGCCAGAGGGATCCTTCGGGCCGCGTGCTGCCCGGCTCGCGCTCAACGGAGAGTGCCAGGCGCGCCAGGCGGGCGTCGCGGCTGGGGAAGAGCAACTCCGCGTCGCGCCAGTCTTCGCTGGCGAGCGGGGGTGTGGCGGCGTCAATCAGCCGCCAGCGGATCCCGCTGTCCGGCGCAAGACCGGCGGTCCGATAGCGGAAGCGCAGACGGTAGCTGCGCCGCGGGAGTAGCGGGATGTATTGCCAGAGCAGGTCGCACCGCTCGGGCTGCTTGCCGGAGAGCGTGAATTTCAGGGCCGGGGGCGAGTCCAGGCGCACGATGGAGACCTCCGGGAGCGCGGCCACCCGCCAGTCGAAACCCTGGCGCAGGGGCGAGGCGGAAAAGTCGCCGTTGGTCGGCAGGGGGCCGTTTTGCGGATCGAGCGGCGGGTAGGGCAAGAGTTTCCGGTCGCACAGGGTGTTCCAGAATTCGAGCGCGGGGGCCGCCTGGCCTTGCTCGAGCAGCCGGTCGCAATAGGCGAGAAGAAGCGGGGTTTCGGCCGGGCCGGCCTTCGACGACACCGCCTGCGCGACGGCCGCCGCGGCGTCCAGACGGCCTTGGTCGAGCAGGAAGCGCAGGTATTGAGCCAGGATTTCGGGTTGCGGAGGGATGGCGCGGCCCAGGATGAGCGCGGCGTCCTCGGTGGCGCGCCAGCAAAGTTGGAAGAGGGGCGTGCGGTCGCCGTAACTCATTTCGAAGGCCGGCCGGCTCCAGTGCCAGAAACGCTCCCAGTCGCCGCGGCGGAAGTAGTAATGCAGGAGTGTCGCGCGAGGGGTGCTGAGGCGGTCGACGCGCGCGGCTTCGAGCAGATGCCTTTCGGCGCGGGGGTAGTCGCCCTGTAGTTCGGCTTGAAGGCCCAGGCGGATCCACACAGCGGAATCCCGCGGATTAAGTGCCGCGGCGGCGGTGAGCGCGGGGGTGGGGTCGCGTCCTTCGTGCTCTTCGAGTTCGGCCTGCCAGGCGCGGTAGGCGGCGTTGCCGGGATCGAGCGCCACCGCCCGGGCGAGCGACTCCACAGTGTTGGCGCGCGAGGCCAGGTCGGCGCAGGCCAGGCGGACGGACCACCACGCCGCGCAGGCCAGCCCGGCAATGGCGGGGGCCGCGCACAGGGCGCGAGCCAGGGGGTGGTTTTCTTTCACGGCTTCTCTGCCATAATATACGGGAGCGTCGGAGCGCACCATTGGCGATGAATTATCAAGCTTTGCTTGCATTGAACCTGGCGGGGATATTGGCCTGGGCCTCGGCGCCCGGCCGTGTGGTTGGCGTGGCGACGGCCGAGGGGAGTTTCCGCGTGGACCACGCGCCGGTCAGCGGGAACGCGACCCTGTTCGACGGCGCCACCGTGCAGACGGAGGAGGCGGCCTCCCGGCTGCGTCTCGATAAGGGTACGCGCGTGGAGCTGGCGGCGGAGTCCCGCGCGCGGGTCTTTGGCGGCCGGACTTTGCTGGATGCGGGGCTGAGCGAGATGCAGACCTCCTCGGGCTACCAGATCGAGGCGCGCAGCTTGCGCATTGCCACCGGCGGGGCGAAGTCGGTGGCGCGCGTGCGCCTGGATGGCGACAAGACGGTGCTGGTGGCGGCGGTGAACGGTCCGGTGCGCGTGTTCAACTCCGCGGGGTTGCTGCTGGCTAACGTAAACAGCGGGACGACCCTGCGCTTTGAGCCGCAGGCCGGGGCGCAGGATGCCTTCGAGTTCTCGGGCTGCCTGCTGCGCAAGGCGGGCAAGCTGATCCTGGTGGACCAGACCGCCAACCAGACCGTGGAAGTGCGGGGCGACGCGGCGCAGCTTGGGGCGCAGGTGGGCAACCGGGTGCGGATCAAGGGCCCGGCGGCCGGCACACCCCTGGTGATGAACGTTCAGGCGCTCGAACAGATTGGCCTGGGCGGATGCGTGGCTGTGGCGGCCGGCGCGGGCGCGGACCCGGTGGGCCGCGCGCCGGCCCCGGCCCCGGCGGCAGAGCCTTCCAACGGTCACAGCGCTTTGATCGCCGGAGTCGCGGTGGCCGGGGCCGGCGGCGCCATCGCCGGCGTGGTCCTGGGCACCCGCAAGAAAACCAAAAGCCCGTAGAGTTTCGGGGTTTCGTAGCCCGAAACTCTTAGAAGGTGGAGATCCAGCCTCCGTCGACGAAGAGGATTTGGCCGGTGATGAAGTCGGAGGCGGGGGCGGCGAGGAAGACGGCCGGCGCTCCGAGGTCTTCCGGGGTTCCCCAGCGGCCCAGCGGCGTGCGCTTCTTGACCCAGGCGTCGAACTCGGGGTCGGTCCACAGCGGTTCGGTGAGCTTGGTGGCGATGTAGCCGGGCGTGATGGCGTTGACCAGGATTCCCTTATCGGCCCAATCCACCGCCAGGGCTTTGGTCAACTGCCCTAGCCCGCCCTTGGAAGCCGCGTAGGCCGAGTTCGTGCGCCGCGCGGCGGCCACCATGAGCGAGGCGATGTTGATGATCTTCCCTTTGGCGCCGGCGGCGATCGAGTGGCGGGCAAAAGCTTGGCAGAGCGCGAAGACGGCGGTGAGGTTGACGGTGATGTTCTCGTTCCAGTCTTCCATGGTCAGGGACTCGGCCGGCGCGCGGCGGGTGGTGCCGGCGGCATTGACCAGGATGTCCGGCCGGCCGTGCTGCCGCACCACTTCATCAAACCAGGCGGGGATGCCCTCGATGTCGTGCAAGTCGACCGCGCAGGTTTCCGCGCGCCGTCCCAGGGCGCGGATTTGGGCGGCCGCCTGCTCCAGGTCCGGACTGGGACGGGCCGCCAGGAGGATGTCCGCGCCGGCCCCGGCCAGTGCGCGTGCGATCCCGCAACCGATTCCGCGGCTGGCTCCGGTGACCAGCGCCAGCCTGCGATCCAGTCGAAACGAATTCATGCTTTCATCAGAACACATCGCCCAACCCGCTTGACTGGGACTTGCGGATGTGATTTACCTAGTCATGATCTCCTTGGAGGGAGGACATGCTTAGAGGAAGAGTGTTTTTGTGTGTCTTGATGGCAGCGTCCGCGCTAATCCCATCCCTAATGGCGCAATCCGATCGCGGCACGCTGACGGGAACCGTTTCCGACCCCACCGGGGCGCTGGTTCCGAACGCCGAAATCGCCGCGGTGAACCCGGCCACGGGCGTGCAAATGAAGACCGCGGCTACCAACACCGGGAATTTTACAATTGCTTCGGTTCCGGCCGGCGTCTACGACCTGAGCGTGGAAGCCGCCGGCTTCAAAAAGTTCGAGCAGAAAGGCATCCGCGTGCAGGTCGCGCAGTCGGCCCGCATCGACGTGGTGCTGCAAATCGGCTCGACCTCCGAGTCGATTAGCGTGACCGCCGACGCGCCGCTGCTGCGGACGGAGAACGCCGCGCAGGCCACCACCATCAGCCGCGACCAGTTGAACCAGTTGCCGGTGAATTTCGCCATCGGCGCGGGCGCGGTGCGCAATCCGCTCAGCTTTCTCGGATTGACGCCGGGCGCCAGCATCGCCGGCTGGAACACCATCAAGATTAACGGCGCGCCCACAGGCACCTTCAAAATCGTCTTCGAGGGCCAGGACTCCACCAGCGCGCTGGACGCGCGCGTGTCCGACGAATCGCAGCCGTCGGTGGAAGCGATCGAGGAGTTTACGCTGCAAACCAGCAACTTCGCGGCCGAATTCGGTCAGGTGGGCGGCGGGCTGTTCAACTTCACTTCGCGCTCGGGCACCAACGAGTACCACGGCACGGTGTACGACTATTTCGCCCACGAAAGCGTGGGGGCCGCGCAGTCGTTCAGCAACGTGCGCCCGCGCTTGCGCCGGCACGACATGGGCGCCTCCGTGGGCGGACCGGTGATCCTGCCCAAGGTCTACGACGGGCGGCAGAAGACCTTCTTCTTTTTCAACTACGAGATGTATCGGGATATTCAAAACCGGTTCGACAACTACGCCACGGTCCCGATCGAAGCCTACCGCAACGGCGATTTCAGCGCCGCGCTGACCGGACGCAACCTGGGCACCGACGGGCTGGGCCGGGCTATTCTGGAAAACGTCGTGTACGACCCGCGCACCGCCCGCACCGTGAGCGGACGCGTTTACCGCGACCCGTTCGCCGGCAACATCGTCCCCCGCTCCGCCATGGACCCGGTAGCGCTCAAGATCCAGGATTTGTACCCCAAACCCATGAGCGCCAGCCTGATCAACAATTTCGAGAAGCGCTACCAGTACCGCAAGATCCAGGACATCCCCAGCTTCAAGATCGATCACAACCTGGGCGACGGTTCGCGGCTGTCGGTCTACTACGCGCGCCAGCGCACCGACAAGGACAACGGCCACGACGGTTTGCCCGATCCCATCTCGGCGCGGCGCGACCAATTGATCCGCAGCAACACCGTGCGGCTGAACTTCGATCGCTCGCTGACCACGCGCTTGTTACTGCATCTCGGCGGCGGCTATCAGCGCTACTTCAACCCGGACTCCTCCCCGCAGAACAACATGGATTTCGATGCGGCGGGCAAACTGGGGTTGAAAGGCGCGTTCGGGCCGGGCTTCCCGCGCATCACCGGCATCAATTCCTCGTTGGGCGGGATGATCGACAACGGCCCCACCAACCGCGGCTACTACATCCAGGACAAAGAGACCGCGGTGGCCAGCCTGACCTTCATACGGGGCAATCACTCCTACAAGGCCGGCGGCGAGTGGAAGCTCGACAATTTCACCAATCGCAGCACGGGCGGCGTGCCGGGCAATTTCGGCTTCAGCTCGGCACAGAGCGGCTTGCCCGCCTTGCAGGGCGTGGCGCTGCCCGGCGGCGGCGTGGGATTCCCCTATGCCAGCTTCCTGCTGGGGATGGCCAACAGCGCCAGCGTCTCGAATCCGGCCGATCCGCAGTATCGCCGCAAGTCCTGGGGTTTCTTTGTTCAGGACGCCTGGAAGATCACCCGCAAGCTCACTCTGGACTACGGACTGCGCTATGACTGGCAGCCGGCGCCGTGGGAGCTGCACAACCGCATGAGCATGTTCTCGCCCGACGTGAAGAATCCGTCCGCGGGCGGACTGCTGGGCGGAACGCTCTACGCCGGCTCCGGGCCCGGCCGCTGCAACTGCGACATCACCAAGACCTATCCCTACGGCCTCGGTCCGCGTCTGGGCCTGGCCTACCAGATGGATCCGAAGACCGTGCTGCGCGCCGGCCTGGCGGTCTCCTACGGACAGGTGACCCAGTTCAACTACATCGGCGGCGGCCAGTCGCTGGGCATGGGGTTCAACAGCATCTCCCTCTCCACGCCTGCTTATGGCGAGGCGGCGGTGATGCTGCAAAACGGCATGTCCTACAACATGGCCGATCTGCTGGGCGCCAGCTACGACCCCGGGATCCGGCCCCTCGCCGGCCAGACCAACTCGCCGCCCTCGAACGTAGACCGCAACGCCGGCCGGCCGCCGCGCATCGTCAACTGGAACCTCAGCGTGCAGCGCGAGATCACGCGCAATCTGTCGGTGGAAGCGGCTTACGTGGGCAACCGGGGCGTGTGGTTCAAGGCCAACTCGCTGGTGGACTACAACGCCACCCAGGAGGAGCGCTTGAAGGCCTTCGGCCTGGATATTCATAAGGCCGCGGACCGCACCCTGCTGACCTCCCGCATGGATTCGCCGGCGGTCATCGCGGCCGGCTTCAAGGCGCCTTACGCCGGGTTCCCCATGTCCTCGACGCTGGCCCAGGCATTGCGCCCCTACCCGCAGTTTGGCGGGCTCGGAACGCTGTGGGCGCCGCTGGGCAACAATTGGTACGACTCGCTGCAAGTGAAGGTCACCAAGCGGCTCTCGCACGGACTGGACTTCACGGTTGCCTATACCTGGTCCAAGACCCTGACCACGGTGGAGGGCCACGACGGGGCGTCGGTGCCGCTGAACGACGTATTCAACCGGCGCAACCAGAAGACGCTCTCGTATCTGGATCAGCCGCACGCATTCGTGACCGGCTTCACCTACGAAGTCCCCAAGTTCGGGGCGAACAAGGTGGTGTCGGCGCTGGCGCGGGGCTGGACCCTGGGCGGAGTTCTGCGCTACGGGAGCGGCTATCCGATCCGCGTTCCGGCTTCCAACAACGCGCTCGGTTCCTTGCTTCAGCGCGGCACGTTCGCCAACCGCGTGCCGGGCGAGCCGCTGTTCCTAAAGGACCTGAACTGCCACTGCATCGACCCCAACAAGGAATTCGTGCTGAATCCCAAGGCCTGGTCCGATCCGGCTCCGGGCGAGTGGGGCACTTCGGCGGTCTACTACAGCGACTACCGGGGGCAGCGCCGTCCCAGCGAGCAGTTGAGCCTGGGGCGTATTTTCCGCATCACGGAACGCATGCGGGCTTCTGTCCGGGCCGAGTTCTTCAACGTCTTCAACCGGACCTACATGGTCGACCCGGACAGCGGCAACTTCCAGGCCACCCAGTCGGTGGCGGCCACCGGCCGGGTGATCTCCGGTTTCGGCCGCATCAACACCGGCGCCACCACAACCCAGGACTTCATGCCCCGCAGCGGCCAGGTGGTTCTGCGGTTTCAGTTCTAGGCCAGTGCCACGCACTCTCCGGATCGCCGCCCTGTTTTTCGGGGCGGCGATCTTTTTTCTGAATGCCCAGATCCGCTTCGAGGAAGTCTCCCGCAAAGCGGGGCTCGATTTCCAGATGCGCAACGGCTCTTCGGGCCGCCTTCACCAGGTGGAGCTGATGCCGGCCGGGGTGGCGGCGCTCGACTACAACAACGACGGCTGCTTCGACATCTTCTTCGCCAACGGCGCCGCGCTTCCCTCGCTCGAAAAGAGCGAGCCGGGTTTTCGCAACGGGCTCTACCGCAACAACTGCGATCGGACCTTCACCGACGTCACTGAAACGGCCGGGGTGGCGGGCGCGGGCTACTCGATGGCGGTGGCCGCGGCCGACTACGACAACGACGGCTACACGGACCTGTTCGTCGCCGGCGTCAACCGCAACATCCTGTATCGCAACCGGGGCGGCGGGCGTTTCGAGGACGTCACCGCCCGGGCCGGCGTCTCGAGCCAGGTGTGGTCCATTTCGGCCGGCTGGTTCGACTACGACAACGACGGCTGGCTGGACCTGTTGGTCTCCAATTACGTAGCCTGGGATCCCAAAACCGAGCCCCATTGCGGGCCTGCGGACGCCCCCATCTACTGCCATCCCGACAGCTACCGGCCCTTGCCCAACCAACTCCTCCACAACAACCGCGACGGCACGTTCACGGACGTGTCGGAGGCTTCTGGCATTGCGCGGCACTTGGGGAAAGGAATGGGTCTGGCATTCGCCGACTTCGACCGCGACGGTTTTACAGACGTCTATGTGGCTAACGACTCGGTGCGCAGTTTCCTGTTCCGCAACCGCGGGGACGGGACCTTTCAGGAAATGGGCCTGGAGGCCGGCGTCGCGTTGCGCGAAGACGGGGCCGCCATTGCCGGCATGGGCGCAGACTTCCGCGATTTCGACAACGACGGGTGGCCGGACTTGGTGGTCTCCGGCATGATCAACGACACCTTTCTGCTCTTCCGCAACCTGGGCAAGCGGCGCATCTTTGAAGATTTCGGGGCCCGCTCCGGGCTGCTGATGGGCACCCGCCAGTTGACCGGCTGGAGCCTGGGCATGGTCGATTTCGACAACGACGGCTGGAAGGACCTATTCTTCGCCTTGTCGCACTTCCCGCGGCTGGAGCGCTACCTGGGCCGCAACTCGTCGCTGCCGAACAAAGTGTTCCGCAACCTCGACGGGCGCCGCTTCGTGGAGGTTCCGGCCGGCCTGGACATTGCCGCGCTGCACCACGGGGCGGCTTTCGCCGATTTCGACAACGACGGCCGCGTGGATGCCGTGGTCTCGGCGCTCAACGGGCCGGCGGAACTGTACCGCAACGTCTCGCAGGCCGGGCAATGGGCGGCCTTCCGGCTGCATGGGAAGCGAAGCAACCGGCAAGGGTTGGGAGCGGAGGTCCGGCTTACGCTTTCCGATGGCCGGGTTCTCTACAACCATGCCACCACCAGCGTGGGATACGCATGTTCGAGCGAACCGCTGGTGCGTTTCGGGCTGGGCGCCGCGGAGATCGCGAAAGTGGAGATCCGCTGGCCGGGCGGCCGCACGCAGACGCTGGCCGGGGTTAAGACCGGCCGAATCGTGGCGGTTGAGGAGGCGGAGGCAAAGTGATTCTGGCTTTCCTGCTCTCGCTTCTGCTGGCAACCGGGCAAAGTTCTCCCGGGTACGCCTCCTACGAGCGCGCCAATGCGCTGTTCGTGGCCCAGCAGTTTCCGGAGTGCCTGGAGGAGATCGAGAAGGCCCTGCAACTCGATCCGGGCCTGGTGCCGGCCCTGACCTTGAAAGCCAAGCTGGCGATCGGGCTGAACCGCTTCGACGTCGCCCGGCAGGCATTGGAACGGGCGCTCAAAGCCGCGCCTTCGTCCTGGTACGTGCACTTTTTGATGGGCTTCCAGTATCACCTCCAGAACGAGTTGCAGTTGGCGCTGCCCGAGTTGGAACAGGCGCGGCGGCTCAATCCGAAGGACGCCAAGGCGCCGCTGTACCTGGGTTTGACGCACGAAAGCCTGGGCGAGACGGAGAAGGCGGCGGCCTGCTACCGGGAGGCGATTCGCATTGAAGAGGCGGCCGGCAAGCTCCAGGCCGATACGCTGCTCACCTGGGCCCGTTTTCTACTCGTGACGGGCCGGCTGGAGGAATGCGAGAAGCTCATCGAGCGTGCGGTGAAACTGGAGCCGTCGCACCGCGATGTCCACTACGAACGGGCCCGCCTGCTGCTGCGGAAAGGAGATGCGGCCGGGGCGGCCAGGGAAGGCGAGGCGGCGTTGCGACTTCCGGCGACCGGGATTACCGGCCGGCAAATCCGCTACCTGCTGGTGCGAGCCTACGGACTCGGCGGCGACGAGAAGCGCGCCGCTGGGCATGCCGTGGCGCTGCGGGAGGAGGAGTCCGCGGTGAAGGAATAGCCGGCCAGCGCGTCTCGAATGCGCAGGCGGTTGGCGCCCGCGCGCGCAGCGGCTTCCTTCACGCATTGCAGGGCGTCCGCCAGCGGAGTTCCGGCCGGCAGGCGGAAAATCCACGGGATGTTGGCGCTGGTCAAAGTGCGGTCGTCGGTCAGGGCGAGGACCGGCAGGAAGAACTTGTTCGCAAGCTGGAGCGCAAGGTGCGCGGCCTTGCGCTCGGTGGCGATTACGGCCAGCGTGCGCGGGTCGCTCATCCGCTTGACCAGTTCGTTGGTCGCCTGGCCCCAGGGAAGGTTCGAATCGACATCGGCGCCGGGGCCGAACAGCACCACCGCTGTTTCGCCCGCCGGTGCGTCCGCCGCGGCGGGGCCGTGGAAGTTCACGCCGTCCTCGCCCACGCGCGCATAGGGCTTTTCCATGGAGTAGCGGCGGTACTCGACGCGCCCGTCGCGCACAGTGGCCAGGAACATGGGCGCGATGTTCTTGCAGTTGGGATCGAAGGTCATCGCTCCGGTGACGCCCTGGTAGCGCTCGACAGCGGTGAGCGCGTCGCGGATGCGGCCGCGGTTCAGGCCCGCGCGCCGCACCGCGTCGAGCAGGATGTTCATGGCGTCGTAGGCCAGGGAGGCGAACGCTTCCTGCGCGGCCTGGAAGCGGGCCTCGAAGCGCTGCCGGAAGCCCGGCTCGAGGCGCGCGGGATCGTAGGGGAAGACCACTTCCAACCCGTCCGCCGCCGGGCCGGCGGTTTTCAGCAGCTCGTCGTTGAGGACGCGGAAGCCGCCGAAGACGCGCTGTTTCATGCCCAGGGCGCGCATCTGTTTCAGGATCGCCGCGGCGGGCGCGGCGTCGGCCCATAGCACGATGGCGTCCGCGCGCGAGTCGTTGATCACGCGCAACTGGCGCGCGAAATCCGTGTCGCCGGGCATGTACTTCTGCTCGATGACCACCGGGTGGCCCAGCCGGCGCGAGGCGTCCCGGAACTTGACGACGCCGAAGCGGCCGTAGCGGTCGTTGACGCGCAGCAGTGCCACGCGCTGCAAGCCGAGGTCGGTGTAGATGCGGCGCGCCAGAGTGTAGCATTGCACGCGGTCGTCCTGAAGCACCGTGAGATACCAGGGGATGATGGTTTCCGGGATGGTGGGATCTGTGGCGGCGCTGTTGACCATGGGGACTTCGGCCCGCAGCGAGACGCGCAGGGCGATGTGGGTGGAGTCGCCGCTGATGGAGCCGAGCATGCCCCACACCTTATCGTCGTAGGCCATTTTGACGATTTCGTTGCTGGACGAGCCCCACACGGCCTGGTCGTTGTGCACCATCAGCCGGAACGGCTTGCCGCGGTAGCCCCCGGCCCGGTTGGCCTCTTCCACCGCCAGCGTCGCGCCGTTGAGCATCTTCCGGCCCAAGGCCTGTTCCGGATGGTTTTCGATCGGCCCGAGGAAGCCGATGCGCACCTCTTCGATTTCCGCCAGAGCCGGGTCGGGCGCCTCGCGCGCCGCGCCGTTGTACTCGACGAGCTTGGTGTAGTGCTCGTAGTAAGGCTTGGTGAACTTCGAGAAGGGGCGCAGATCCTCCGGCGTCCCGGCATACGGCTCCATCACTCGCTGCGCCGGGGGCGGCGCAGCCGGCTTCGCCGCCGCCGAAAACCCGGGCAGGTCTGGCTGTCCCGGTTTTGCGTGGCTGAGGCCTTGGGCGGTGGCTGCCCAGAGGTCGTCTCCCTGGAAGTCGACGGCGTAGACGTAGTGATGGGCGGGCGCGGACTCAACGGCGATGGGAGTGACCCGGCCGCTGGCGTCGCGGACCAGCATTTCGGGACGGCCGGTGTCGAGCGCGGGACGGTAAACCGCCCAGTTCGTTCCGTCATAGTAGGCCAGCCCCTTGTCGGTGGAGAACCAGGCGCGGTTGCCGTCCACGCCTTTCACCTGGTTCAGGAAGTTGCTGGGCAGGCCGCTGTCCTTTTCGAGAAAGTTGCGCCAGTTGCGGCCGTCGTAACGGCTGGCGCCGAAGTAGGTGGCGGCCCACACCACACGGTCGCTCTCCATGTAACTCACTGAGGTTGTGATCTCGTGGATGAGACCCTGGTCTTTGAAGAGCACGATCTCGGTCTCGCCGTCTGGATCGTTGTAGTCCTTCCAGCGGTCCGTCTTCACGTCGTATTCGAGCAGGCCGCCGCCCCACACGGCGAAGTAGACCTTGTCCTTGCCCGGACTCACGCCGTAAGTCCAGATCTCGTACATGGGGGTGTTGCGCTCGTTGTAGAGCGTCCACTGGCCGGTGCGGGTGTTGTAGCGGCTGGCTCCGGCGGCGGTCGCGGCCCAGACCTCGTCCTCGCGCACGGCGACGCCGTACACGACGTCGTTGCTCAACCCGCTGTTGAGCTGCGTGAACCTGTCGAAGCGGCCGGCGGAGTAGCGGTTCAGGCCGCCCATAGTGCCGATCCAGACGTCCCGCGTTTTCTTGTCCACGGCGATGGAAAGCACCGCGCGATGCGCCAGGCCGTCTTCGGGGCGGAACACTTTCCACTTGCCGTTCTCGTACAGACCGAGGCCGTTGTCAGTGCCGGCCCAGATGCGCGCCCCGTCCACCGCGACGGAGAAAACCTTGTTGTCGGGGAGCCCCGAGGCGGTGGTGAAGTTCTCCCAACGGTACCGCGGCATTTGCTGGCCGGCGGCGCACAGCGCGACAAAGAAGAGCACAGCGGCGCGTTTCATAGCGTTTTCAGATACTCGATCAGGTCGTTGAGTTCGTCCTTGGCCAGGTCGTTGGTTACCCCGTGCGTGTCGCGGGGATTGAACACCGTCCAGATCTCTTCCAGGGTGCGGGCGGAGCCGTCGTGCAGGTAGGGCGCCGACAAGGCGATGTTAGTCAACTGCGGAACGTCAAAGAAAGGAGAACGGTCGGTGGGCTTGCCGCTGCCCACATCGCTCAGTTGCCGGTTGGTGTAATACGGGCCGCTGTGGCAGACCGGGCACTGCATGGCTTCGGGAACCGGCGTTCCGTCCTTGCGGCGGGTGCGTTCGTAGATCGCCTTTCCGCGTTCCTGGCTGGATGTCAATTCGTCGCCGGCGGGGCGGAAGCGATTGGGGCGCGGCGGGATGGATTTCAGGAAGCGAACCAGGTCGGCCAGTTCCGTCGGAGAGTAGCTTTGAGCGCGGAAGAAGTATTTCTCGGTGCGCGGCCCGCACTCGGTCTCCAGGTCGGGATTGCCACCGTTCCACTTGAAGGGAGCGGTTTCGGTCACGTCTTCGACGAGGCGGTTGTCAACAATATCGATTCCAAAGCCGTCCGGCTCCAGGTCCCAGGTCAGGCCGTCGAGCGTCCCCTCGAGATGGCAACTGGCGCAGCCGAACTGTCCCTGGAACGAGAAGCGGGCGGTGTGGAAAAGGCGTTCGCCGCGGCGTTCGGGCGTGAGCGTGGCCGGCCCGCCCAGCGGGATGGTGCGCACGACTTTGCCCGGCCCGGTCGCAATCACCGAGATGCTGTCGTCCAGCCGGTTGGCTACGTACAGCCGCGCGCCGTCGGGCGCGAGCGCCAGTCCCTTGGGATTGGCGCCCACCGGGATGCGCGCGCGCACGTACTGGGCCGAGGCCGACAGGTCGTTGGCCAGCCGCGCGCGCTCTTTCGGCGACAGGCGGCGGACCAGTGCCAGCAACCGCTCGAGATCCAGCACGGTCACGCTGTCGGAACCCGCCATGGTGACGTAGGCCGAGCGCTTATCCGGAGCGATGGCCACGCCGAAGGGCAGCGAGAAATAGCGGTCGATCTCGTCCAGCGGGATGTGCACGGGCTCGCCCACCTCTTCGCCGAAAAGCGCGAGGGAGTTGCCAATTGCCCAGCCGTGCGCCACGTGGGCCAGCGGGACTAGGTTCTTGGGGCGCAACTGGCAGGCCAGGCCCAGCTTTCCGTCGGCGGAGAAGGCGAGGTGGAAGACGCCCGCGCTGTTGGGCAGCCGAAACCGCTCCCTCACCACCTGGTCTTGCGCGTCGATGACGGTGATTTCGGATTCGGGCGGCGCGCCGTGCGGCCCGGGGTTGGGATAAATGTGCGTGGCGTAGAGATGGCCGTTGGCGGGCGAGAGCGCCAGGTAACTTGCTCCGCGGCCGGCCGCGAGGCGGCGCGGCTCGGCGCCGGTCGCGAGGTCGATCACCGAGATGTCGCCGCCGATGCGATTAGCGGCGTAGAGGGTTCGCCCCGCGCGGTCGGTCGCCACGCAGGTAGGTTCGTAGCCCGCGGGCAGCGTGCGCCTGACTTCCAGCCCGCCCGTGTCGATCTCGGAGACGGTGTCGTTCCAGGAATTCGCCACGTAGACGAACCTGCCGTCCGGAGCCAGCGCCAGCCCTTTGGGCACGTGCCCGACGCGCACTCGGCGAATCACCTTGTCGGTGGCCAGGTCCACCACCGCCAGCTCGTCCGAGCCTTCGCAGACCACGTACAGGCGCGTGCCGTCGGGCGAGAGCGCCAGTTCGATGGGACTCAAGTACCGCGCCAGCGCCAATGCCGCGACTGCCAGTGCCCCCGGCACGCTACTTCTCCTCCACTGTGATAATGCGGTTGGAGGAAACGTTTTCCAGGCGCTGCACGATCCCGCTGGGCCAAGTGACGGTGAGCCGGTCGGCCTTTGAAGCCGCGCCCAATCCAAAGTGCAGGCGCGGATCGTCCTGCGCCAGGTATCCCAAGCCGGCCACTCGCTCGGCAATTTGCGTGCGCCCGCCGGCGACCACCTCGACCTTGGCCCCGATGCCGTCCCGGTTGCTCTTGCGCCCTGCGAGTTTCACCATCAGCCAGTGGTTGGCCGCCGGAGAAACGTTGTGAAACACCACCGCCGGGCTGCCCAGGTTCACGACGAACAGATCGACGCGGCCGTCGTTGTCGTAGTCGGCGGCGCAGGCGCCGCGGGCCACGGTCTTGTGGTCAAAGACCGGGCCGGCGCTGGCGGACACGTCGGCGAAGCGCCCCTCTCCCAGGTTGCGAAAGAGCGAATGTTCCTGGGGGACCATGTGAATCAGCCCGCCATGCGCAATGAAGATGTCGCGCAGGCCGTCGTTGTCGAAATCCTGTACGGCCGTGCCCCAGCTCACGTACTGCGCGGTGAGCTGCGAGATGCCGGCCGGCTCGGTGACGTCCTTGAATTTCGCCGGGCCGATGTTCTTGAGCAGGCGGTTGTACTTGGAATCGCTCACCCACAGGTCCACGCGGCCGTCGTGGTCGAAGTCGGCGAAGATGGGGCCCATGGCCGAGGTCGATTCGCCGTTTTGCCCGTAGGCCACGCCGGCCGGAACCGCGATCTCCTTGAACGTCCCGTCGCGCTGGTTGTGGAACAGGAAATTCTCGGTCTTGTCGTTGGCGACGTACATATCGGGATAGCCGTCGCCGTCGAAGTCGGCCGCTGTCACTCCCATGGCGCGTCCTGTGAACGCCGTCAGGCCCGCTTCGCGGCTCACATCGGTGAAAGTGCCGTTGCAGTTGTTGCGAAACAGAAGGTTGGTTTCGCCTTCGTAATCCAGCGGACCCGGATAGTTGTCGGCGGCGTAGTAGGCGCGGTACTGGGGGTCGAACTTCACGTAGCGGCCAACGAACAGGTCCACGCAGCCGTCGCGGTTGTAGTCCAGCCAGGCCGAACCGATGGACCAGCCGGGAACCTTTAGCCCGGCCTTGGCGGTGACGTCTTCGAACGTCCCGTTGCCGCGGTTGCGATAGAGGATGGCGCGCCCGTAGCCGGTGACCAGCAAGTCCGTAAAGCCGTCGTTGTCATAGTCGGCGGCGATGGCCGCCGTGCCGAACAGGTCCGCAGCCACGCCGGCGGCCGTGGTGACGTCGGTGAACTTGCCGTCTCCGTCGTTGCGGTACAGGCGGCTGTGGACCGGCTCGGCCGGCGGCTTGCGCAGCGGATAGGGATGCATGCCTGGGCCGAGCGGCTTGCCGCTGACCGCGTAGAGGTCGGGGAGGCCGTCGTTGTTGAAGTCGAGCCAGGCGCAGCCCGCGCCGGTGCTTTCGAGCAGCGACCCCAGCCGCTGCGAACCGAGACTGTGCGTGAAACGCAGGCCGGAGGCCGCCGTGGCGTCCTCGAAGCGCAGGGGAGTCTCACCGCGGCTCGCGGCGCCAAGCAGCCAGACCAGCACCAGACCCCTCATGGCTCTATTCTCACAGGAACCGCGGAGCGTTGCAGCACCCGGGGCACGGCGTTCTCGGGCGCGCGCTCCGGGCCGGCGTGGCATCCCACGCAGATTCGCTGCTCTCCGTGGCGCATCCAGAACCAGCCCTTTTCGGCGGCGAGCGGCTGCCCCTGCCGGTCCGCCAGTTCCAGGCGAATGGGCCGTTCGGTGGGCAGTTGCACGTAGAACGATCCGTCGCTTTCCACCGGTGCTTCGCCCAGCTTGACCGCGGCGCCCCGGGCGTCCTGCGAATAGACGCGGACCGAGGCGATGGAGCCTGCGGCGAATTTCAGCGGCGATTCGTAAGCGTTCAGGCACAGCAGGTTTGCTCCGGGCTTGCCGTGCAGGCCCGAGGGATGGATCGGCGGTACGGGCCGCGGAGCCACCACCACCGGTTGCACCGCGTTCAACCGCGAGCGCTCAACCACAACGGGACGGGCCGAGCTTTCCGGTTTCCAGCGGTGCAGAAGGAAGATGGGGCTTCCCGGCGGCTTGATTGAGATCAGCCACTCTCCGGGCTGTATTTCGGCCACCGGGCCCGCGATCTCTCCCTGCGGGGACCGCATCTCAACCGCTTTCGCGAGCGCCGGCGTGATGCGCGCCAGGCCGTGGCCGGCGACGAAGACGATGTCCCCGGAGGCCAACTGCCGGCCCTCGCGCCGGCTCGGGCCATGGTCGCAGCGCAGGGCCTCGACGCCGCTGCCGTCGCTGAACATCGTGAAGAGATCCGTACCGCTTTCCGGGTGGGGGCCTTCGAACAGAATCCGTCCGTCGCGCAGGATCTGGCTGGGCAGGAAGCTGCCGGGCGCCCAGGTCAGGCGGGTTGGCTCACCGCCCGAGAAGTGCGCGGCTTCGATCTGGAACGCCCCGCCGTGCTTCCGCGCGTAGACCAGTTCGTCGCCCGGCAGGTACAGCGGACGGATGCAGTCCTCCGGGCCCCTGGTGATCTGCCGCGGCGCGCCACCGGCCAGCGGCATCTCCCAGATCTGCCAGGGGTCGTCCTTCCGCCTCTTGCCCGCGAACAACAGGCGCTCCGCGTCGAAGGAAACCTCGGGGTCGGCCGAGGCGAAGAAGCCGGGAGGCGCGCTACTCAGCGCCGCACCCCCCGGAAACCTCTCCACCCCCCGCCCATAAACCGGGGACAGTACACTCAATACACCATTTTCTCCGGCGCCGCGCGCGCGAAATTGGTGTATTGAGTGTACTGTCCCCGGTTTCGGTTTTCGGGTGTTGTAGGTTGCGAGGTAAGTGCGGTGGAGGTGGTCGTCGGGGTAGTGCTCGGAGGCGCGGTAGGGGTAGCCGCTCATGGCGTGGAAGGGCAGCGGCTCGACCGAGCCGGAATGCGCGGTGTTGGCGTCGCCATCTTTCGACCAGCCGTCCACGCGCAGCAGGAAGTCGCGCGCCCA
The DNA here is from genome assembly GCA_016213755.1 of Acidobacteriota bacterium. GTDB lineage: Bacteria > Acidobacteriota > Terriglobia > Bryobacterales > Bryobacteraceae > JACQZT01. The sequence goes on along the minus strand of JACQZT010000135.1, from coordinate 1,449 downwards.
GCCGGCGGGAAGCGGGGGCAAGGCGGCAGCGTCGAAGGACAGATGCAACTCGTCGCCCGAACCCAGGATCACGAAGCGGTCGTCCACGGTTGCGACCAGTTCGCGCACGTCGCCGTAGCGGGTGTACAGCCCCGGCGTGGGGTTCCACTGCGACACCGGGGACACCCGCGCGTAATCGAACTCTTCGGGCTGCTCGCGCCGCGGGTGAACGATGGGGCGCGAGAATCCGCGGAAGCGCAGACCAGCTTCGGCGGCGTCCAGCGTGGTCTGGCGCACCGCGGGCGGCGCCGTGTCTTCGCTGAGGAAGATCTCGTCCCAGTAGACGCACAGGTTGGTGACGATACGGACCTCGCGCGATGCGGAAAGGAACTTGCCCGTCAGGTCGACGACGATGGTCTTGGTCTTGCCCGCCGGCATGCCCATGTCGTTCATCACAGTCTGCCAGGCGCCGGCCGAGTCCTTCACCTGGAGATAGGGCATAATCAGCCCCCCGCCCGGCGTTTGGGCCGCCCCGAGAAACGTGCTGCCGTCGGCCCAGTCGACCCAGCCGCCGAGGACCAGCAGCGCGCGGTTTTCGCGCGCGGCGGCGGGACCGAAGTCGAGGTCCAGGGTGTGCAGTTCGGCCACGCCCGCGTAGTCGCGCCGGAAGGCGCTCGGGTACACGCGGTCCTTGCGCAGCACCCGTTGCAGGACGTCGCGGCCCCGATGATCCGTCGCGCGCACGGGGTAGAGACGGCGCTTCACGCCGAACAGGCGAAACTCCGGAAAGGGCGGCGACTTGAACTTCTCGTTGGTGAAGATCTCGTCGCCGGCCGGACGATCCACGGCCACCAGTTGCACCTGGTCCAGGTACGATACCTCGCGCAGTTCCTCGGTGATGCGGACGTCATACCGGCCGTTTTGCGGGACCAGCGCACCGGGCGGGACGTGCACGTACTCGTCGTTATCCAGCGGGAAGTAGCCGGTCTCGCCCGCGCTGGCGCCCAGCGGCGCGACGCCCAGCACGTCGGTGATGAACTGCATGCGGCGGCCGTTCCAGGTGAAGACCATGGGGCAGGAACCCGCCAGGCGGGGCGCCTCCTTATAAGCGTCCGTGCGGCCGGCGGGACGGCGCGTTTCGTTCTGGATGGTCCCGTTCGGCCAGGTGATGCGCACCGCGTCGGCTTCGCGATAAGCGCCCAGCCCAAACACCACCGCCGGGGCCTCGTAAAGCCGTTTCTGGTAAGCGGCGCCGGCTTTGACCTCGATCTCCGCGCCCTGCGCCAGCTTGAGGTTTTTCACGCCCTCCAGCGACACCCGGATCCACTGGTTGCGAGTGGCGGTGCGGTTCAGCAGCAGATGGACGACGCCGTCGGGAGAGACGGCCGCCAGGTCCGTCCGGCCGTCGCCGTCGAAGTCGGCCGCGGCCTGCACCAGGCCGGGGGCGACGCGGCCGCCGCCCTGGCGCCG
>JACQZT010000146.1 GCA_016213755.1 Acidobacteriota bacterium | reverse complement strand
GTGCGCCTGCGTGCCGCCCGGTTGGGCGCAAGCGACAAAGAGCGCCGTGGCGGCGCCCCTGGAACAGCCCGACGCCCAGCGCACCCGGGAAGAGTTGTCGCGCCTGCTGGAGCGCCATCCTCCCTCCCTGCGGGGGGTCTTGGCGCTCGACCCGGCCCTGTTGACCAATCAGGCTTATCTGGCGCCGTATCCCACCCTGGTGAGCTTTCTGAACGCGCACCCGGAGATCGCGCGGAATCCGTCGTTTTTTATCGGCGAAGGTTGGGGCAATCGGTTTCCCCGGGACAGGGCTGCGCAGGTCATGGAGATGTACCACAACGTGTTGGGGGGCGTGGCCGTATTCACCGGCTTCGGTTTGGCGATCGGCCTGATCGTGTGGTTGATCAGGACGTTTGTGGACTACCGCCGTTGGAGCCGGCTGGTGAAAACACAGACCGACGTGCACACGAAACTGCTGGACCGGTTCACGGCGAACGACGAGCTGCTGGCCTACGTTCAATCGCCGGCGGGCTCGAGGTTCCTGCAATCGGCGCCCATCAAGCTCGACGCCGGCGCGCGCAGCGTGGGCGCGCCCCTGGGGCGGATTCTGTGGTCCGTGCAGGGAGGGCTGGTGCTCGCGGCGGGCGGTATTGGGCTGCTGGTGGTGGGCGGACAGGTGCCCGAAGACGTCTCGCACCCGATTCACGCTCTGGGCGTTCTCGGCATCGCCCTCGGCCTGGGGTTTCTGATTTCCGCGATCGTCTCGTATGCGATCTCGCGCCGGCTGGGGCTGATCGAAGCGCGGGAGACAGCGGATTCATGACCATCGCCGATGTCAGCCGCGTCGAAACCGTCGATGACGCCGGCACGAGTTTCGTGATGGACGAGGACGCCTTCCGCGCCTTCTACGAAAGAACTGCGCGCGGAGTCTGGATGTACCTCGCCCGCGTCACCGGCGACCGGCAACAAGCGGACGACCTGCTTCAGGAATCGTTCTACCGCTTCCTCCGCGCCGCCGCGACCTACTCGAGCGAAACGCACCGCCGCAATTCTCTTTACCGCATCGCCACGAACCTGGCGCGGGATGCGCGGCGGCGAAGCCTGATTCGCGCCCCCTTCAGCCTGGCGGGTAACGACATCGAGCGCGTTCCCGCGGGCGATGAAGCCGGCGCGACCGAGCGCAGCGCCGATTTCACGCGCGCCATGTCGCATCTCAAGCCGCGCGAACGGGCGATGCTGTGGCTGGCCTATGCCGAGGGCGCTTCTCACCGGGAGATCGCGGATGCGCTCGGCCTGCGCCCGGCCAGCCTGAAGGCCATGCTGTTCCGCGCGCGGCGAAAGCTGGCCGGGTTGCTGGGGCGCGCGCCGGAAGGGAGCGAACGATGAAGCCCGCGGACTGCGAATTCGAAGCCGAGGCTCTGGCTGCCGCGCTGCAATCTCGCTGGCCCGAGCGGGTGGACGCCGCCCTGCGCGCCCACGTTGCCGGGTGTGCGATCTGTTCCGATGTCGTCGCGGTTGCCGGCGCCATCGATGCGGCGCGCGAGGGAATGGGTGTGGCGGTTCCCGATTCGGGCCAGGTTTGGTGGCGCGCCCAGCTTCGCGCGCGCCGCGAAGCCGCCGAAGCCGCCGGCCGCCCGATCACGGCTATCCAGGCCATCGCCTTCGCCTGCGCCGTCGGTCTCCTCGTCGCCTGCTTCGACACGGCTTCACAGTGGTTTCAGCCGGCCCTGGGATGGATCGCCTCGAACGCCGCTGAACACGCCGCGCTGCTCCTGGCCACGGCCGCCGTGGTCTTGCTGCTTCCGGCCGCCGTTTATCTCGCGATGGGAAGGGATTGATCGGGCGCCGCAAGTAAGGGCAGGCGTCTCCGCCGGTTGCGCTACAGCCCCAGCACCACGCGCAGCGCCCGTTCGACGTCCTCCATCCGGCTTCCGGGCAGGCTGCCGCACGGCAAACCAGAACGCGAGGGATCCAGTGAGCGAACCTGGAAACACAGGGCGCTATTCCAGGAGCTGTGGCTTCGGGGCGTTCAGGTCCGGACCGAGATCTCGCTGCCCGTCTCCTGCAAGGGCCGCCTGGCCGGGAAACACTCTTTCGACTTGCTGGTGGAAGACCGACGGTTCGCTCCCCAGCACTGGGCGCAGTGCCTGAACCACCTGAAAGCTTCCGGCTTCAAGATCGCCCTGCTGCTCAACTTCCTTCGCCCCAAGGTCGAACGCGGCCAACCTCCACCGGCTCGATGCGCGGAATCATGACATGGATCAGGCCCAGGATAACCAGGTAAGCGATGCCGGCCCAGAGGAAGATGGGCACGTAGCTGCCGGTGGCTTCCAGGATGAAGCCGGTGGCGGTGGCGACCAGCATTCCGCCCGCCGATCCGCCGAAGCCGGTGATGCCGGTCACCGAGCTGACCGCATTGCGCGGGAACATGTCCGAGATCGAAGCGAACATGTTGGCCGCCCAGCCCTGGTGGCCGGCGGTGGCCAGGCTCAGGATCAGCACCGCCACCCAGGTTTCCGAGGCCTGCGCGCCGAACATCATGGGCGTGACCATCAGCGCCGAAACCAGAATCGCGGTTTTGCGCGCGGCGCTGACGGTCCAGCCGCGCTTAATCAGGGTTGACGAGAGCCATCCGCCGAAGACGCTGCCGCCGTCCGCCGCCACGTAGATGACCACCAGCGGCAAGCCGATCTTGTCCAGCGTCAGGCCGTGCTTGGAGTGGAGAAACTTCGGTATCCAATACAGGTAAAACCACCACACTGGGTCGGTCAGGAAGCGCGCCAGGACCAGCGCCCAGACCTGGCGGTATTGAAGCAGCGCGAGCCAGGGCCGGGACGGGGCCGGCGGTTCGGCATCGCTCAGGATGTAGTCCAGTTCGGATTTGGATAGGCGGGGATGCTCCGTGGGACGGCGGTAAAGCGCGACCCATCCCAGAATCCAGAGGAATCCGACCGCGCCGGTCAAGATAAAGGCCCAGCGCCAGCCCCAGTGCAGTGCGATCCAGGGAACCATCAGCGGAGTGACGATGGCACCGACGTTGGAGCCGCAGTTGAACAACCCCACCGCGAAGGCGCGTTCGCGGCGCGGGAACCACTCGCTCACGGTTTTCACCGCGGCCGGGAAGTTGCCGGCCTCGCCCAATCCCAGGGCGAACCGCGCGGCGCCGAAGCCGAGCGCCGAGGTCACCGCGCCGTGCAGACTGGCGGCCAAGCTCCACAACCCGACCGACAGAGCATACCCCCGGCGCGTGCCCAACACGTCGATGAAGCGCCCAAAGCCCAATAAACCAATGGCATAGGCGGCGTTGAAAGCGGTCACGATGAAGCCGTACTGGCTTTCGGACCAGCCGATATCGCGCTCCAGCGTGGGAGCCAGAATGCCCAGAATCTGGCGATCCATGTAGTTGATGGTTGTCGCCAGGAACAACAGACCGCAGATCAGCCAGCGCACGCGGCCGCCCGCAACGGCCGGGTTTGGGTTGGAGTCGGTCATCGGCGATTCGGACTCGTGTCACTATAGCAGACCGAGCCCGGCGCCGGTGCGGCAATACTCCACAGTCGATTTCGCGTGCAATCCGGCGCGTTCCGATTTACAATTGATTTGCCCGTATTCATTGCGGCCTCATAAACGTAACGCAAGGAGGGCCGATCCAATGTTTGACAGCCTCGACGAGCAAATGAAACACGACGACCAACTGGAGACCTCTACGAAGGAGCGCGTAATGCGCTGGATCGCAGTGGCGGTGGTTTCAGTTCTGGTCTTCGCAGGACTGTATTTCAGCGTCCGAATGCTGAGCTAACGCCGGGGCTCAGTTCAGCGCACCCCCGGCAGGGAATTTCGCCGGACCCAGGGTTTCCATAAGGGACAGAACCTTTCGCGAGTAAACGCGGCTGGTGTTGTAGGTGCGCAGGATCCCTTCCGCGTTCTTGTCCCGATACAGGTCCGAGTTCGCCAGTTGGGAGGCCACAGCGTGGATGCCGGCGCGGACGGATGAGAATCTTTTCCGTCCGTTGGCCCAGCCCAAGATGTTGTTACGGCGGTATTCCTTGCCGCCGCCGGACTCGATCAGCGAAATCGCGGGCAGCAAACGCCAGTCGAGGTCGTTGGCGTCGGCCGCATGGAGGAATTCGTCCGCCAGCGCATAGGCCGGAGAGTCGTACGCCAGGAAGAATTCCCGCACCCGGACCAGCCGCGGATCCTCCTCGAAGTACAGGGGTGTCAGCGTGGCGCTGTCGATCATCGGCGCCGGCGACAACAATCCCGCCACGACGAAAAACCCTTTGGAAAGCGTTCTCATGCAGGAACCTGCCTCCATTCTTGAAGATCGGCACGTCACCGCTTGATCTATTGGTGTTTTCGAACCGGATGCCGATTCGAGCGACGAGCGCCGTCGGACTGCCAAGGAACGACAAAAGACAATGTCGTTAAGATATTGATTTGCAACCCGTTCCTGGATTGCTCTCTTAGGATGCAGGAGAACTTACATGAGGGTATTATAGCAGACTCAATCCGGGTGAGATTCCCGCCGCCGGCTGGAACTCTGTTTCTAAGGATGGCGGCGGCGGAGACATGCCGGCGGCTGGCGGCGTGGCTGTGCGCCGCCGGCTTGTGCGCCGGCGGCTACTGGTCGGCACGCCTGGCCTGGGCCGGCTGGCTGGATCGCGAGGGGTTCCCTGAGTCGGTCCGGCGGGCCGCGGAACTGGCCCCGGAGCGGGCCGATCTTCGCGCCCGGCAGGGAGACTGGGCGGGCGCGGTGTCCCGCAATCGCTTCGATGCGGCGAGTTGGATCCGCCTCGGGCTGGACGCCGAACAGCGCGGCGACTGGCGCGCGGCCGAGCGCAGCCTGCTGCGCGCCGCCGAGGTGGACCGGCTGTATGAGCCGCGCTGGGCCTTGGCCAACTACTGCTTCCGGCGCCGGGACCGCGAACGCTTTTGGCTCTGGGCGCGCGCGGCGGCCGAGCGGAGTCCCGAGACCCCCATCGCGCTGTTCCGCCTGTGCCGGGAAACCACGGCGGATTGGGGCGAGGTTTTCGACCGGGTCGCCGGCGGACAGGAGCGGCTGCTGGCAGGCTTTCTGTTCTGGGCCCTCCCGCGGGCGGACGGGCCGGGGTTGCAGAGAATCGCTCGGAGTGCGGCCGAAACGGGCGAAGCCCGCGACCGCGACGCCCTGAACGCCCTGCTGCGACGCCTGCTGGAGCTCGGGTGCTCCGCGGATGCGCTCGCCGCCTGGAACCGGCTGGTCGAGCGCCGGGTGCTGGATTTTGAAGCCCTGCGGCCCGAACAGGGCGTCAGTCTGACGAATGGGGACTTTCGCCGGTCGCCGAAAGGCGAGGCCTTCAACTGGGCCTTGCCGGAGAATCCGGGGGTAACCAGCCGCGCGCTGGACGCGGGACTTCGCTTCGAGTTTTCCGGACGCCAGCCCGAAAGCTGCGACCTGCTGGTGCAGACCGTGCCGGTGTCGGGCGGCCGGCGCTACCGGCTGCGCTGGCGCTACCGCACCGGCGGGATCCCGCCCGGCGCGGGGCCGCTGTGGCTGCCGGGAGGATCCCCGCTGTCCAGCGACGGTGGCAGCGATGCGGCGCTGGAGTTCGCGACTCGCCCGGGGGAGGAGTTGGTCCGGCTCCGGCTGGCCTATCAGCGCATCCCGGGCACGACCCGAATCTCCGGAACGCTCTGGCTCGACAGCGTGCGCCTGGAACTAATTCGGTGACGGGCTACTCAATCCCCAATTTCGAAATTGGGGATTGAGTAGCCCGTCACCGAATTTCGGGATTTGTTTTATACTTACGGCTTCTTACGGTTCATGTGGAAGCTGAAGTACGCGCTCGTGTCCGTTTGGATCGCCGCCGCGCTGCTGGCCGGTTGCGCGGGCAGAAGGCCGCGGGAGACGGCGCCGGTTCCGCGCGCCGGCGGCGCCTTCAAACTGGTCTATCAGAATTCGCCCGAGACTCTCGACCCGCAGGCCATTATTCTGCTCGCCGATTGGGAGGTCGCCTCTCTGGTCTACGAGGGTCTGACCGCCCAGGGCGCGGCTCCCGACCGGGTCCAGCCTCTGCTGGCCGAAAGCTGGGAAGAATCCGATCGAGGACGGCGGTGGGTCTTCACGCTCCGCCAGAACGTCTATTTTCACGACGACCCGTGCTTCCCGGGCGGCCGCGGCCGCAAAGTAACAGCCGGCGACGTTCTCTATACTTTCCGGCGCATCGCCGACCCGAAAGCCGAGTGGGCCAACTGGTACCTGTTCGCCGGCAAGATCGAGGGGCTCGACGATTTCCACGCCGGTCGCGCCCCGGCCATCGGCGGCCTTCGCGCCCTCGACGAGCGCCGCGTCGAGTTCCGCCTGACCAGGCCGTACGCGGCCTTTCTGAAGGTTCTCGCCTCGCAGACGGCCTGCATCGTCCCGCGCGAAGCGGTCGAGCGCTACGGAGCGGACTTCGGCAAACATCCGGCGGGCACCGGGCCGTTTCGCCTGGCCGCCTGGAACCCGTTCGAGCGGATTCTCCTGGTGCGAAACGGCCGCTACTGGCGCACGGATTCCCGCGGCGCGCGGCTGCCTTACCTGGACAGCATCGACATCCGCTTTCGCGCCGACGCGACCGAGTCGGTGCTTCTGAACGCGTTTCTAAAGGGCGAAACCCACCTGTTCGCGGCTCACCAGAACCTGTACGAGACCATTCGGGACGACCCGCGGCACGCCGGGAAGTTCCGGCGCGTGGGCGCGCTGCCGGAGATGTCGCTGCGCTTTCTCGGCTTCTCGCTCGACACGCCCACGGCCCTGGCGCGCCACCCGGAATTGCGCCGCGCCGTGGCCCTGGCCTTCGACCGGGCCGAATTGCGGAAGCAGGCTCCGCAGGTGCGGATCACCCTCGCCGACACCCTGGTTCCGCGCCCGTTTCTGGCGCGCGGCCGCTCCTGGCACCCGCACCAGCCACAGGCGGCCGCGGCCATTTTCGACGGCTTCCGCAAAGACCTGGCCGCTTCGCCGATCACGCTGGGCAGCAACTTCCAGTCCCTGGACGTCGCCTTGCTGCGCCAGCATCTGGCCCGCCTCGCGGTGAAAGCCACCGTGCAGATCCGGCCGGCGCGCTATTTCCAGTACATCGTCAGCCAGCGGCCGTCCATCTTCCGCGTCAGTTTCACTCCCAGCTTCTTCGACCCGGAAGACTACTACTGCCTGTTCTACTCGAAAAGTTCGCCCGACGTGAACCTCACCCGCTACCGGAGCGAGGAATTCGATCGCACCCTGGAAGCGGCCATGGTCCAGCGCAATCCCGCCGGCCGGTCCGCGCTGTTCGACCGCTTGGAGGAAATTCTGTACCGCGACGTGCCGGCCATTTACCTGAACCACGGCACCCCGATTCACTTGATCGCGGCGCCCTATTTGCATGGCGTGGCGCTGCGGTTCGTCTACCCGGATCTGACCGAAGCGTGGCTGGCGGAGAAAGATGGCGCGCGGACTCAGCCTGAGAACTAAGTCGGCGCTGTTCCTGATCGGGTTTGCCCTGGTCCTGGAAGGCAGCATCCTGGCCTGGCTCTTTTACTCCGGCCGGGATTCCATCGAACGCCGGTCCCGGCGCGAAGCGCTCGCCCAGGCGGTACTGGTCAAAAGCGCCATGGAACGAGCGCTGGCCGATGCCGAAACCGAACTGACCGGTCTGCGCGCGCAACTGCTGCTGTACGCGGCGCCGCTTCGGGCCAGCGATGCCGCGCTCAGGCCGCTGGAGGACATCGTCGTCGCGGCGCCGGAAAAATGGGCCGGGATCACGTACTTCAGCCGGCCCGCGCGGCGCGCCTTCACGGCGCGCGCCGTGAGCGAGTTCCGCCGCGTCTACCCGGTCCTTGAAAGCCGGCCGTCGGAAGAACCGGCGCCGGAGTGCGCGGGCGCGCCCTGCGTGCTGGACCCGCCGGCGGGCTCGCGCGAGGGGTTGCTGCGGATCGCCGCGCCCGTCGCCGGGCGCGGCTGGCTGGCGGCGGAGCTGCACCTGAGCTTCGTCCTGGAATCCATGCGCCGGGAGGGCTCCGCGCCCGACATCTCCTTGCTGGCCACCGACCGCCACGGGCTCATCCGCTACGCCTCCGACGTCTCCCTGCTGCGAACCTATCTGCATAACTCTGCGCCCGAGCTGGCCTTCCTGCCGGCCGCGCCAGGCGAGGGCGGCGCGCTCCGGTTGCGGGACGAAGCCGTCCGCTGGGAGCGGATCCGCCAGCCCGATCTGCTGCTGGTGGTTCGCAAGGACGAGAAGCCCGAGTTGCGCGAACTCCGCCTGCGGCTTTACAGCGCCGCGCTATTCACCGCCGCCATGACGCTGCTGGCGTTTCTCGGCGTGTGGGCGCTGACCGGCCGGATGGCCTCCTCGCTGCGCCACGTCGCACAGGTGGCCAACAGCGTCGCCGCGGGCGACTTCTCGCGCCGCATCGATATCCGCCGCGGCGACGAATTGGGCCTGCTGATCGACAGCTTCAACGGCATGACCGCCCGGCTCGAAACCAGCTACCAGGCCCTGAACGAAGTCAACCTCGAGCTCCAACGCAAGATCTCCGAGCTGACCCGCACCCGGCGCCGGCTCTCGGAGAAGCAGCGCCTGGCCGTCATCGGCGAAGCCATTTCGAAAATCTCGCACGAGATCCTGAACAAGATCGGCGCGGCCGGCGTGTGGGTGCAGAACCTGGAATGCTACGGCGGCCGCGACGAGAACATCGACCTTTGCGTCCGCGAGATGAAAGCCGCGCTGGCCTCGTTCCTGGAGATGCTGGTCCACTTCAAGCGCTTCTATCGCGCGCCGCCGCTCGCCAAAGAGCGTATCCTGGCCGCCGATCTCATCCGCCGCGGCCTGGCCCGCACCGGCGCCGAACTGCGCGCCAGGCAATTGCGGGTATGCGAGGAACTCGGCGAAGATGCCGCCTGGCTGGAGGTGGATCCCGGCCAGATGACCGACGCCATCGTCAACATCCTGCTCAACGCGGCCCATTTCTCCCCCGACCGCGGAGTGCTGCGCATCGGCTTGCGTCGGGAGAACGCGCACCTGGTTCTGTCCTTCCAGGACCAGGGCCCGGGACTGCCCCCCAAGGCCCGGCTCTTCCAGCCCTTCTACACCACCCGGCCAACCGGCAGCGGTCTGGGGCTGGCCATCGTCCGCAACATCGTGCGTGCCCACTCCGGCCGCGTCCGCGCCTACAATTGCCCCGAAGGCGGCGCGTGCTTCGAGATCCAACTGCCCGCCCCGCAAGGAGAATCCGCATGAGAATCCTGTTAGTCGAGGACGACGAGAGCGCCCGCAAAGGCGTCCTCGTGTTTCTTTGCGCCCAAGGCCACCAGGTGACCGGCGTCTCGGGCGGCGGCGAAGCGCTGTTGTCGCTCCGGAGCCAGTCCTACGACCTCGTCCTCACCGACGTCCGCATGCCGGGCATGGACGGGCTTACCTTGCTCGCGCGCCTCCGCCAGGAGAACTCCGAAACCCCGGTCCTATTGATGACCGCCTTCGCCACCGTCGAGGAGGCGGTCCAGGCCCTCCACGCCGGCGCCGACGACTACCTCACCAAGCCGCTCAATCTGCGCGAACTGGCCGCCCGCATCCAGCGCGTGGAAGACCGGCTCTCGCTGCTGCGCGAGAACCGGCAATTGAAGGACCGGCTGCGGCGGGTGGAATCTCCGCACATGGTGGGAGTCGGCAAGGCCATCGAGGAACTGCGCCGCTCCATCGCCCGCCTGGCCGGCGACCCCGGCGTTCCGGTGATGATCTACGGCGAAAGCGGCACCGGCAAGGAACTGGTGGCCCGCACCATCCACGGCCAGAGCCTGCGCTCGGCTCAGCCTTTCATGGACGTGAGTTGCGCGGCCTTGTCCGACGAACTGCTCGACAGCGAGCTGTTCGGGCACAAAAAGGGCGCTTTCACCGGCGCCTACCGCGACAAGGAGGGCATTCTTCAGGCGGCGCACCGCGGCACGCTCTTCCTGGACGAGGTCTCGGAGATGAGCGCGCGCATGCAGAGCAAGCTGCTCCGCTTCCTCCAGGAACATACCATCCTGCCGGTGGGGTCCACCGCCGGCGCGGCCGTCGATGTCCGCGTGATCGGCGCATCCAATCAGGACTTGCAGGAACTGGTGCGGGCGGGGAAGTTCCGCGCGGACCTCTACTACCGCATGAACGTCGTCGAGGTTCATGTGCCGCCCTTGCGCCACCGCCTCGAGGACATCCCCTCTCTGGTGGCCCACTTCTCCTGCAAGCACTCCGGCGCCCAGCGGCGCCCCTTGCGCCTGTCGCGCGAAGCCTACGATTGCCTGGAACGGCACTCCTGGCCCGGCAATGTCCGGGAACTCGAAAACCTGGTGCGGGTGCTGCTGGTTTCCTGCGACAAGGAGGAAGCCGGACCGCTGGATCTTCCCGGCCGGGTGCGCCCCGAAAGCTGCGCCGGCTCTCTCCCGGGTCCCGAGAATTGGGAGCGGGCGACGTACCAGACGGCGCTGCATGCCGCCCTCGCCGGCTTCGAGGCATCCTTCCTTCGCTACCATCTCGGCCGCCACGCGGGCAACATCTCCCGGACGGCGGCCGCCATCGGTCTTTCCCGAGCCGCCCTGCACAAGAAGATCAACCAGTACGGGATCGTACTGTAATCTCGACATTACAGACCTGTATCTCCCGAATTACACCCCCGGACTGGCCGGATCCGCGCTGTCAACCACATAGCGGGCTTCCAGCGATGGCACGGCAACTGCATGGAAGCCCCCCGAAGCATGATTGAGTCGCTCAGTCACGCCGTGTTGATCTTGGCGCTGGCGGGCGCGGTTCCGGCCCGGGCCGAAACCTACCGCCACACCGAGGGCGGCGTTTCCATTTGGATTCCCGACCACTGGAATGCGGACCTGGAGGACGATTCCGTGTCGGGTTTCTCGGAGGATGGGGACGCCGCGGTGGAATTGGTATCGCTGCGGGGGGCGGCGGATCAGGATGCCGCCGGGCGTCTGTGCCAGGCCCGGCTGGCCCGCGCCGTCCGCGAGTTCGAGGAGACCGAAGCCCGCCGGGAAACCAGCATCAACGGCCTGCGGGGTTTCCGGTTCGCGGGCCAGGGAGTGTACCGGGGCGGCACGAGATCGTTGCAGGTAATCGTGCTGAAGTCCCCACGGCAGTTCCTGATGTTTCTGTGGTCCGCCGATCGCGCCACCGCGCGCCGGTGGGACACCATCCGCGACCGGATCGCGGGGAGCATCCAGACGATAACATGACGTTCGAGCCAGGGAGAAAGACGACATGTCCTTTCGCGTCCTCTGCACATTCCTCGCGGCAGCACTGCTCGTGTTTGCGCAGCAGTCCCGTCCGCTCACCGCAACCGTATCCCGCGCCACCATCAACGTCGGCGAAAGCGCGACCGTCGCCTTTTCGGGCGGGCAGCTCGACGTGGCCGGCGGCAACATTATCGACAGCATTGGCACCGAATTCGCCCACGCCGTGGAACTGGAACGGCTGGACCGGGCCCGTTTCTCGGTGAAGGGACTGGCGCCCTGCGACTGCGCGCTGACCTTCACCGATGGCAAGAACAAAACCACTGTCAAAATCCGCGTGGTCAAGAAATGACCGGCCCTTCGCCGCCGGTTTTGGAGGAACCATGAATCAGCTCAGCAAAATCGTTTTGGCCGCCGTGCTGCTGGCGGCCGCTGCCATCCCTCTCGCGGCCCAGAGCGTCGCGGGCGTTTTTCCCGATGCCATTCTCACCACTCGCGACGGCACCGGCGTGTCTCTGAAGAGCCTGCACGGCCAGCGCGCCACCGTGGTGGTGTTCAGCTCGGCCGCCTGTCCGGTCTCCAAGGCCTACATGGGCCGCATGCGGGCGCTGCACGTCAAGTTTCGCCCCCAGGGCGTGAACTTCGTGGTGGTCAGCCCGAATGTGGGAGAGAAGCTCGCCGCGGGCGAGGACTTGTGCTGCATCGATCCCGACTACACCGACAAGTCGCTGGCCCGGCAGGTCAGCGTGAGCGTCACGCCGCACGCCTTCGTTCTCGACGGCAAGGGCGTGCTGCGCTACTCCGGCGCCATCGACGACAACCGGAACCCGGATCTCGTCCGGGAGCACCTGCTGCTGAATGCCATCGAAGCGGTCCTGGCGGGCCAGACGCCGCGCGTGCGGGAAAGCAAGGCCTTCGGCACCCCGGTGCGGCTGCCGTAGCGAATTGAAAACGAAAAGGAGGAGAACTACCGTGCCCGAAAAACTCAAGTTTCTGAAGTCCGTTTCCGCGCTCATGATCGTCGTGTTCGTCGCCGTTACCTGCGACCCGCTCTATGGCGCGCGGCCTTTGGACCAGGCTCAAATCAGCTTCCAGGCCAATGTGCAAGTCGGCTTCAAGAAGGTGAACAACCGCCTGGTGCCCACTAAGCTAAAAATCAACGGCACGGCCTTCCCGATCGTCCAGAAGGCCGGTCAGTGGGGCGCGAATGCATCCCTGGCACAGCTCGTCCAAGCCGCTCCTTCGCTCAAGGAGTCCCTCGACAAGAGGATCGCCCAAGACGTCATCGTCGGACGCCTGAAGGAGCTGGTGGCCTCCGGACAGACGGGCGTGAAGCCGGGCGAGTCCGACGCGGTGCGCAACCAGCGCGTGCAGGCGGCGGCGACCATGCACACCGCGGCATTTAATGCGGCCTATCAGAAGACCATGAGCTCAAGCGCCTTCGCCAGGATGCCTCGCGAGTTGCGCCTGATCGAGGAACAGGCCGAGAAGCAGGCCGAGAAGGAGGGCAACCAGGAGAGCGAGGAGGAGGACGACGGTACCAGCTTCTGGTACGTGCTCGGCGCCATCATCCTGATCGTCGCGGCGCTCGTCTTTCCCGTCGTCGCCGCCGTCTGGGCCATCGCCGAAGGGCTCACCATCGCTGCCGTGGCCGCCTCGCTGGGCGCCACCACTCTGGCTTCCGTCGTGGGTTCAATCCTGGCACAGGCCTTCGCCGGGATCGGGGGCGACAAGCTCATCAACATCCAATACCAGTCCGCATTACCGTGACGAATCGAGGTGATCCAATGAAGCCTGCAAAAACAATGTTGCTGCTCCCGCTGGCCGTGCTCGCCTTTGCCGCCAAGCCAACCGATTACTCCACCGACATGGTCATGCTCACAAACGGCCAGACCATCCAGACCCTGAAACTCTACGCCTCGGGGCAGAAATCCCGCGTCGAGGGTTTCACCGCCGGGCCGCTGGGCAAGATCGTCACCATCGCGCGCAAGGACAAGGGCCTCACCTGGACCCTCTACCTGGACAAGAAACAATACACGGAAAAACCTTTGGCCGCCACTGGCAAGCCCGGCAAGCCCGACCTGAGTAACTTCGACCTGGGCAATCTCAAGAAGGAGAACCTGGGCCGCGAGACCGTCCTCGGTTACTCCTGCACCAAGATGCGCGTCACCATGGGCAACATGCCTAACGGCCAGCCCCTGACCAGTACAGTCTGGGTGGCCGACAGCCTGGAAATGCCCATTCGGCTGGATGCCATGGGGATCGTGCAGGAGAACCGGAATTTGAAGGTGGTGCCCCAGCCGGCCAGTCTGTTCGAGATCCCGGCCGGCTTTACGAAGACCAACGCGCCCGGCATGCCCGCCGGCAAGACCCCGCCCGCGGCCGCGGGCGCCCGCCGGGCCGCGGGGAAAGCGGCCGGTGACGTCGCGGGCGGCGTGGGAGGCGCGGTGGTCGGCGCAGTTGCAGGCGCCGCCGCCCGCTACGGCGGCAAGAACGCATCCGCCGCCGCATCCTCGGCCGGCGGCCCGGCATGGAAGCTGAATACCAACTACCCCGGCGGAGACTACCGCTCCATCGACATGGCCACGTCCGACCCCACCGCCTGCAAGGCCGCCTGCGACCAGGACGCCCCCTGCAAGGCCTGGACCCTGGTCAAACCGACTGAGCCGGGCGGCATGGGCTACTGCTGGCTCAAGGACTCCGTTCCCCCGGCCATCTCCGAGGATTGCTGCATCTCCGGATTGAAGGGCGCTTCCGGCGCCTCGACCGGCTCCCAGAGCGGGTTTGAAATGAACATCGACCGCGGCGGCTCGGACTACCGCGATTTCGACCCCGCCCGGGCCGACGCCGCCCTGTGCGCGGAAGCCTGCGACAAGGAGTCCCGCTGCAAGGCCTGGACTTGGGTGAAGAGCGAACACCAACCGCCCACCGGCCACTGCTGGCTCAAAGATCCCGCGCCCGACCCCGCCGCGAACGAATGCTGCGTCTCGGGCCTAAAACGCTAGTCCGTAACCAGTAGCCGGGCTGAACTCACAGAAAGGAACAACATGAAACTCACACTCACACTGTTACTTCTCGCGGTGGTCGCGGCCCTGCCGCTGGCCGCCGCCACTCTGGACACGGCCAGGTTCGCCCAGGACACCGGCGTGCGCCTGGACGGCGGGGCCAAGGTCAACATCGCGGAGGGC
>JACQZT010000145.1 GCA_016213755.1 Acidobacteriota bacterium | reverse complement strand
TTGGCGGCCAGGCGATGAGTCTGCTTCTTCCACTCCTCGTCGGTCGCGAACTCGGCGGCGAAGTGGGGCTCCCAGAAGGCGATGTGGAAGACGCGGCCGATGCCGAAGACGACGTCCAGTAGGGCGCCCTCGCGGCGCAGCTCGGCGATGCGCGCGGGGAACTCGGGCAGCATCTCGCGGGTGGCGAAGTGGCGCTGGGCGGGCGGCACGGTCAGCTTGCCCAGCGGCCCGTAGAACGCCCCTTCCATGGCGTAGCGGAACGAGGCGGGGTTGCCGGGCGGCAGGGTGTTGCCCTCGGCATCGGACCACTCGTCCATGTTGAAGCCGTAAACGTGGTCGCAGGGCGCGCCCCACTCGGTGAGGAAGTAAACCGTCCAGCGGTACATGCCCATGGGGCCGACGGGCAGGATGAGGGCCAGCTTGCGGCCGGCCTCGCGCGCGCGGCGGATCTCCATGGCGATCTCGTGCCCCATCAGGGTGTCGAAATCGGCCAGCGAGGCGCAGGGCACCGGCTCGAATTGCGGATGCCACCAGGGCTGGCGCTCCAGGACCGACTCGGGCGGGTTGGAGCAACAGGCGTCGATGCGCGCGAAGTCCCAGCCGGCGGGGAAGAAGTTCTCGAGCAGCGAACCCGTCAGGGTGCCGTCAAAAGGCTCGAATTGGCTCATGATGCGATTATCCGTGTTTTGTCAGGGGCGCGCGCCAGGCGTTCAACCGCGCTTCGAGCTCGCGCCGGGTCTTCAGCGCCGCGGGGTCGGAGGCCAAATTGCGCGCCTCGTGGGGATCCTCGCGGAGATCGTATAGCTCCTGGTGGCCGCTGTCGTACCAGTTCAGTTTCCAGCGGCGGGTGCGGATGGTGCGAATCGGGTTGACCCACTTCTGCTTGGAGTAATACTCCAGAAACACCGCGTCGCGGCCGGTGGGGCCGCGCGAGAGGTCGCGGCCGGCGACCGCCGCGGGCCAGCGCAGGCCGGCCAGCGAGGCCAGCGTGGGCGCCAGGTCGATGGAGACCGCCAGGTCGTCGCGGCGGGCGGGCTTGAGTCCGGGCGCGCAAACCACGAACGGGATGCGGATCAGCGGCTCGTACATAAACGGCCCTTTGAACGGCAGGCCGTGCTCGCCAAGGGCATCGCCGTGGTCGGCGATGTACACGAAGATGGTGTTGTCCCAGTTCCGGATGGCGCCCATCACCGAACCCAGGCAGTCGTCGGCCTTCTCCATCAGCCCCAGGTAGTAACTGCGGTAGCGCAGCCAGTCTTCGGGCGTGTAGCCGAGGGTGGGCCGGCCCTGGTCCTTATCCATGTACTGGCGCTGCTCGGCGGGCTTGCCTTCCAGGTTCGCCAGCGCGGTGGCGGGCGGGCGTACGCCGGGGCGCGGCTGCACGCCTGGAAGGTCCTTCACGATCCCGTAGATGTCGTGCGGGTTCAGAATCGAAACCCAGGCCAGCCAGGGCGCCGTTTGCGCTCGAATCCACTTGGCGGCGGCTTCCGAGACGGCCTTGTCGCGCCCGCGCTCGTAAGTGGGAAAGCCGAACTCGGCCAGGCTCCCTTCCTCGCTGCCCAGGTGCCACTTGCCGAAATAGCCGGTGCAGTAGCCGGCGTCGCGAAAGACGTGGCCCGCGGTGGTGAGCTTGGGCGACAGCGATTTGCCGAGCGAGCCGCCGTCCACGTTGGTGACCACGCCGGTGCGGTGCGGCTCAAGGCCAGTGAGCAGCGACGAGCGCGCGGCCGAACACTGCGGCGTGTTGCAGAAAGCGCTGGTGAATTCGACGCCGCGCGCGTTGAGTCGTTCGCGGTGGGGCAGTTTCGCCGGGCCGGGCAACTGCGCCGATTCCTGGTCGGTCATGAACACGACCACATTGGGCCGCGCGGCGGGCGCCAGCACTGCGGGCGCCGTAGCGAGCAATTCGCGCCGGGTGAGCATCGACTTCGAGTGTATCGAAGATGGAGAATGAATTTGTTATGGCACGGTTCAAACTCGTTCTCATTGGGATGGCGCTGGCGGCGGCGCGCGCGCAGGTAAACCCGGTCGACGAGTTGCTTCGGCGGATGACGGTGGAGGAAAAAGTAGGCCAGATGACGCAGGTGGCCATCGACGTGGTCTCGGCGCGGGGCACGGCCGGACGGACCCACCGCATCGACCCGGCCCGGCTGGCCGACGCGGTCGGCAAGTACAAGGTCGGCTCGATTCTGAACGTCAACGGCGAAGCCTACACGGTGGAGCACTGGCAGGAGGTTATTAACGCCATACAGGACGCGGCGGAAAAGACGCGCCTGAAGATCCCGGTGATGTACGGGATCGATTCGGTTCATGGCGCCAACTACACCCTGGGCGCGACGCTGTTCCCGCAGGCCCTCGCCATGGCGGCCACCTGGAATCCCGCGCTGGCGGAACGCGCCGGCGTCATATCGGCCTTCCAAACGCGCGCCTCGGGCATTCCCTGGAACTTCTATCCCGTGCTCGACATAGGGCGCCAGCCCTTGTGGCCGCGCCTGTGGGAGACCTACGGCGAGGACGTTCTCCTGGCCACCGAAATGGGCAAGGCGTACGTTCGCGGCATGCAGGGTTCGAACATCGGAGCGCCGGACAAAGTGGCCGCCTGCCTCAAACACTTTGCCGGCTACAGCCTGCCGCTCAACGGCAAGGACCGCACGCCGGCCTGGATCGACGAGCGCACCCTGCGGCAGTACGTGCTGCCCATGTTCGAGGCGGGCGTGAAGGCGGGCGTGCCCACCGTGATGGTGAATTCGGGCGAGATCGGCGGCATCCCGGGCCACGCCAACTACCACCTGCTAACCGAAATCCTCAAACAGGAGTGGAACTTCCAGGGCTTCGTGGTGTCCGATAGGGAGGACATCAAGCGGCTGCACACGCGCGACCG
>JACQZT010000127.1 GCA_016213755.1 Acidobacteriota bacterium | reverse complement strand
GAGTGATGTTCGGGTGGGCCTTGACGGCGGTCATCTTGGGAGTGAGGATGCAGGCCGCGCAGTCCAGCGTGGGAAAGGTTTTGTCGAACATGGCCATGTGGCCGCCGATGGTCGGCTCGCGCTCGACCAGGTAAACGTGCTGGCCGGCGTTGGCCAGGGTCAGCGCCGCGTGGATGCCGGCGATGCCGCCGCCGACGATCAGTACATCGGGATGAATCGGCACGCGCTTGCGCTCCAGGGGCCGGTGCAGGGCTACCCGCCGCACCGCCGCGCGCACCAGGTCGCGGGCCTTGTCCGTGGCCGCCCGGCGGTCCTCGTGGACCCAGGATGCGTGCTCCCGCACGTTGACCATGTGGAACAGGTAAGGGTTCAGCCCGCCCGCCGCCGTGGCGCCGCGGAAGGTCTTTTCGTGCAGCGTGGGCGAGCAGGCCACCACCACGATGCGCGTCAGGTCGTGGTCGCGGATGTCGTTCTTGATCAGATCCTGACCCGGGTCCGAGCACATGTACTTGTATTCGCGGGCCACCGCGACGCCGGGCATGGTGGCGGCGTCGCGCTCGAGCGCCGCCACGTCGATGGCGCCGGCGATGTTCGTGCCGCAATGGCAGACGTAAACGCCGATTCGTGCATCGTTCATCCCATCGCTCCTTCGCAGGCCGAAGCCGTGAGTTGCGCCAGGTCCTTCACTTCGAGCTTTCCTTCCAGGCCCGCGGTCTTCACCGCGTCCTCGAACATGACCAGGTCCTTCGGGCAGCTCACCACCAGGGTCGAGACGCCGCCGAGCGCGGCGGCCTCGCGCACGCGCATCTCGGCGGGCCGCTCTTTGATGTCGCCCGTATCCTCCATCCAGATGCGGCCCCCGCCGGCGCCGCAGCAGAAGGAGCGCTCGCGGTTGCGCGGCATCTCGACCAGGGTCGCGCCCAGGGCGTGCAGGACCCGGCGCGGCGCGTCGTAGAGGCCGTTGTAGCGGCCCAGGTAACAAGGGTCGTGGTAGGTGGCGCGCAGTTCGAGCCGGTGGCGCACCTCCAGCTTGCCCGCGGCCAGCCATTCGTCGAGCAGCTCGGAGTAATGGGCCACCGGGCCGTGACCGTTGCTCCAGCGATACTCGTTGCGGAGCGCGTGGTAGGTGTGCGGGTCGGTGGTGATCAGCCGCCGGTGGGCCGCCTTTCCGATGGCCGCGACGTTCTTCTCCATGAGCACTTCGAACAGCCCTTCTTCACCCGTGCGGCGGACGTCGTTGCCCGAGTTCTGCTCGGCCTCGTTCAGGATTCCGAATTCGACTCCGGCCTGCGCCATCAGGCGGGCAAAAGCGCGTGTCACCGGCGCCACGCGCGGATCGAAGGCCGCGTAGTCGCCCGTAATCCACAGGCAATCGACCGGCTCCTTGCGCGCGTCTTTCACTTTAAAGCTCAGTTCCTGCGACCACTTGGCGCGCGCCCGGGCGGACTGGCCGAACGAGTTGCCGTAGCGGGTGAGGCGCATCATCGCCTCCTGCAACCGGGGCTCGACCTCGCCCGCCGAAACCAGCTTCCGCCGCATTTCTATCAGCACCGGAATGTGCTCGTTGAACACCGGGCAGCGTTCCATGCACGAGAAGCAGGTGGTGCAGCCCCACACTTCCGCCGGTTTGACGGCGGCCCCCAGCAGCAGGCCGTCGCCTCCATTGCGCACAACCTCCTTGAGGTGGTGCATCAGCATCTTGGGCGACAGCGCGGCACCCGAAGCCACGCCCGGACAGGCGCGGTCGCAACGGCCGCACTCGGCGCAGGCCAAGCCGTTGTAAAGCTGCCGCCAGGTGAACTCGTCACGGCGCGCAGCGCCCTCCGAGGGCGGCGGCAGCCCGTCGCCCGCCAGCGAGGCTGTGAAGACGCCCAGCGGCGAGGCCAGCAGGTGCAGGTGCTTGGAGTAGGGCAAGTAGGCCAGGAAGCCCAGCACCGTCAGCATGTGCGCCCACCAGAGCGTGGCGTAGGTTTGCGGGTCTTCGGTGAGGGTTCCGGCCAGCGATGTTCCGAGCACCACCGCAATCAGCGCCAGAATGAGGCTGGCGTCGCCCGACAGCTCCAGGCGCGGCGGAGGAAACAGGTAACGCCGGGCCGCCGACACGGCCAGCGCCGCCAGGCCCGCCAGCGCGAAGACTTGCAGAAAAAAGCGCACCAGGCCAGTCTCGTCGGCGTAAGGAATCGGCAGCACTGGGAACAGCCCCCGCACCAGGTTCCAGGCGAAAGTGGCCGCGTAACAGACAAACGACCAGAAGATGACGAAGTGCGCCACGCCGATCAGCGGTTCGCCGAACAGCCGCTTCTGACCCAGGACGTTGACCGCCACCAGGCGGACGCGCCGGGCCCAGCGGTCCCAGCGCGGCTCCCGCCGCGCGCCGGCCAGGACGCGGACCTAGCGCCAGGCGCGCCATCCGAAAAGGCCAAAAGCGAGGAGCGTGGCCGCCCACAGCAGCGGCAGGCCGAGCCAGACGCGCGCCACCGGGTCGGGCATCAGGCCGCCGCCTTTCCGTGCCGCCCGCGGATGGCCTCGGCCATCGCCGCCAGCACTTCGGCCGCGTCGCCGACGATGCCTAAGTGAGCCACGCCGAAGATGGGCGCATGCGGGTCGGTATTGATGGCCACGATGGTCCCCGCCCCGCGCATGCCCTCGACGTGCTCCGGCGCGCCGCTAACTCCCGCGGCGATGTAGAGCTTGGGCTTGACCGTCGCACCGGATTTGCCCACCTGGCGCGACAGGGCCAGCCAGCCCTGGTCGATCACCGGCCGCGAGCCGCACACCGCGCCGCCCAGCAGGTCGGCCAGTTCGGTGGCCACCGCGATGTTGTCCTGGCTGCCGATGCCCCGGCCCACCGCCACCAGCGCCTCCTGTTGCGTGACGTCGACCTCGCCCGCTTCCGGTTCGATCACTTCCCGGAGGCGGACTGGCGCGGCGGCCGGAAGATCCACGGCCAGCTCTTCCACCACCGCGGGCGGCTGCTCCGAGCGGCCCGCCTCCGCCGGCCGCGCTCCGGGCCAGATGCCCAGCACGGCCGGCTCGCCCGCGGCCGCGACATCGGCCTCGATCTTCCCGCCGTAAAGCAGGCAGTGCGCCACAATGCGCCGGTCCTCAAACCGCACGTCCTGGCAAAAGTTGATGGCGGGCGCGCCAAGCTTGGCCGCCGCCAGCGTCCCGATTCCCAGCGACACATTGGTCAGGGGCGTCAAGATGGCCGCCGGACACTCCCGGCGCGCCAATTGCGCCAGCGCTTCGGCGTACGGCTCGGGCGCGGCGTCCGCCAGGGCGGGATGGTCCGCGACCAGGACGCGCGATGCGGCGCCAAGCGACGCCGCCAGGGTCTTCCCGTCGCGGCCCAGCAGCACGGCTTCCAGCGGCACGCCCATTTGCCCAGCCAGGTCCCGTCCCAGCGCCAGGGCTTCGTAGGTGATCTCGGTGACTTCCCCGCGCCAAACCTCGGCCAATACCCAGACTTTTCCCGGCATGATGTCCTCCCTCCCGCTAGATCACGCCCCGCCCGGCCAGAATCCCGCACAGTTCGGCCGCAGCCTCTTCCGGCGAACCGGCGATCATCAGCGCCCGGCCGGTTTCGACCGGTTTGCCCATGCTCAGCACCTGCACCCGCGGCGCGCCGCCGTCGGCCAGCGTCAGCGGAGCGATGGTTTCGATCCGCGCCGTCTTCATGGCGTGGCGCACCTTGGCCACCGGCACGTAGCGCGGCGGCCGCTCGGCCGACTGAATGCCCAGCACCGCCGGCAAGTCGATCTCGTACCGTCCGCGGACCCCGCCCGAGTACTCTTTGACTACCGATGCCGTCTTCTTCGCCGGCTCGGGCGCCACCTCGGTGACGATGCCCAGATAGGGCCACCCGAGCCGGTGCGCCACCAGCGGCGCCACCAGCCCGTCCAGGTCGTCGATGGCCTGCGTGCCGGTGAGAATCAGGTCCGTCGGCGGAAAGTCGCTGCCTTCGGCAATCACCGAGGCCAGCAAGTCGGCGGCCGCGCGCGTTCCCGGCGGTTCCGGCTCGCCGGTGTCGAGCTTGACGGCACGGTCGGCGCCTTTGGCCAGCGCGGTGTAGAGCGCGTCGTCCACTTCGGGCGCGTCCACCGCCAGAACCGTCACCGTGCCGCCGCACCGTTCTTTGATCAGCAGCGCCGTTTCCAGGGCGTGGTCGTCGGATTCGCTCAGCGCCATGCGCAGCGCGTCCGGGTCCAGGCCCTGGCCGCCGGGAGCGATTTCGAGCTCCTCGACCACGTCCGGCGCCATTTTGAGAAGTACCAGCAGATTCATAGCCTTAACCCTCCATCGATTCGGCCAGCAGCTCGGTTACGTCGCGCACCCGAAGCTGCTTTTCGAAGCCCATCACCTTGACCGCATCTTCAAAACGCGAAACTTCGTAAGGGCAGGAGATGGCCAGCACAGCGGCGCCGGTGGCCGCGGCCTCCCGGATGCGGCGCTCCGAAAGCCGGTCCATGCCGCGCGATTTGTAGTAGGTGTCCAGCCACATCCCGCCCCCGCCGCCGCCGCAGCAGAGGGCGTTCACCCGGTTGTGCGTCATCTCGACCAGCTTCACGCCCGGGATGGCCCGCAGCAGCTCGCGCGGCGCCTCGTAAAACTCGTTCTGGCGGCCCAGGCAGCAGGAGTCGTGGTAGGTCACCGTCAGGTCCAGCCACCGCTTCAGCAGGGGCTTGAGCCGCTCCAGGTGGCGGGCCAGAAAGGGCGTGGTGTGGTCCAGGTCGTAGTGGAAGCCGATGCTGGTGTAGCGGTTTTTGAAGGCGTTGTGCGCGTGCGGGCAGGAGGTGACCACGCGCTGGAAACGGTATTTCTGGAACACCGCCATGTTGTAGTCCATGAGGGTCTCGAACAGGCCTGGTTCCCAAGTCAGGCGGCCGCACTCGCCGGCGCACTTCTCCTCGTTGCCGAGGATGGCGAAGTCGATGCCCAGGGCATGGAACAGGCGCGCAGTGGCGCGGCTGCAATCTTGCCCGCGCGGGTAGTACGAGGTGTAACACTCGACAAACCAGAGCACCTCCACCGGCGCCGGATTCTCGTGCAGGATCCGGATGGGAACCCCCGCCGACGGCACCCAGGCGGCCCGCTTGCGCGAGGACTCGCCCATGGGATTGCCATAGCGCAGGGTATTTTGCAGCGCCTTCTGCAACTCGGCGGGCAGCTCCGGTAGGTTCACTAGGGCCTGTTCCTTCATCAGCGGCAACAGAACCTCTGTAAGACGGATGTCGCGCGGACACTTGGCCATGCAGGCATAGCAGGCCACACAGGCCAGCAGGCTGTCGCTCTGGAACACCTTTTCGATGAGGCCGGCGCGCAGCATGGCGATGATGCGGCGGGGCGGGTAATCCATCGCCTCGCCGTAGGGGCACGTGCCGGCGCAGGCGCCGCACTGAATGCAGGTGAGGATGCGCCGCCCTTCGGGGAACTCGAACAGGTTCTCCAGCGTCGGCGCCGCGGCAGGCGGCGTGGGGCACAAAGCGGATGCTCCCATCAGGGCCTCCAACGAAAACGGTCTAGACCAACAATGCCAGCCGGAGCGGGCACAATGCCCACTCATCTAGCCAGTTTCAAGTTAGATCCGATTGAGGATCAATTCAAGGGGTTTTTGAGCTTAAGGTCCGTTTTACGTATTTTAGGCGCGCGAAACCCGGTTTTCGTAAAATGGAAGAAACAGGGCGTGCTCAAATTCCACATTCAGAGCTTCGGTTGCCGGGCGACGCAGGCGGATGGCGCGGCGATCGAATCCGGCTTGCTGCGGGAAGGCTGCCAAGCCGCCGAAGCCCTTGATTGCGCCGACGTTGTCATCCTGAATTCGTGTACCGTCACCTCCGCTGCCGACGACGACCTGCGGCAGGCCGTGCGGCGAGTGCGGCGCGCCAACCCGGCCGCCCGGATCCTGGTGACCGGCTGCTACGCGCAGCGCGCGCCGGAGGAACTGGCGGGTCTGCCGGGGGTCACCTGGGTGGTCGGCAACTCCCACAAGGTGCAAATCCCCGGGCTGGTGATGTCGGCCCCAACGCCTTATCACGGGCAGATTTACGTGGGCGACATCTCGGCGCAACAGGAATTCCTGGCCGCGCCGGTGGAAGACGCCTCGGGCGACCGCACCCGGCCGAACCTCAAAATCCAGGACGGCTGCAACAACCGCTGCACGTTTTGCATCATCCCCTCGGTACGCGGACCCGGCCGCAGCGCGAAGCCGGACGAAGTTGTAGAGCAGGTTCGCTCGCTGGCCGCCCGGTACCGCGAGGTGGTGCTGAGCGGAGTGAACCTGGGCCGCTGGGGCCGCGACTCCGGCCTCGGCATGCGCTTGGCCGGCCTGGTTCGCCGCCTGCTGGCCGAAACGGAAATCGAACGGATTCGTCTGAGTTCCGTCGAGCCGATGGATCTCTCCGAGGACCTGCTGGGGCTGATGGCCGAATCCCCGCGCGTCGCCCGCCACGTCCACGCGCCGCTGCAATCGGGCTCCGACAACGTGCTGCGCCGCATGCGCCGCTGGTACCGCGCCCGGCACTACGCCGACCGGGTCCGCAAAGCTCGGGAGTGGATGCCGGAAGCCGCCATTGGCGCCGACGTTCTGGTGGGTTTCCCCGGCGAAACCAGCGGAGAATTCGACGAGACCCGACGCCTGGTGGAGGAGCTGCCCTTCACCTACCTGCACGTCTTCACCTATTCGGAGCGGCCAGGCACCCCGGCCGCGACGCTGCCCGACCCGGTCCCGATACCCGAGCGCAAACGGCGCAACCGCCTGCTGCGCGAGATGGCCGCGGCCAAGAACCTCGACTTCCGCCGCCGCATGGTAGGCCGCACGCTTTCGGTGGTGACGCTGGAGCAGCCGGGCATCGCCCTCAGCGACAACTACTTAAAGGTAGATCTGGCCGCCCCGCGCCAGCCGAACCGGATCGTGGAGGTGGAGATCGGGGGGGTCTGCGATACTGGTTTGCGGGAGCGGAACAATGGCTGAACCGAAGATCAAACTCGCCCCGGTGCATCCCGGCGAGATCCTGCG
>JACQZT010000131.1 GCA_016213755.1 Acidobacteriota bacterium | reverse complement strand
CGGCATCGGCAACCGCGCGCCCCTGTTTCTGGTGCGGGGGGCGGAGATCCGGCAGCCGGCGGAGCTGTTCGGGAAGGAAAAGGACCACGTGCGGGTGAAGCTGTTCGAAGGCGAGCGGTGCCTCTTCGCCAAGGCGTGGCGGTTCGCCGGCCGGCTGGACGAGTTGCAGCCGGGCACGCGCATCGACGCGGCGATCTCGATCGACGCCGACCCGTTCAGCGCCAAGCGCGGCTACTCGCCGTGGGGCGCCACCCTGCGCGACATCCGGCCAGCGGAGTAGCGCCGCCGCCACGCCGCGCCGCGCTGCGCAGGCGGAGTTAAGATAACAAGCGATGTTCTGGAACCTGGCTGGCGGCTTGCGGGGCGCGGCAGTGGTGGTGCTGCTGGCATTGGCCGGCATACTTGTTCCGATGAAGTTCGGCGCGCTGTTCCTCGATCCGGCCATTCTACTGGCCTACAACGGGGTGGCGTTTCTGCTGGCGGCCAATTTCACGGTGCGCGGAGCGCTGGGATGCCGGGAGGAGCCGCGGCTGCGGCAACTGGCGTGGCTGGGTACGTTCTACGGCTGGGCGTGCTGGGCGGTGGTGCTGGGGGTGGCGCTGGCCGCGCTGGCGCAGTGGCGCGGGCGGCTGCTGCTGCCGGCGGCGGCGCTGGGCGTGGCGTTGGCCGCGCTGGCAGGGGCGGTTTCCTGGCTGGCCTCGACTTTGGCCTGCGTGGCGGCGCTGAACGTGCAGACCGAGCGGGCGGCGCGTGACCTGATGCGGCTGGGATTCTTCTTCATTCTGCTGCTGGCCATCGCCGGGCCGCGGCTTCTGCCCGTCGAGTGGCAGGAGAATCTGCGCCGGTTTCTCAGCGGCGGGCCGCTGGCTTCCGTGCTGCTGGCGGCTTCAGCGCTGCTCGTACTGATTGGCGCCGGGGCCCTGCGGCACACCCGGACGCTGATTGAGGACCGTAAGGCGAGTCTTTCGATCACGGGTGAGTGATTTACCTGTAGGAATTCACCTGATCCGCCGATAGGCGAAGAGTGAGCACCGAGGCCGTTCTGACCCCAGCCCGCGAAGAGGACGACTACAACTTTCTTCCCCCGGTTCCTGAAAGCCTGGAGGATCTTGGTGTACCCGCCTCCATGGTGGAGCAGCTGATCCTGAAAACGCTGTACTTCCGCGGCGATACGAATGGCCGCGTGTTGGCCAACTCGCTGGGCCTGAACTACAGCGTCATCGCCCCGCTGATCGAGACGATGAAACGCCAGAACCTGCTCATGGTGAAGAGCAGCCTGGGCATGGGAGACATCAGCTCTACGTTTTCGCTGACGGAGACGGCGCGCGAGCTGGCGCGCGAGTACATCGACGGCAACTCGTATTCCGGGCGCGTGCCGGTGCCGCTGGAGCAGTACACGGCGGGCGTGAAGTGGCAGCGTCACAAAGCGGACTGGCTGACACGGGAGATGCTGGAGTCGGCCTTCCAGCACATGGTGATTTCCGACGCCGCGCTGGCGCAGCTGGGGCCGGCGGTGAACGCCGGCAAGTCGTTCCTGATTTACGGGCAGCCGGGCAACGGCAAGACGTTTCTGGCCGAGGGACTGTTCAACGTCGCCAGCAACGCCATCTACATCCCGTTCGCCATCGAGTATCAGGGCCAGATCATCCAGATGTACGACCCGATCTACCATCAGCGGCTGGACGAAGATGAGCCGGAGGTCAGCGCGTTCCACCGGGAACGATCTTTCGACGCGCGCTGGTTCAAAAGCAAGCGGCCGTTCATCATGTCGGGCGGCGAGCTGTCGCTGGAGATGCTGGACCTGAGCTACAACCCGTCTTCGAAGGTCTACGATGCGCCCTTCCAGCTCAAGGCCAACAACGGCATTTACCTGATCGACGACTTCGGGCGGCAGAAGGTCTCGCCGGCCGAGGTTCTGAACCGGTGGATTGTGCCGATGGAGCGCCGGATCGACTTTCTCACCTTCCGGACGGGTGGCAAGGCGCAGGTGCCGTTCGAGTGCTTCCTCGTCTTTTCCACCAACCTGCGGCCGCAGCAACTGGGCGACGAGGCGTTCTTGCGGCGCATCCAGTACAAGATGTTCGTGCGAAGCCCGGAGGTGGACGAGTTCCTGGAGATCTTCCGGCGGTTCTGCGATTCGCAGCAGGTGGAGTACAAGGAAGCCACCCTGCAGTCTTACGTGGACCGGCGCTACCTCATGACCGGCAAACGCTTCCGGCGCTGCCAGCCGCGCGACGTGATCACGCATGCCATCGACCTGATCCGGTTTGAACGGCTGCCGATGGTGCTCACCGGCGAAGTGCTGGATGCGGCGTTCGACCTGACCTTCGTCAGCGAAGATTACGAGGAGTAGTCTTCTCCCGGCAGGCGCAGCAGAACAAGATAGACCAGCGCTCCGCACACAACCACCACGGATGAGGTAACGAACGCCGCCAGGAAGCTGCCCGTGCGCTGAACGAGGATGCCGGTGACGACCGGCGCGACAACGCCGCCCATGTTGCCGACGGCATTCTGCAGGCCCGTCCAGCGGCCGGAGGCTTCCACGCCGGCCAGGTTCTGGGTGAGGGCCCAGCAATTGGAAACATAGAGTCCGATGCCGGCGAAGGAGATGACGAGAAACGTCATGGCGGCGGCGTTGGACGGCAGGGTAGCCAGCGGCAGCGTGCAGGCAGTCACCAGCATTCCGCTGATGAGGAAATTGCGGCGCATGCGGGGCACGTTCGAGCTGCGGGCGGCCAGGCGGTCGCTCCAGATGCCGGCGGCGATGGTGGTGACGGCGGTGGCGCACAGCGGCAGCGCGTTGTAGACGGCCATCATCCCCATGGAGAAGCCCCGTTCGCGGATGAGGAACGTCGGCAGCCAGGTGAGGAGCAGGTACCAGTTGTAGTTGTGGCACAAGAGGCCAAGGAAGGTGGCCCAGGCGGAGCGGCTG
>JACQZT010000001.1 GCA_016213755.1 Acidobacteriota bacterium | reverse complement strand
TGCAGGCCGGCATCTTCACCAGGGACCTCGAACGCGCCTTCCGCGCCGCTCGTGAATTCGAAGTCGGCGGCGTGATCGTCAATGACGTCCCCATGTTTCGCGCCGATCACATGCCCTACGGCGGCGTGAAAGAGAGCGGAACCGGCCGCGAGGGTCCGAAGTACGCCGCCGCAGAGATGTCGGAGATGAAGCTGATCTGCTGGAAGGTGTAGACCGCATTTCGGAATTTCCCCCTCACCCCCCCAGCCGCCCCCCGCAGTACGCGCAATTGGCCCACCCGTGCTCGACCGGGTGGCGGCAGACGGGGCAGGCGGGCTGGAGCGCCGCGCCGCAGGCCGGGCAGAAGGCGAAGGTCCGGCGCGCCGCGCTGCCGCAGCCCGGGCAGGCCAGAAGCAGCGGCTCGCGGAAGATGAAGTACAGCAGGATCCCGATGGCGTTGGGGATGAAGATGGCCAGCAGGGTCCACAGCACGTGGCGCATGGCGCGGCGCCGGGCGTCGGCGTGGATGTAGGCAATCACCAGCGCGTAGATGCTCAGCGGCACGGGTACGATCACGGTCATCAGCACCTGGATGGGGAACGGCGGGTCGCCCGGTTTCGTCACGGCGGTGAACAGCACGATCAGCGTCAGCGTCAGCCCCAGCCACACCAGAAACGCAATCAGCTTTCCGGTGCGCGAAATAATCGAGAATTCCTGTCCCAAGCGGTTCATATACTCCTCCCGAGAGCGCGCCGGCGCTGGCCGGCGATCAGGGCGGCCACGCCCGCGGTTAGCCAGGTAACCAGCGTCGAAACCGTCAGATACGTCAGGCCGCCGGTCACACCCGGCATGGCCAGGCGCCAGACGGCCCAGGTAGCCAGACCCACGGTACACGCCAG
The DNA here is from genome assembly GCA_016213755.1 of Acidobacteriota bacterium. GTDB lineage: Bacteria > Acidobacteriota > Terriglobia > Bryobacterales > Bryobacteraceae > JACQZT01. The sequence continues at coordinate 3,396 of JACQZT010000001.1, read as the reverse complement.
CAGCGACAGCAAGGCCAGCGCCGTCTCGTCCCAGCGGCGCTCGTCCTCCTCGCACAGCGCGGCGCGCACGCGCGCCTGAGTGCGCTCGACCAGCGGCGGGGGCGCCAGCACCGCGGGCAGCGCCGCCAGTTCTTCGCCCAGCGCCTGCCAGGCGCCGAGTTCGGACTCGCAAGCCTGGCAACCGGCCGTGTGCGCGCGGACCCGGCGTTCCTCCTCCGGATCGAGCGCCCCGGCCGCCGCCAGGGGCAGCATTGCGCGCACGGCTTCGTGTTCCTTCATTGCAGTTTCCCCCTCAGGGCTTCCAGCCCGCGCCGCAGACGGCTCTTCACCGTGCCCAGCGGCGCGCCCACCGTTCCGGCGATCTCCCCCAGCTTCATCTCCTCCTCGAAGCGCAGCGAGAGGACTTCGCGGTACAGCGGCGGAATCTCCGCCATCGCTTCGGTCACCGCCCTGCGCCGTTCGGCCGCCAGGAGGTTTTCGAAAGCGCCCGGATCGGGCGCCGCCAGCCGGTCTTCGCCCGGCTCGTCGAGACTGGCCGGCACGCGCCGGCGCAGCATGGCGATGGCCAAGTTGTGGGCGATGGCGAACAGCCAGCTATCGAAACTGCGCCGCGGGTCGTAGCGCTGGATGGACTCCAGTACGCGCAGCCAGGTCTGCTGAAACAGGTCCTCGGCCGCCTCCGGCGCCAGGCGCAGCAGGTAGCGGTACAGCCGGTGCTGGTAGCGTTCGATGAGCCGGGCCAGCGCCTCGGGATCCCGCCGCCGCAGGCGTGCAAACTCCGCCTCGGCCACCCCGGCCGTCTCGAAATCCATGCTGGCTCCCGCGATCATGGCGCTCATCCGGTATACTGACGAGCGGGCGAAAAAGATGCCGCCGGGTTACGCCATGTTCCGGCGCAGGAACGTCACGCCCTCGAAGGCGATGGAATCCGGCGTAGGTGCCAGGTCGCGCCAGATGGAGGCCGCGGCCGAGATCTCGCCCAACGCGAAACCGAAACTCTCGATGGTCAGGCAGGCGTCGTAGCCGATATCCCGCAGGGCCTGGAACACGCCCGGCCAGTCGACGTGGCCCGAGCCCGGCGTGCCGCGGTCGTTCTCGCAGGTGTGCACGTGCTTCAGATAGGGCGCCGCCGTGCGATAAGCCGAGGCCACGTCCTTCTCTTCGATGTTGGCGTGGAAGGTGTCGATCAGCAGCCCGACGCTGGGATGACCCACTTCCTGGCACAGCCGGACGCCGTCCGCCGCGGTGTTCAAGAAGAAGGTCTCGAAACGGTTCAGGGGCTCGATGGCCAGCGCGACGTCGTGCGCGGCCAGCGTGTCTCCCAGCGCCTGGAAGCACTCGACGGCCCATTGCCACTCGTCCCCGGTGCGCCGCCGGCCGGGCAGCCAGCCGACGGGCGAATACAACGGGCCTACCAGCAGGTGCGCGCCCGCCTCGGCCACGGCCCGGATGCAGTCCTTCCAGTGTGCGATGGTGCGGCGCCGGACATCGGCGTCCGCGCCGATCGTATTCAGGCCGTCCACGAGCACGGTGCAGACCGTGGGCTGCAACCCGTGCTCCTCGGCGCCCCGCCGGATCTCCCGCGCCGCGAACTCGCCGGGGCGAAAAATGGGGACCTCGAAGCTGTCGAAGCCGCCCGCTTTGATCGCCGGCAGCAGAGGCAGGCTGGAGCCGTCGAAGTTGGCGGTCCAGATGAACGTGTTCACGCCGAATTGCATGTGCGTCGCTCCTGTCTACTTCTTATCCAACCCCAGATCGGAGAGGATCTTGGGGGCCGGTTCCTCCATGGCCAGCAACTGGTGGCAGGTGTTGCAGTCCTGCCCGATTTTCCGGTCGCCCGCGGCGGTGTGCTGGTCGTCGTGGCAGCGGAAGCAGCCCGGGAAGTCGGCGTGGCCGATGTTGTTGGGGTACAGGCCCCAGGAGACCTTCATGGCCGGAAAGACGTTGCGCCGGTAAATCGCCAGCAGGGCCTGTCCGGCCCGGTCGATCTCGGCCTTCCGCTGGCGGTAGACTTCCGGATGCTTCTCGCGGTAGAAGCGCGCGAACTCGACGGGAATCCGCTGCGCGGCCTCCTCGTTGCTCGTGTAATTGGCCTTCAAGACGTCGATGCTGTGTTTCTTGGCGAAGGGCAGCGCGGGAGGAACGATTCCGCCGGCCATGTCGCGGTCCACCGCCCGTTCGGGCAGTTCGTAGGAGTGGCTGGGACGGTTGTGGCAGTCCACGCAATCCATCACCCGCACCGCGAAGTGCTTGTCGGCGTCCAGGGGCGTTCCCGGCGCCGTGAAAATCGCGCTCTTGCCGTTGCGCGCCGATTCCACCCAGGGGATGGTCTGGCGCTTCTCGTCCGAGTGCGCGTAGCGGATGGTCACGCCCTCGCCGAGATGCGCGCCGTGAATGCCCGGTCCGCCGTAGCGCCCGCCACCGATGCGCATCAGCAGCACGGTCTTGGTCATCGAGTTCGTTTCGTCGTCGGCGTATTTCTGGACGATGCGCAGCCGGTCCTCGCCGTATTTCTGCGGCCAGTGGCAGGCCTCGCAGGTTTCCCGTGCCGGGCGCAGGTTGTGCACCGGCGTCGGAATCGGTCTCTCATACGTGTTGAACAGCACCGCGAAAACCTGGTGCATGCCCGAGAGTTTGCTCTTGACGAACCAGGACGCGCCAGGGCCGATATGACACTTCACGCATTCCACCCGCGAGTGCGGCGAGTTCTGGTAGGCGTTGTACTCGGGCTCCATCACCACATGGCAGGTCCGGCCGCAGAACGTCACGCCGTCCATGTAGTGCAGCGCGCCGTAGGTGAGCTGGCCGGCGATCACCAGGTTGGCGACCGTCGTCAAACCGACGAACAGCAGCAGGCGGCGCAGCCGGACGTTGTGGAAGTCGAGCGCCGGCATGGTGGCCGGCAGTTCGCCCCGGCGCACTTGCCGCCGGCGGTTCCAGAAGATGCCCAGCGGGATCAGGGCCAGGCCGCCGAAGAACGCGCCCGGCAGCACCAGAAAGGCCAGAATGCCGGTGTAGGGATTGGCCATCTCGCCGTGCACCAGCATCGGCAGCATGGCCACCCAGAGCACGGTCGTGGTGGTCACCACGACCACTCCCGCCAGGCTCAGAACATTGTTCGAAAGATAAACGAAGGGTTCCAGCCAGTGGCGGAACCTCTCCCACAGCAGTTCAATAAATTCCATGCAAATCCCAAACTACCGATTCTACCAGCCCAAAACCGGGGACAGTACACTCAATACACCATTTCTCGGCCTGCTCGGTTGGGCGGAAAACGGTGTATTGAGTGTACTGTCCCCGGTTTTGGCTAGCGGTATGCGAAAATCACGGCGTAGACGATCAGGGCCAGGCCGCCGAAGAACGCGCCCGGCAGCACCAGAAAGGCCAGAATGCCGG
>JACQZT010000134.1 GCA_016213755.1 Acidobacteriota bacterium | reverse complement strand
CGCGTCGAAGGATTGGGTAAACTGGTTGCCGCGCACGTCATCGCCAGCCCTTCGCAGGCGGTGCTGTCGCTGGTGCCCAAACTGTAGATCACATGGAGCGGACGCAATGACACCGACATCTTCCCCTGCCGTGGATTATCGGCAATTCCCGCTGGCCCTGTTGCGCATGTTCATCGGCTGGCATTTTTTGTATGAAGGACTGGTCAAGATCGTGTACCCCGGCTGGTCCTCGGCCGGGTACCTGAAGTCCAGCACCGGCCCGTTCGCCGGCTTCTTCCACTTTCTCGGATCGAGCGACGGCGCGGTGCGCCTCATCGACCAGCTCAACATTTGGGGGCTGCTGGGGATCGGCCTGGGGCTGATGCTGGGGGTGCTGGTGCGCCCGGCGGCGCTGGGCGGAATTGCGCTGCTGGCGCTGTACTACTTCGCCTATCCGCCGCTGTTCGGGCCGGCCATGGGCGGGGTGATGGAGGGCCACTACCTGCTGGTGAACAAAACCCTGGTGGAGTTGTTCGCGCTTTCGGTGGCGGTCGCGTTTCCGGCTGCCGGGTTCGGCCTGGAGAGCCTGCTGGCGCGCCGCCGGGCTTCCGAATCGGCGCCGGCGCCGGCCGGCCGCCGCGAGATGCTGGCGGCCATGGCGGGCCTGCCGATACTGGGCGTCTTCGTGATGTCGGTGCTGAAGAAGCACGGCTGGAAGAGCTTTGAAGAAGTGCAGTTGCTGAGCGCGGCCGGCAAGAAGGACCAGTTTGTCGCCAGCGCCACGGTGAAGACCTTCCAGTTCACCAGCGTGAGCGAATTGAAGGGGCGCCTGCCGCGCGCCGGCATCGGCCACCTCTCGCTCAGCCGGATGATCCTGGGCGGCAACCTGATCGGCGGCTGGGCCCACGCGCGGGACCTGATCTACGCCTCGAAGCTGGTCAAAGCCTATCATCACCAGGGCAAGATCTTCGAGACCTTCGCCCTGGCCGAGGCCTGCGGCGTCAACGCCGTGCTCACCAACCCGGCGCTGTGCGAGGTGATCAACGACTACTGGCGGGCCGGCGGAAAGATTCGCTTCATCTCCGATTGCGGCGGCAAGGATATCATCCAGATGACCCAGCGCTCGATCGATCGCGGCGCGGCGGCCTGCTACATCCAGGGAGGCGTGGCGGACGAGCTGGTCGAGAAAGGGAAGTTCGACCTCATCGCCCAGGCGGTCGATCTGACCCGCAAGAACGGCCTGCCGGCCGGCATCGGCGGACACAAGCTCTCCACCATCCAGGCCTGCGTCGAGAAGGGCCTGCGGCCCGACTTCTGGATGAAGACCCTGCACCGCACCAACTACTGGTCGGCCAGCCCCAAGCCGGAATGCGACAACATCTGGTGCGACGATCCGGAGGCCACCATGGCCTACATGCGGGAACGGCCCGAACCCTGGATCGCCTTCAAAACCCTGGCCGCGGGCGCCCTGCACCCGAAAAACGAATTCAAGTACGCCTTCGAAGGCGGCGCCGATTTCATCTGCGTGGGCATGTACGACTTCCAGATCGTCGACGACGTCAATCTCGCCCTGGCCGTGCTCAACGGCCCGCTGGTCCGCCGCCGCCAGTGGCGCGCCTAAAGAACGCGGGGTTTTACGCGTCCCGGTGGTCGAGGAAGTGCCGGTCGATGGCCAGCTTGTAGCGCTCCGACAGGTTCTCCGAGAGGAACCGCATCTCGGCCGGCGGCATGGGCTGGAAGGCCTTGGCCAGGCGGATGTTTTCCTCCAGGTACTCCAGTTTCGGCATACCCGCCATGGCCGCGGCCACCGGGAGCGACCAAACGTATCGCAGCAGCTTGTCGATGGGCGCCTTGCCCACCAGTTGCTCCTGTGCAAACACCTTCATGGCGGTGACGCCCATCTTCTTCTTCAGGGCCACCGGCAGCGCCACGGTCTCGAAACTGCCCGGCTTCGCCTCCTCGCCCGGCTTGAGCGCTCCGCCGCCGCGCCCCTGGCCCTGGCGGGCCGCGTTGAGGGCCATCTGTGTGCAGTCGAGGTCGTGGCGTTCGAGCGCGATCTTCAGAATCGCCGGATCGCCGTGGCAGGTGACGCCGATATTGCGCGCCACCTTCTGATCGCGGAGCTTGTAGAGGACCTTCAACACGCCGTCGCCGGCCTCGATGTCGGCCAGGTCTTTTTCGTCCTTGAGGTCGTGCATGTGCACCAGGTTGAGGTAGTCGGTGCGCATCAGCTTGAGACTGCGCTCGAGCTGGCGCATGGCCTCGTCGCCGTTGCGCTTGCTGAGCTTGGTGACCAGCCAGATGTCCTTGCGCCGCGCGCCCAGGAATTTGCCCATGCGCTCTTCGCTCTGTCCGTCGCCGTAGGTGGCGGCCGAGTCGACGTAGTTGATGCCCAGGTCCAGGGCTTTGTGCAGCGCTTCGGCGGCCTTATCCTCATCCTTGTACATGAGGAACCGGCTGCCGCCGCCGAATCCGAGGATCGAGACTTTGAAACCGGTGCGTCCCAGAACGCGCATCGGCATGCCTGTTTTCTTGTCGGCTTCCGCCAGCGCCGGCGTTGCCGCCGCGGCCAGCGCCGCCGTTTCCAGAAACTCTCGTCGTGAAAAGCTCATCGCCGCTCCTTACCTGTACATCATAGCCCAGATTGGGCGCGTTTCATTCTCCCATCAGGTGCAGCAGCGCGCTGCGCCGGTGGTTGCCGCCGCGGTGCTCGAACAGGTAGATGCCCTGCCAGGCGCCCAGCGCCAGGCGTCCTTCCACCACCGG